>CAYMFQ010000092.1:0-19667 GCA_964389335.1 uncultured Granulosicoccaceae bacterium
CGCACAGCATTGACATTGTTGCGAGTGTTGGATTTCAGCAGCGTATTCAGCTCGATAACTGGACACCGGTGACCGTTACGGTACGCAATACCGGCAGCGCAGTTACCGGCCACCTTGAAATAGTTTTGGCTGACACACAAGCCCGGGTTAACTATAAAACGCGCTACCAACAGCCCCTTGAACTCGCAAGTGGTGCGCAGAAACGCTTACACTTTACGGTTTATCTTTCACGCGTAACAGACCCGCTGCAGATACGCATCGTCACCGGCGCCGGCATAGTTGCCCGCCACTCAGTAGATCTGCACTCCCGGCTTTCACCACAGCGCTTTATTGCCGTGCCCGGCAGAGACATTAATCTTGACTACCTGAATGATCGCGACACGTATCGCACACAGGTTGTCTACCCGTTGCCCGGCTTTCTGCCAGTACACTGGCACGGATACGATGGCGTTGAAGCAATTATTCTGCATCGGCTCGCACTGCGAGCACTGGCGCCCAATCAGTATTCCGCACTCAGAAACTGGATAATGGCCGGCGGAACTCTGGTGGTATCCGGGGGCTACGATACCGCCATTTTGCGCACACCGCGCATTGCGCAACTGTTACCGGCAAAGGTGGTCGGCACACAGCAACTGGAAACAAACAGAGCGCTGCACCGAGCACTGGGGTTTGGCGTGGAAGACGACGAACACCTACTGACTTCAATGCAACCTGTCGGGCTGAGCCGAGTTGAACCTAGCGCCTCATCCGGTGACAGCCGCGTTGTGCATCACATTGATAACGTACCATTGGTACTTGAACACAAGTACGGCCGCGGCAATGTTGTATTACTGACGTTTGATATTGCGTCCGAGCCGTTTAAATCCTGGTCAGGTATGACACCGTTTATGCAGCGAGTGGCGAAACTGTCGATGGTCAGCCCGGTGACATTGCAGCACGACGTATCCGCAGACCAGCGCCGCAAGTCAGCAATGTCGAGACTGATGCGAGAACAGGGCCCGGACTACCCGAACCACGCTACTATTATAGCGTTTGCAGCGTTTTATCTGGCAATTGTGGCACTGTACACACGCAGAGATAACAACCGCAATTACCTGCTGGCGTTTGCTATCCCTGTTGGCTTTTCAGCCGCCGCCGTGGCGCTCTTTCACCAAATACTTTTTCCGCAAACCTCAACCATTGCATCGCTTGCGGTTATTGAACCCAACACCAACAGTAGTACGGCACTGTTACACCTGACGCTACGAGCTCAGTCCACGCGCCCCGATCCACTTGAAATTCATGCCATTGGTGCCAACCCGCTTTTGCGACCGGCAGCTACCACACCGAACCAGCGCTATACCGCGACAGGCCCGCGCCTGGAACCATGGGTATTTCAACAAGGCGCCACACCGACTGCCAGACCACTGCAGGCTCGCGCGTATACCGAATTCAAGGCAAAGGGCAGCGACGTGATTGATTTTGCCGTCAGCGCCGATTATCAAGCCAACGGTGTAGTTGAATTTCATAACCGCTCCGGCCGCGAAATCACACACCTGCTTGCTGTCACTGACAACCAGGTATTTAATCTTGGTTCAGTTATCAGCGGTGATACTGCAGAACAAACGCTGAGCACCGGCATGCCACTCGGACAGGCAGCGTGGCGCGATCAACTGCGCAACCAGCACCCGGCAGGCGACGCAGCGGTCGCGGCGGTTACGGCAATACTCGCCGGTGAGTTTGGCGCTCACTTTACACAGCCAACAGCTGCTGATGTACTGTTGCTCGGCTTTACCAGCAGCCCCTGGCTTATCGATAATACCAAAGGGCACAGCCACATTGACCTCAGCCTGATGGCATGGAAAATTGATCAACGCACAGATTCAGCCAGCGAACCAAACAGAGCACGGGGTCTGCTACAGCCATGAGTCAGGTAAAGGGCAACGGCGCCACCCAACCATACCCTTCAGCACAGGACCAGACAGGGCATTACGGGGCAGTGCAACACGGAGCAATTGAAAACCGAGCATTGCATAAACTTGCGGAGCCCGGCTTTACGCCACACACGTTTTTCAGTTATCTGATCGTTCAGGCCATGGTACTTCTGGCCTGGTGGCCCAAGGGTGGCCTGTTTGATCGCATTGATGCCGCAGCAGAACCGGTAACACTGACAGCAGTGGCTATTTATACCGGCGCTGCCCTCGCCTACTTTGCGCTGCAGTTAAGTGCCGACGAGCTGAGCCATTCACAAACCACGGTAAGCAACCAGGCCAGCACCGCAGCTAACGCCCGATGGTCAATACTACAAAGCACCAGACTCTCCCCGTTAAGTGTCGTCAGTAAATACCTTAAAGCGCACGCCATACAGTTGCTTTATTTACTGGCACTATGCACACCACTGATGGCTGTCGCACACGCACTATCAAGTGTTCCGATTACTGCACTGCTTTGGATTGCACTGGTAACTACCGTGCACACGACGTTCTATCGACTACTTGGCAGCTGGTTGCATCTGCGATGGACCAAACACGACATGCTGGCCACCGTTGTATCTCGCGCCTTGCTGGCAATCGTCTATCTGGCAACGGTATTCTTGCTACCAGAGCTGAGTCACATCAGCATCAGCTTTCAATTAACTCAGCCATCAATGATATCAATGTCGGCACCCGCCTCAACACTTGAAATTGTGTTGATATTTCTCGTCACTTACTCCGCGCTTTGTATAGTCTTGTGTATTGCTCTTTACATGGCAGTTAGTGCTGCCCAAAGCCACACTAGCGAGCGCGAGGCGAAACATTGAGCACCGGACCACAGTTCCTGTTCCGTACCCTGGGACGCGATGCCACTGACGGCGACGCAATTGAACACCTGACAAAAACGGTTGACCGGCTAATACGCGCTGAACGCCGCCAGTCACTGATGCACTTCGGTGGTGCCGGTATATTTTGGGGGCTGATTACAGCTGCTGCTGCAGTACTGATTAGCCGACTCGGACTGGCAACGCTACCTGTCAACCAAACAATCGTGCTTTGCATTGTCGCCGCACTTGCCGCAAGCCTTGGTATTCGATGGACAAACCGGCGCTCACCCCTGTCTGTCGCCATACTGGGTGATATACGGCTTGGCCTGAAACAACAACTGAGCAGCGCGTGGGAATTGTATGAACAAGGCAACCGCTCGGGTGCGGCCGGTATAGCACGCCTGTTGCCACGAACTCGCACCGCGGACGCCGATCGCGTTTTTCCACTCTCGGGTAAAGGTGGCCATGCAGACCACATTCACGCAGGCATGCGCTGGGGGCGCCTGATACCAGCTGCAGGGCTGCTACTGGTGTTGCTGTCGACGTTAGACTTTCACCAAACCTCCGGCGTCAATGGTGAGCCAAGCGATGTTGCCGTACAACGCGAAGGCACAACGCTGCGCAACTATGGTGAATCTGTCGCACTTAGGGCTCGCAATAAGAACCTCACCGCCAGCGCCAAAGCAGCTGACGCTATGCTCAGACTTGGCCGAAAAATGGAAGGCGGCACGGTCACTCGCGAGGCCGCACTCAAACAAATGGATGACCTGCGACGTGATATCAACAATGATCAACAACGCCTGACGTCGACCGACGGAAACGCTGCAGGCACTGGCACGAGCACGAGCACGAGCAACCGTAAAAAACAGAGCGCACGGTCAGCCGCACGCGACACCATCGAAGAGGCAGCCAATGCAGTGACCCGTGGAGACGCAACACCCGGACAATTGCAGGACGACACCGCACTGCAAAGCGCGCTGGTATCCGCTGACATCAACCCCGACGCGTTTCGCAAGGCACTGGAACAGGCGCAGGATGGCGATCCGCAAAGCCTTGAACAAATACTGCGGGAATTGCGTGCAGACGCACAGGCATCGCAGGATGCCGAAACACTCGAACGCGCTTCAAAACGTATTCAGGGCATGCGTGAAAACCTTGGTGCAGAACCGGAGTCACAAACATCGACACAGCCATCCGGCAACAGAAACGCCGAACCCTACGACAACGGCACACCTGGCAGAGACCTGTTTGATCAGCCACCAGGGGCTAACGGCGAGGGATCATCGTTTGTGTTTGGTGATCAGGGCCGTGCGGGCAACAAACAAAGTGCAGCCGACACAGCCGACAACCCGGCAGCTGCAACCTCTGTTAACGACGAGCAGCCACACGTTCAAGCCAGTGGCAGCATGACTGATGGTCCGGAGCTCAATACTCAAACGCGTACCACACCAAGGCAACGCGATATAACAACACCGCTGCATCACTCAGACGCAGTGCAGCAACGGCAACTGGAAGCCATCATGAGTAAAGAGACACTGCCCGCCCACCAGAAAGACTATGTTCGACGCTACTTCCTGGAGTTGAGTCGCGCGGTAACAACTGACGAACCACCAGAGTAAATGGTAGTCAGAACGCTAACTGACCGTAAAGAGAGCCCATGATTCAGCAACAGGAAATAGATGATGCGTGCCGGCACATCAATGCGTTGCGCGAGAGCATCGAACAACAGGTCGTTGGCCAGCACGACGTAGTTCGCGGTGTGCTGGCAGCGCTGCTGGCCGGTGGCCATGTGTTACTTGAAGGAGTGCCAGGGCTGGGCAAAACCCTGCTGGTAAAGACACTGGCACAATGCATTGACCTGCAGTTTTCGCGTGTGCAATTTACACCTGATCTAATGCCCGCCGACATAATCGGCACACAGGTTATTGCGCAGAGCGACAACGGCGAGCGCCACTTTACGTTTCAGCGCGGCCCGGTATTCACCCAACTATTGCTGGCCGATGAAATTAACCGCGGCACGCCAAAAACCCAGTCTGCGCTGCTTGAGGCGATGGAGGAGCAACACGTTACCGCAGGTGGCGAAGTGTATGAACTACAAAAGCCGTTTATGGTGTTCGCAACGCAAAACCCGATTGAAATGGAAGGCACCTATCCGTTGCCCGAGGCACAACTTGACCGCTTCATGGTGAAGTTGCAGGCAGGCTATCCAACTCATGCCCAGCTGTCGAGTATTGTTGACCGCTTTACCGCTGATGACAGGAACACATCACCAGCACCGGTCATTGACGCTGCGACCCTGAGTCGGCTACAGCAACTGACAAGGGCGGTAGTGGTTGCCGAGCATGTTAAAGACTACGCACTGCGATTAGTGTTATCGACACATCCGCAGACACCGGATGCGCCAACAGCATCGACACACTATGTACGCCACGGTGCAAGCCCGCGCGGCGCACTGGGCCTGATCATGATGGCGCGCGCATTCGCTCTGATGGATGGTCGCATTAATATCAGCTTTGACGACATCAAAAACTGTTGTCATGCCACGCTCCGGCATCGAATTGTATCCGGCTTTGAAGCCGATGCAGAGGACGTCAGCACCGACGACATTATCGACGCCATCATTGATGCCACGCCGCAAGCCGGCACCGACTAACCACGAATGCCTTAACGTCGATGGCCGCTACCACATCCGATCCTGATTCCGCCGCTGGTGCGAAAAACGCCCTGTTCGATGATGCGTTTTTGCGGCGTCTGGAACGCCTGAGCCTGCTCGCAAACACCCCACCCAGAGGGGCCACAGCCGGTGAGCACACCAGGCTTCGCAGCGGTGCCGGGCTTGAGTTCTATGATTATCGTCGCTATCGCACGGGAGATGACGTACGGCTTATAGACTGGAATGTGTCGGCCAGACTGGATCAGCTATTTATAAAGCTACTGGCCGCAGAGGTTGATACCACATTAAATCTGCTGATCGATGTGAGTACCAGCATGGACTTTGGCACGCCAACAAAGTTTAACTACGCCCTACAACTGGCAGCAGCACTCGCCGTAATTGGACTGTCCGGTGCCGACCGCGTTGCCATTACCCTGTTTGACTCACAGCTCGGCACGGGGTTGCCACTGATGAAAGGCAAAGGCCACCTGCGTACGATTCTGCAGTTTCTCAGTGACAGCAAACCAGACGGCAACACTCATTTTACAACGCCATTCACAGACGTCGTCGCCAACCGCGCAAGTCCGGGCGTGCTGGTGGTGATCTCTGATCTGCTCGGTGACTTCGATACACTAAAAGCCCTGCATGCGCTGCAATCATCAAGGCTTGATGTAATTGTGTTACAGATACTCGCTGAGGAAGAGCTAAACCCGTCCCTAAGCGGAGTACTTAGGCTTATCGACGCTGAATCAACCGTGGCACTTAATACCACCGTGGATGATGAGTTAATCACGCTTTATCAACAACAGTTGCAGACTCACTTGCAGACCATTGAACAAACCTGTCGCAGACTCGGGTTTGTGCATCTGCGCACAACAACATCGCAGCCACTGGAGTCTTTTATCCTGCGTGACCTGCAATACCAGCACCGCTATCGGAGCCGGCGCAAGGCGTACAAAGCGTGATCGGATTCGCACAGCCCTGGGCGCTGCTGTCGCTGCTGGTGTTACCGTTGCTGATTTATCTGTATCGGCAACGCCCGCAACGCGAAGATGCCCCCGTATCAACGCTGATGTTCTGGCAGCAGGCCATAAAAATACGCGATGGCCAGCGCAGCTTCAGGCGCTGGATGAAGGATATCAACCTGCTTGTGTTACTGCTGTTGGCGCTGACCCTTGGACTGGCACTGGCGCAACCGCAGTGGCGCACCACAGCTGAATATTCACACGATGCCATCCTGATTATCGACAGCAGCGCCAGCATGGGTGCACGTACTGGCATTCCCGGGCGCAACCGCTTTGATGAAGCAAAGCGTAAAGCCCTGCAGATCATTGACACATTACCCGACAACACTAACCTGCTGGTGATGACCAGTGCGCGCTATGCAAGACCGCTAAGCGGCTTTGAATCAGACCGCGAGCTACTCAAAACCATTGTCGCGAAACTACAGCCAACCGAGGAAAGTGGTAACCCGGCGGCTGCACTAAAGCTCGCCCGAACGTTGCTGCGCAATCGGCAACAGGCGCAGCTACATTTTATAACTGATGGCGCTTTTGACGCAGATGGCGCGGTTGCAACCGCAGGCACAGAGTTTCACTTTGTTGGCGACCGACGCAACAACACCGCAATTACACGCTTTGATGTTCGCACCACTCTACACGACGACAGTGCTTACGAGGTGTTTGTTGCCATTCGAAACTTCAGTGACGCTACCATTAATGTGCCTTTCAGCTTTAGCATGGACAGTCGTGTACTGCACCAACAATCTCTGAGCATTAAAGCTGGACATGAATCAACACTGTCGCTGCCACTGTCAGGGCCGCTCGGTTCACGAGCCACCGCAACTATAGCCACAAACGATGCGCTGGACGCAGACAACACCGCCTATCTGGCATTTTCATCGCCCGCACCACGCCGAGTGCTGCTGCTGACACCCGGCAACTTCTACCTTGAAACAGCGTTGCGCGAGTTGCCTTCCACCACACTTGAAGTCAACCAGGTGCAGGCTGCGCACGATAACACCACGCCCGCAGACAATACCGATACAACCATTAGCAACGCGCGGCTGCAATCCTACGATCTCGTTGTGTTTGACCGTGTGCAGCCCCCGCCGCTGCTAAGCGGACAGTATTTGTTAATAGACACAAAAGTGCCAGGCAGTGACGCAGATACCGTTGAGCGAACCGCCAGCGCTACCGTTGACGGTATTGCTCAGCATGCCCTGATGCGCGACCTGGATCTGAGCCAGTTACGCATCGCCGCACCGAGAAAAATAAACGCCAGTGGCCCGGCAGCCCAGCCGCTGTTCTGGTCTGCAGATACAGACCTTGCGCTAAGCACACTGCAACCCGACCTGCGCCTGGTATATCTGGGGTTTGACCTGCTGCAATCAAACTTTCCCCGACAGGCAGCGTTTCCACTCTTTATACGCCGAAGCGTTGACTGGCTGACAGCTTCGACGCTGACGATGGATCAACAAGGCAACCGTGCCGTTAATCACGAGCGTCGACGGCAGGTTCCTGCCGGTGAATCTTTCACACTGACGTTTGCGCCGGGTACTGAAGAACTGATCATCGCCGCACCCGACGGTGGCGCACAGGCCATAGCGCTGACATCAGCACGATATACTTTTTCAGAAACCTCACAAACCGGTTTTTATCAATACACCGCTGACGGTGTTCAACACTATATCGCCGCCAACCTGACGGATGAAACTGAGTCAGCCATTAACCGGCGTCTCACTGTGGCAGCAAACAACAACCCGCAACCCACGGCGCGCACCGGCATCGTCAAAGTAACTCTATGGCCATATCTTGCCTGGGGCGCATTGCTGTTATTGATGCTTGAGTGGTGGCTGTGGTGCACACGGCGTGAATATGTCTGAGCTATTGCCACCAGCACTGCTGCCACAACTACTATCACCCCGGGTGTTATTGTGGCTGTGTCTGCTGTTGCCCGCTGTGTGGGTAATGGCCTGGTATTTCGGCGCTCGCAAGCAGAGCCTGTATGGTCGACGCAGGCACCTGCTAACAGCGCTGCGCTGTGTTGCGCTGATCACTGTCATCGTTGCACTGGCCGGGCCGGTCTCTCAGCGTACCAGCACTGGCCATGGCGTTGTTTTTGTGCTGGACAGATCAGCAAGCGTCAGTGACGACAGCTTCGGCCGCGGCGTCGAATTTATAAAAAATGCGGTAGCAACAAAGCCACCACGTACCCAGATCGGCGTGGTGGTGTTCGGTGCAACACCCGCTGTCGAGCATGCGCTAAGTAACTCACCCCTCATAACGGAAAACGTACAGTCGTTTGTTGATCAGGGCGCCACTGATCTGGGCGCTGCAATAGAACTGGCCGTAGCGAACCTGCCAGCCGCCGGGCAGCGTACCGTGGTAGTCATCAGCGATGGTGCACAGACCAGCGGTGATGCGCGCGCAGCCGCAGGCGCCGCACAATCTCTTGGCATTGACGTGTTTAGCGTGGCTCTTGATGCTGACACTGCACACAATGAAATTAGACTACAGGGCATCAGCGCTCCGGACTGGGTTCACGCCAATGAGCCATTCGAATTACATGCATCAATAGAAAGCACCACACCGGCCGCTGCCAGTGTGGTGATACTGCGGGATGGGGTTGCTATACATCAGACAGAAGTAACGCTCAAAGCGGGCAACAATCGCATCAGTGTGGCTGATCAGCTACCGGCACGCGGACTGCGCGAGTACGAAGTACTGATTAACAGCGATGCCGACACACGCTTTGAAAATAATCGATTCAGCACGTTTGTGGAGGTTCGCGGACCACCCCGTGTACTGCATGTCTATGGAACGAACGATGAGCAACAACCACTCACACAGGCACTGCAGGTTCAGAACATTGATGTTGATGCCATTCAGGCTGCACAGTTTCCGGCACAGCACCGACAACTTGATAACTATGACCTGGTAATACTCAATAACGTATCGGGCTTTGATCTGACGCTGGCTAAGATGGAACTGCTTGAGCGATTTGTGCGCGACAGCGGTGCAGGCGTAATTAGCATTGGTGGCACTGACGCGTACGGCGCCGGTGGTTATTACGCAACACCAATCGAAGCACTGTTGCCGGTAGACATGGACATTAAAACCGATGCGTCAATCCCGCTGGCAGCCGTCAACATATTGATTGATAAATCCGGCAGCATGTCAACGGAGGTACAGGGCGAACAGAAACTCGCCATTGCCAAACGTGCAGCACTCGCCGCTATAGAAGTACTAAACCCGCTGGATCAGATTGGTGTGCTGGCGTTTGACTCAGCATTTGAGTGGACAGTATCGCCGATGCTCGCTGGTGAACAGCGTGCCATTGCCGACGGACTGGCTGGCATGACAGTCGGTGGAGATACCGATCTATTCGCTGCGCTGACCGAGGCGCATCGCATGGCAAAGTCACAACAGGCAAAGGTAAAACACTTGATTGTGTTGTCAGATGGACTGACCAGCCGCGACGCAGACTTCGCGGCGCTTAGCCGCCGTATCGCCGCAGACGACATAACCATCTCCACCGTGGCCTTCGGCGCCAATGCAGACCAAACCCTGATGCGCGGTATAGCCACGCTCGGCAATGGCCGCTATTACTTTGCCAGCGACCTGCAGAACATTCCACGTATCTTTACCAGTGAAACACTCACGCTGACGCGCGACCTGTTTGTTGAGCAAACGGTAAACCCGGCAATCAACGACCAGCACGAGTTACTTGCCGGTTTTGACACACCTGACCTGCCGGTACTGCGCGGCTACCAGCGCACCTATCCAAAGCCCGCCGCACAAACACTACTGATGGCCAGTGATGATCCGCTGTTAGTCACCTGGCGCTACGGCCTTGGGCGCAGTGTCGCATTTATGTCCGACTTCAGCGGACGCTGGGGCAGCAACTGGATACAGTGGCCGGAGTTTTCACGCTTCGCCGCGCAGACCGCACGCTGGGCCATGCGCCGACGCGGTGATGACAACCTGACAGCAACGTTCTCGGTGCAGGATCAAACAGCCACCGTCACAATCGACGCACTCGACCGTGACGACCAGTTTATCAACCAACTAAAACTCAGCGCGACAATCAGCAACAGCACGGCATCATCAGGATCACCGCTATCAACAGACCTGCAGCAGACAGGGCCCGGTCGCTACCGAGGTGAATTCGCCATTACACCAGGCGATCAGTACTTCGTTACTCTATCGCCATCGCACACAGACATTGCGCCAAAACTATTTGGCTTTGTCGCACCCTATTCATCCGAGTATCTCGGCCTGGGGCTAAACCTGTCACTGCTGGAAGACCTTGGCCGTGGTTCCGGACACGGCGTTATGCCGTTATCGCGCGCATCGCTGGACACCATTCTCACCCCGTCAGCCGATGCAACATCGGCACACCGCATCTGGTGGCCGTGGTTACTGATAGCACTTATCGCGCTGATCGCTGAAGTCGCGCTGCGTAAAATTACTGCTAAACGTGTGCGTCATACCTAAGCTTGTCCCCCAAAACACCTGACAGCACGCAATTACTTCGTTTATGCTCAAGGCCACACGACAGTTGTTTGTACCCGGCAGGCAGGCCGGTAATCCATCGACAGGCCACCGAATTGCCGGTGCGCCACCAGTTAACGAGGGGAAAGACTTGAAACTACTCAAATTCGCGACCGCCGCGTCGGTTGCTCTGGCATTGACAGCAACCACTGCAACCGCACAGGTCAACCTGACGGCAGAGACTGTATCACCGGGTGGCTCCGCCTATCTGGCACCGGCACATCTGGCTGAGGTAGCGTCGCAGCGCGGTATCGCCAACATTCAGTTAAACGACTCTGCCGTGCTGACCAACTCGGTACAAAACGTTGCCGAAGGCAAGACAGACGTGGCAGTAATGCCGATGATATTGCCGTTCCTGCTGAGCCGAGGGGTCGGCCCCTACACCAGCCTTGGCGCAGAGAAAGGTGCCGAGCTGGCGGCAAACCTGCGCATGCTGGCGCCCTATTCACTCGGTGTGTTTTTTCTTATGGCATTTGAAACCGAAGGCATCAGCAGTTGGGAAGATATCAAAGACAAAAAGGTGATGAATGGTCCGCCCCGTGGCGCGGCACTGAATAACGCGCGCTCGATTATTCAAATTGTCACCGGGCTGAAGGATGGCTCTGGCTACGAAGGCGTACAGGCCGACTGGGGTCAGGTAACCGCCGTAATCTCCGACGGGTCAGTGAATCTGGCTGTACTGCCGGAACTGTTCCCCAACGCACGCACCACTGAACTGGGAGCCGCCGGCCGCATGACCGCCATCGATATACCGAAAGATGTGTTTGAAGGTGAAGGCATGCAAAAGTACATGAAGGCACCGGGTAACGCACCGTTCGTTATGCCACTCGATAAGATACAGGCAAGCCTTGGCGACAGCTGGACCGTTGTTTCAGACGACGACATGTTTCAGGGCATGTCTACTCAGGGATCTATCGGCGTAAATAAAGATATGGACGAAGACCTCGCCTATCAGCTTACCAAAGCCTACATAGAAACCCTGCCGGCACTGATGGAAAAAGCGCCGTTTGCCACCAGTGTCGGTTTTGACGAACCAGCCAATGGCGTTTGCGGACCGAGCCCCTACAAGTATCACCCCGGTGCCATACGCGCATGGGAAGAAGCCGGCTCTGAAATTCCGGACTGTGCCAAGCCCTAGTCGCATCGCAACTCAGCCCATCGTCCGGGAAGCGTGGCCTGCCACGCGCCGCGGACGATGAGCTGAGATACTAGCGACATTTATAGCGTTCAGGCAACTCTATGTCGGCCAGATCAGAAACCGCAATCCCGACCAGCGGTGTCGTCAACAAAATCATCTATGCGATGGCATTGTTTATGGTGCTCGTCGGTATTGTTAATTCGATGCCGTCGATTCCTGGCTGGGATGAAATGATTCGGTCACTGGCCGGCAACGATCGCCTGACAGTCAGGCGCTTTGCCCCTGAGTATTTTTACCCGGCCGTATTTGCATGGATGATGTTAATTGTTGCGTTGAAGCATTCCATGTGGCGCGACTGGAAAGACGCATCACCGCTAAAGCGCCGCTTTGGCCTGTTTATGGATATTGCACTGGTGCTGGCCGCCTTTGCAATTTCGCTTTCTTATCTAATCGAAATTTCTTCCGTATGCCTGATCGATCAGGTCACCGGCGACCGTGCCGCACTGATGGAAACAGCACTGAAGGACGCTGTTGCCTTTGCCGAAGAATACGGGCTGCCAATACCCGATACGGTTGACGACCCCAAATGCCTGAATACCACTGGCGTGTGGCTGGCGCTGATCATGGGTGGGTCGATACTGATTTTTTTATCCTACAACATCAAGGTCTGGGGACTACCGCTGGTAGCGGTATCGATGTCGATTGCGTTGTATACCATTGGCACCGTGCTGGTGTGGTACTTCTTCGGGTCCGATGGCATCAACAAGTATCTGGTCACCAAGCTGGGCGGTGAACCACGCACCTTTCTCGACGGCATACCGAATGTCAACGATGCACTGATCAACAATGCGTCCGGCATTCTCGGCCGCTTTATGCACGTTACGCTAAACGTGGTGTTTCCGTATATTGTGCTCGGCGCGTTGTTCGGCAAGTCTGCGGGCGGCCAGGCGCTGATTAAAATCGCGTTCCTGTGGACACGCAATCTCCGCGGCGGCCCAGCGCATGCAGCGATTGTCTCCTCTGCCATGTTCGGCACCGTGACCGGCGGCCCGATTGTTAATGTGCTGTCCACCGGTGTACTAACCATTCCAATGATGATCAAACGCGGTTTTTCCCGCGTGTTTGCCGGCGGTGTTGAAGCGGCCGCATCATCCGGTGGATCGATTATGCCTCCGGTGATGGGGGTTGCCGCATTTATACTTGCCGCACTGACAGCGGTACCCTATCGAGAAGTGATCATCGCTGCGACCATACCGGCGCTTGCCTATTTTTTCTGTCTGTTTTTATCGGCTGTGTTCCAGTCACGCAAACAGAATATCGGTGCGGTTGGTACCGTGTCGGATGAAATGCGCCTTACTCGCGCGGACTGGCTGCATCTGTTGCAGATTTTTCTACCCATTCTTTTAATCCTGTTTTTGTTGCTTACGCCCAAAGATCAGGTTGGCTGCGGATGGATGGGGGCATTGCTGGGAGCAGAGACCGTCGTCAACAACGGTGTATGCCGCGCTGTAGATATGCCGTGGCTGCTGCAATTACTACAGAATGCCGCTGGTGATGCCTCTGCCGCTGGCTGGTGGGCTGCGTTTCTGGTAGCGATACTGTTATTTCTCGATAAAGACTTCCGTCGTAAGCCACGCCTGTTTCTCGATGCGCTGGCCGAATCAGGCGTGACCATATCTACGCTGTATCTAATGTTTCTGGCAGTTACCGTAATCGATGTATGCCTGACATTTACCGGGCTGTCCAAGTTTGTAGCAATCGATATTCTCGGCTTTCTGTTGTCGCTTGATCTGGGCGGCTCAGGCTCGGTGGTGTTTCAGTTTGTCGCGCTCTTTATAACCATGGCGCTGGCGATACTACTTGGCATGGGTATGCCTGCGGTACCTGCGTATATCAATGTTGCGTTGTTAATGGGCCCGCTGTTGATTGGCCTTGGCATCGCCACGTTTACCGCACATATGTTTATCTTTTACTTTGCCGTTGCATCAGCGATAACACCGCCGGTGGCGCTGGCGGCCTTTGCCGCATCGACTATTACCAAGGCCGACCCCATGTCGACCGGATTTTCAGCGGTGCGCTCCGGCATTGTGATGTTTATCATTCCGTTTGTGTTTGCCATGTACCCGGAGCTGTTGCTGATTGATGCGGCAGTCGAAGACCCAACCCCGGGCGCCGCCGGCACGTACCTCCCGGGTTATGATGGTCAGGTGCACCTTGCCGCATTACTGGCATTGATTGCACGGCTGATACTGGCATTGTATTTACTGGCCAGTGCACTGGCGAATCATGATCGCGCACCGTTGTCTATGGCAGAAGTGGCATTCAGATTACTGTTAGCCGCGCTCGTCATGCACGGCAACCCGCTGATATACGGCACAGCGATAACAATTGCATTGCTGTGGCTGGCACAGCACATTGCCCGTAATCGTCAGGTATCTGCGGCGGTGTAGCAGGTTGCATGGTGATTGAATGCAACTGGCTCGGAGTACACTCTGGTGCGCTTCGCGGCACTCAGAGCACCCTACATAAATATACCTGGGTTCAATAATGGGGCAATGCGCATCTATCACATGTCGCCGCACCCTATCAGACTCAGCACATCGATTGACACGTAGGGTGCTCTGAGTGGTGCGAAGCGCACCAGCACTCCCAACAAGCCGCGGTGCAAAACGCGCAGACATCCTTTCGACTATTACCATACCTCATTGTCAGATCTGCTTTTCTTTAGAAAACCCAAACGACTCTCGTGCGCTTCGCGCCACTCAGAGCACCCTACTTTCAGCTCGCGCGGGGTGATGTTTGTTCAAACCGGATTGACCGCCAGCACTTGTTGTCAAATTGCTTTATTGTATTCACTGACATCTGCAGATCATGAGATACAGCTCAATGAAAAAAGCCGATCAAATCTGGCACAACGGTCGTGTTTTCACAATGGACGCGAGCTTGCCATGGGCTGATGCGATCGCAGTAACCGACGGTAAAATAGTGGCTGTTGGAAGCAACGCCGATATACTTAACCTGGCAGGCGCGGAGACGCGTCAGCATAATCTTGGCGGCCAGTTTGTAATGCCAGGGCTGGTTGAAAGTCATACGCATGCGCTGTGGGGTGCCTGCCGCACACTCTACGATGTGTATACCGGCTTTGGTGCCACGCTTGATGAGTTACTTAGCGCAGTAAGAAGCCGCGCCGAACAGACCGCCCCGGGCGACATTGTCCACGGCGGCCCATGGCGCCACGATATGCGACCACAGATGGGCGCTAACCCGTGCGCCCTGCTCGATAGTATTTCAGCCGCACATCCCATTGTCCTTGCGGACACCAGTCAGCACCTGCTGTGGTGTAACTCGATTGCGTTAAAGCAGGCCGGCATCGGCGCGGATACTACTGCACCGCCGGGCGGTATTATTGAACGCGACCCTGCCACTAACCTGCCTAATGGAATTTTGGCTGAAAGTGCCGCTGCTCCCGCACGAAAGCTCATTAAACGCAGCGACGCACAGATGGCCGAGGCGGCACGATATTTTGTACGCCACTTTAATCAGTTGGGTTTTACTTCGTTTAAAGAACCCATGGCCTATGAAGAGGAGTTAAGAACCTATCTGGCAGCTGACAAACGCGGTGAGCTGACAATACATACCGCCACGCATATTGTGCGTTCAAGCCCACTCGGTGAGGACGCGGTGCCTTACGACACCATGGAACGCCTGCGGCGCGACTACGCGAGTGACAATATTCACACAAGTTTTGCCAAACTCTTTCTGGACGGTGTAGCCCCGGGTTATACCGCGTCATTTCTTGACCCCTACACGGCCGAGAGCGGGTACAACACTGACGCACACGTACCCGACGACACGTTACTAATCCAGCCAGACGAACTCAACGAAACAGTAAGCGAACTGGACCGACGAGGCTTTGTGGTAAAAATGCATGCGGTCGGGGACAACGCCATACGCAAGGGACTGGATGCCATTGAAGCTGCCAGAAACGCCAACGGGCATTCTGGTCTGCGCCACGAAATTGCACACACCAACTACGTATCAGACACCGACCTGCCGCGCTTCAGGCAACTCGACGCCATTGCTGAGATGTCGCCAAAGATGTGGTTTCCCAACCCCGCCACACCAACACAAATCGCACTGCTTGGCAAAGATCGAGTCGCACGCAATCACCGCATTGCTGACCTGCTGGCCGCCGGTGCAGAACTCACTTACGCATCTGACTGGCCGGCAGCCGCACCGGACGTTAACCCGTGGACCGGCTTATCCGGCATGCTGACACGCCGCAATGCCGACCCGGCCTACCCGGGCGTGCTGTCACCGCAGCAGGCGATCACCCTTGATCAGGCACTGCCAATCTTTACCTGCAACGGTGCACGTTCACTGCGTATGGGCAATACTACCGGGTGCCTGAAAGCGGGTTACTGGGCTGACTTTATTGTGTTAAAAAAATCAGTGCACGACATGACAGCTGATGAAGTCGCCGTAACACAGGTTCAGCAAACCATCTGGAAAGGGAAGCTGGTGCATCAGTTGTAAGCGACAAGTAACGCAGTACCAACACGCTGCGTTACTATCAGCGACCACAATACCGGTAATCATACAAATTACGCAGATCAGACAACCGGGTAGGACGGCAGTGGCAGTGTCTCGAAAGCCGGCTTGCTGAACAAATAGCCCTGAAAACGATTAATGCCGGCATCCAGCAGCCATTGATATTCATCGACGGTTTCGACACCTTCTGCCACCACATCAATACCCAGATCAAGGCAGGTGCCCAGTACGCCTCTGACTATGGCCTGACGCGGCCCTTTTTGATGGATGTCCTGCACAATAATTCGATCGAGCTTTATCGTGTGTGGCTGATATTCTGCAAGCAAATTCAGCCCGGAGTAACCGGCACCAAAATCGTCAAAGGAAAATCGCACACCGGCTGCCTGTATCGACGCGATACGACTGGCAAACAACTCGGGCTGTGCAATAATCTCGGTCTCACTGATCTCAATAATTAACTCATCCGCATTAACACCTACTTCTGTCGCACACTGCAGTGTCTGTTCAAGAATGTCCGGGTTAAGCTCAAGACTCGCCGGTAATATATTGAGGCTCAACTGGCAGTTAAGCCCTAGTTGCGAGGCGAGCGTCAGAGCACCCAGCCTGGCCTCGCCATCAAACCGCAGCAGATCATCGCCCTGATACTGACTCAGTACTGACAACGCGGATTCATTGTGACTGCCGCGCACAAGCGCTTCATAAGCGACAACACTCTTACGATGTGTATCTACAATAGGCTGGAACGCAAATGAATAAGCCATCAGAGCAGAGGTTCCCGAAGTGGAAGCAAAGGGCGTGGCAGTGATTCGAAACCTGACTTCGCAAAGAGATCCCCTTGATAGAGGTCAACACCTTCGTCAGTCAGCCAGCTAAACTCCTCGACTGTTTTTACGCCGCGTGCGAGCACCTCGATACCCAGATCACCACAGGTTTGCAAAACACCACGGATAATGGCTTGCCGAGCGCCGTTTTCTTCTATACCGCGAATCAACCAGCTGCCGAGTGAGATCATTTCCGGTTGATAGTGTTCAAGTAACGCGAGCCCGGCATGACCCGAGCCGAAATCCCGTATACCGATGCGCAAGCCCATGCGACGAAAATCAAGCAGCCATTCTGCAATACTTTGCGGATCGGCCAACGCCATCTCGTGCTTTAGCAACAATACAATTCTGTTCGGATCAATGCCGCAATGCCGTGCGGTCTCGAGCGTTGAACTGATATTGTTGGGTGCGCGATCACTGGACTGCATCACCATAGTCAGATAAAGCGTACTGGTAAGTCCAAGGCGATGGGCCTGCCCTACAGCCATACGCCGCGCCTCGGCATCGAAATCACTGACTTCCTCAAGTGCCAGTTGCTGAATAACCTGCTCAGCAGGCTCACCGTTGACACCGCGCAACTGTGCTTCGTACCCTGATACGGCTTTATTTTCAGCGTCTATCACAGGCTGAAAAGCAAATGAAAACTCCGGCCTGCTCGACAGTATTGACTCAACTTTATGGGCAGGCTGCCTTAGTCGGACAGTTCGCCCCGGTGCAGACGTCAGCTTTACGCGCCAGCGCCCCTGCGAAAAAGCCTGCAATAATTTCTTTGCCCGGCCGGCATCTATATCTGTTAATACCTTTTGACCGGTGAAGAAATCGTTCAGCCCGTCAATCTGCCCCAGTTCCTGATTGGAGACCTGCGCAAACCCCATTGTCCAGGCGCTGAATGAGCGCCTCGCCACCGGCTCGCGCATGATGGTAGTTATTTTCGTATGGCGTGCATCATTATGAATAAGCTGCACCAGCGAATCGATACGCTCAGCCGGCCCCTCTAGTATTTGAAAAAAGCACTGATCGACAAACAATAATATGCCGGTAATCTCGTAGACCGCATTTTTATTTCTCGATTCCTCGAGCAGTTCAACCAGATTGTCCTGTGTAAAATCGACTGCAGCGGCACTGTTATAGACATAACTTACCAGGTTAGACATATATTTTGCCCCGAGTTAAAAATGGCCACCCAACTGCATCACCACGACTTCCGAGCAATGGCACCTTCGCGATAGTGCTTGTTATCAATTATACAGTGCGGCAGACAACAACGCGACGCTCGAACACCGAGGCACAATATTCTTCCGAAGTATATGCAACATGGTCTTCAGAGTGTCAGCGTACTCTTGCTGCATTGACCGTGGGAAAATAATGTATGCACTGGAGCAGGATTATCGGGCATCAATTATTCCTTTGAAGGATAATACTGCTCACTATTCCATCCTGAATATTTGCATCTGGGCCTCAGTGATGGCGCCAACCTGACAGGAAAACCGTGAAGCATATTTTTAGCAGCATAAGGGACGCGATTGCGATAATCGGCGCGTTACTGCTTCACAGCTCTAACAAAAGATTCGACGAGATCTCAGGTAGTCAACACGACACCTATACAGACACGATTGGCAACACTGCCATCGTTACCGAGAAAGTCTCACGTACTTCAGGCGTCGTTCGATACTCGGGTGCAAACTGGCGCGCACGGCTTTCAGAGGAAAGCACTGCTAATTGCATCGACGCGGGGAGCCGGGTAACCATAGAATCTGTCGACGGAAACGTTCTGATCGTTCAACGTTTGGTATAGCGAAGTATCTGCTACTGCACCATCTTCAGCATAGGCACAACCCTGCGTTGCTTCCGTAGGGGGATAAGCTTGCCCTCCTTAGCCGCGAGCAAGCCCAAAGTCTGACAATTGCCTCCCACAGGCGTAAGCGCTTTACCAACCGACAACTGAAAAACCCACCAACACAATAAAAACACCAATAATAGATACATTTTTACCCATATATGTAGCTATTTATCACATCTATTACACACCTCACCGACTCATTTGAGAGAAAATTACCATTTTATCTATCTGATATTTAACATTATTTATTTTTATTTTAATTTTTTTGTTTTTTTGGCACGCAGAGTGCTTTTATATAATCGCAACACATTAAAACACTTATCACTCTCG
>CAYMFQ010000093.1:0-19513 GCA_964389335.1 uncultured Granulosicoccaceae bacterium
CCGGCGTTGAACTGATCGCGCCGCTCTTTACCCTTTTCGTCAGGGTAGAAGCACAGATACAGGTTTTTTTCTTCCAGCGGTATGGGGTTAAATCGAATTTTTGTGGACACTTCCTTTAACGATGGTTCAGTGGCAAGCAGGTGGGCGAGAACCAGTTTGTCTATAACAGCAGCATCAATGCGTTTGTGGACGAGTTTGCGCAGGTTAGTCAGATCGTTACGTGCGGGTATCGCACGGATGGTTCCATTGGCTGCCTGCTCGTCGAACTCCACGGTATTGGCGTAACCCTGTACGGTCCCGATTGACAGGTTTTGCGCGCTGATGTCGCTGACAGACTTCCAGTTGAGTGGTGCGTCAATATGCTCTGCAAATCCGAGTGGGCCAGTTCCTACGGGCTCTGAGGCGAGATAGTCACCGAGGTGTTCACAGTGGTAGCCGGGATAATAGGCAATGGCATGCTGATTGTCCCTGACCTCTGAGATGGCGCGCTTCCATGGCAGAACTTCGAAATCAAATGCCAGTCCCGCTTCCTTAAATGCCTGCCGAATGACTTCAGTGGTAGCGCCACCTTTGGGCAGTTCGGCTGAGGTATAGGGAGGCCACTCAAGCGTGGTGGTGCCGATACTGTCAGTGCCGGCTTCGGTAGCGGATGCGTCACTGGCACCCAGTACTATTGAGGTGCAAAAACAAATAGATAGCGCTTTTCTTAGCAAGCGTCGTGATTCAGTGCGGACTTCCCGTAGATCGCAGACTGACTGTTGTAAACACCGCATATCCATCTCCGGTATCGATTTTGATCGAGCAGTTTTTCAGATGTAACCCTGCAGTCTTTGCAGGACGTGGCGAATCATATTACGCAGTGGAATGCCACTCATCCTTCATTTGGAGTACGCGTGTTATTTTGTGATAAAACGATTCCGTTGCGGTTGCGCCGCTGTGATTTTCGTCACTCTCGCAGGTCCTGATCGAGCCATGTCAGTATTTGTGTGGACTGCTGGTGGTGCACCATATAGCCACTGTCAGGCAATACGTGGAGCTCAATATGATCGATCTTGTCGTGCCATTCTTCGGCTGACTTCCACTGCACATTTCTGTCGTTCTCACCGATCACGAGTCGTACCGGTACCGGACAGTTGACCAGCAGGTCTGACCAGTCTGCTGCGTAGCTGATGTCGCCAAAGTTACCAATATATCCCTGGTGCTCGTGTACACGGCGCCCTTTCTCCATCACCGGTAGGATATCGGCGCGCGAGATCCACTCAACGTCCCATGGTGATGCACGCATGACGGCTTTGCCGAAGGCACCCGGACCGGATGCACTGACAAACGCAAACCCTGCTTTGCAAAGAAATCGGATGGCGTGAGGGAAGTGCAGGCGCGTGTGTGGAATCAAATAGTTGTAGCCATTGGTGCCTTCAAGGTCAGCGTCTGACCGCACTGGTAACAGCGGGTGTGCAGCGGTTATTGCGGCAATACGCTGAGGGATTCGTTCTGCCAGTGCCAGTCCGTGCACCAGTCCGGAGCTCAGGGTCAGTAACGTCACCTGATTAATGTCCAGGTGGTCGAGAAGCTCCACGATTTCTAGTGCATGCTTTCGCGGCTCGCTCCATTTTCCGGGGTACCTGGTGGTTCTTCCAAACCCGGGACGCCGAGGCCCGATGACGCGCAGGCCGCGCTTTGATGCGTCTTTGACCATGTCTGAAAACCAGACATCTCCAAATGCCTGATCATGGTAAAAAAGCACTACGCGGCCGTCTTTTGCGGCGAAGTCACTGTACTCAATCTGGCGATTGTCGGGCAGCGAGAACAGGTGCAGCTGTGAGTCGCGAGGGAAGAACGGAGTTTCCTGTGCCGCCTGAATTCGCGTTGCCAGTAATTGCCCTTCATCTGTGTCGTGCATGATCGCAAGTCCGAATACCATGCGCACGCAATCGAGTTGTGTGTCGGTTCCGGTCTTTGAGAAAATGGAGCGCAGTTGACTGCGTACCGTTGTCTTTGACGTAGAACGTACGGTCGCTATTTCGTCAATGCGCTTGCCCTGCACGAGCAGTCGCACGACCTCGATTTCTGCATTGGTCAAATCGAACAGGTCTGACAAAATCGGACCGAGATGCGATGGCCAGGCGATGTCTCCGGTCTTGACGATAGCAAACACTTCATCGCCGCTTTCGATCATGAATGGTGATAGAGAGGCCAGAAAAACACCATTCGTACTGGTGTTGTGCAGCTTTAGTATTGAATTTGGATGATTGCTGCGGGTACGGCCATCGATAATCTCTCGCACACGTGACAGCAGGGATTCCCGGTCGTTTACGGAAAGTGGTAGTGCCTCAATACTGTTTTCGGCGCCGAGTCCGTAGCTGGTGCGCGCCGCCATGTTTGCATCGACAATGGTGCCGCTGCTGTCAATAACAAGCGTCGCCTGATGTTTCTTTGCAAGCTCAGCTGTTAGGCCATCGTCGACGGTGCGCCAGGGCGTTACGATATCAACCAGTTGCGAAGCTCTGGACAAATGCTGCGCAATCAGTGTCGAGTTTTCCGCTTTGTCAGAGTCTGTCAATACATCGAGCTGCGACTGTAACTGCAGCATAAATGAATCGTACTCCTGAGGCGTTGCGACCAGTTCATAAATCTGGTCAATGATCTGTGTGGCACTTTGATCGGCAGGCATATCCATTTACCCTTTCATTGTAAGTGACTGAATGTATTAACAGCCCTCCGTACCCCGGGAGATCTCAACGCGCGAAGTATATCCAAAATGGAGTGTTACGCAATGTGGTAGTAAGCAAGTATCAGGCAGCTTACTTCAAATGAAGGATGACGAAGATGCGACAGAGCACCGAAAATAAATTCCGTCGATAGCAAAGCACAGGATAGCGGG
This sequence comes from uncultured Granulosicoccaceae bacterium, assembly GCA_964389335.1. GTDB lineage: Bacteria > Pseudomonadota > Gammaproteobacteria > Granulosicoccales > Granulosicoccaceae. The sequence goes on from CAYMFQ010000093.1 coordinate 2,882, forward strand.
AGCATCGGTCGCATGAGTCAAATACAGGGACGTGCAGAATCAGTGCAGTGGTGGCTGGCACTACGAGAGCGAGTACAGGGGCCTGGCTGGTATTACAATTTTGGCAATGCTTTCGGTCTGGCCACAGGTATATTGCTTCACTTCGCTACAGCACCCCAACCGCAAGCCAGTGCCGCAGATTCGATTGAGATGCTAATCGCTTATCTGGCTGGTGGACCGAGTGCAATGCTCTTGACGGTGGCAATGATTATCTTTTTCTGGAGTGGCGAGTGCTACCACCGCGCATGGAGTAGTGCAAACCCACCTGATGTCAGTCTAAATAAACAGGGTGATGTACTATCGGGCTGGGGAGCCCTGGCTCTCGGTTTGGGGTTACTGATCCTTAACCAGCCTGTGTTGGCTTTAACCGCCGGCCTCTTGCATGCCGCAGGCAAGTTTGGCAGCGCTTACCTTATTAACAAACCACCACTATGGCCGGCACAGTGGCCGGACTGCTGGCGTACGCTGGTCCTGCTGAGCCGTTTGCCTGCACTGATGGCGGTTGTACTGGAGCTGAGTCGAATCGATATGCACAGTGCTGCGGCAACTGATGTGCTTGCTCCGGTTTCGATTTTAATTTGCTACCTTCTGTGGCTCCGTGCCGACATCCTGCTGTATGGCAGTAAACACTAGTTTAGCGATTATCCGACATTGATATTGACGTACGGTCGCGTCGCTTGATCGGTACAACGATATCGCACAAAATGCTTTGCTGTTTGACTGATCCTGCGCATTGCAGGAAGAGATTTACCTTTGATCAGAAAGCTAACTGCGGAATGGCTTGGTACCCTGTTTTTGCTTGCGACGGTTGTCGGATCGGGCATAATGGCGGAACGGCTTGCCGACGGTAATGTCGCCATTGCTCTACTTGGCAATACCATTCCCACCGGGGCAATCCTGGTGGTGCTTATCACGATGTTGGGGCCGATCTCAGGCGCGCACTTCAACCCGGCGGTGACCCTGTGTTTTTTATTGCGGCGCGAGTTAAGTGCGAATCATGCTGTGCTCTACGTCACCGCACAGATTGTTGGCGGAGTTGCCGGTGTGTTTGTGGCACATCTGATGTTCGATAACCCGTTGGTCGATCCATCACAAACCAGTCGAACCGGGGCAGGGCAATGGGCAGGTGAGTTCGTCGCAACCTTCGGCCTGATTGGCACGATACTGTGTTGCTTAAAGTATCGCGCTGAGTTTGTAGCAACTGCAGTTGGCTTATATATAACTGCGGCCTACTGGTTTACATCATCGACTTCTTTTGCGAACCCCGCCGTTACCATTGCACGAGGGTTTTCAGACACGTTTGCCGGAATTAGCCCCACCCATGTACCGGCGTTTATCGTGGTTCAGATTGTTGCGGCCGTAGCTGCTACCGTATTCTTTGGCTGGTTGTTGTCTGATGATGATGCTCGGGCGTGATGACTCTGGGCTTTTGAGAAACAACGGTTGATCCCTGAGTAACTTCGAAGTTTAAAACCGCACCAGCGCCAACCGTTACATCGCTTTGTACCGTTATTCCGCCGATGACGACACTGTTTGCTCCAAGCCTCACGTTATCAAGAATAACGGGATTTCCATTTCTCGCTGAGCCTACAGTAACGTTTTGATTGACCCAAAAATTCGAACCGATTTTTTTCGCGAATACAATGGTGGAGAACCCGTGTTCTATATAAAGTCCAGGACCAATATCTGAGCAGGATAGATACAAGCTGGGTGTATAAAGGTAAGAAGGTGTACCTGTGATTTTTTGCATTTGTCCAAGGTAATCTGAGCTGCTACCTAATTTACTTTGTGCGTGTATTGCTCGGTACCGGATAACAGATCTGAATTCCTGACGTTTAGTCCAAATGTCAATAAATTGAGATTCGCCGTTGGTTTTAGTGATTTTTACCCATCTCGATAAATCCTGGAGGATGTAGTTCTGTTCTTCTTCATGGAGGCTGGCTATATATGAATCTAACGCAACTGCTATTTCTTTCACTTTACTCATAAAAATAATTACTACGACTGCGAGATTATATATAAATCGGTAATGCTTGGAAAGCCCTGGCCTTGTTGCAACTGTACGATAAGTGTGACGAAGCGATAGTCAGGATTTGGCGTCCTGACTGCTCGCATAATCGAGAGTTCAAGTGGACTAAATCAACCCTTCTTCTTCCAGTACTCTGCGTGCCACACGAAAACACTCAAGCGACTGTGGTACACCGCAATAAATACCAATCACGTGAATGATGGCGCGTATTTCTTCAACCGATACGCCGTTGTTAATTGCACCGCGGCAGTGGATTTCCCATTCGTGCATCTTGCCAAGCGCCCCGATCATCGACAGGTTCATCATCGAACGTGTTTTGGCATCAATGGCATCATCGCCCCAGCCAAAGCCCCAGCACCATGCGGTCATGGCTTCCTGAAAAGGGCGTGTGAAGTCGTCGGCAGCGGCGAGGTTTTTCTCAACGTATTCGGCACCCAGCGTTGACTTGCGTTGTTCAAGGCCGCGGTCGAAAAGGTCTTTATCCATTGTGGTTCCTCAAGGGTTAATAGTTGTCGCCGCTGGTGTTGCGCATCCATTGCTGCAGCGTGGCGATAGAATGTTCAGAGTCAACACCGCTGTTCGGGTCAAGTACCAGTGGACCCGGTACATAGCCACGACTTTGTAATCCCTTTTGCACTGACTCCACCAGTGTAATGTCTTCTGCAACGGTGGTATCGAGATCCTGTTGGGACAATGCCTCTATGACGTCAGACGGTATGCCATCAACAGTGTACCAGCCGCGCCACAGGATCACCTGATCAGCCCCGGCCGGTCGCCAGTGATAGGTGTTCAGTACATTGCCCGGGTAGACCTGAAACGAAAACAATGGCCACAAATACCATGAGGAATAGTCCCCGGCGTGCTGGTTGGCGTCAAGGTCTATCGGGTAAGTCATTTTATCGAGGTTCTGACACTCGGTGGTGTGGCGCAGGCAATAGCCCTGTGGCTGAATATCGTAGGTTTCGGGTTTAACGACACCGGTGGCAAAGGTGCGATGGTTGAGTTTGCAGTGATAGCACTCAGAGTAGTTTTCTACAGATACCTTCCAGTTGCACTGTTCGGGTACTTCGTTCCACTTAACAGGCTTTAGCGCGGCAATGTCCGGTACGTAGTTTTCGAGCTGGTCGCGAACACCGGGAAACCAGCTTTCCAGCGGTTTGGCATTCGGATCAAGATTGACGAAGATAAAACCATGCAGGTTTTCTACGGCAACCTGTGTCAGGCAGATTTTGGTTTTATCAAAGCCCGGTACCACTTTGATGTTGGGTCCTGAGCGCAGCCTGCCATCGAGATGATAGTTCCATGCGTGATACGGGCAGACAATCAGTGCGTTATTGCCACTGCCCTGTAACAGTTGATGCGCACGGTGCTGGCACACATTGTAGAAGCAGCGGATTTCGCCGTGCTCATCACGAATACAAAAGAGGTTTTCACCGGCGATCTCAAACGTAAAGTAGTCACCCGACTTTTCAAGGCTTGACGCATGACCAGCAAACTGCCAGGTCTTCGCCAGTAAACCATTGCGTTCAGCGCTGAAGATCGCTTCATCGGTGTAGTAGTGCGCTTCTAGCGATCGTAGTGGATCATCGGTTGCAGGTGTATTCATGTGATTCGTCTGGTTTCCCCGCGGTGTACCGGTTCGCCCTTGTAGATTCCCAGATCGTGCCGTCGCTGATGAAAGTGACGAATATTATCTACCACCTCTGGCGAGGCCTCGGCGATGACAAACGCCATCAGAGTTTCAAGCAAAGCTGCGGCGGCCACAATCGATGTGAAAAACTGCGGTGTGTCAGTGTTGATAACAAAGCTGTGTTCACTGTTGGCCACCACTGGTGATGCCGCGCTGTCGGAAATGCCAACCACTTTCACCTGCTGACGGCGTGCCAGCGCCACGGTATCGACTACCTCTGAGCGAAAGGGTTTAAAGGTGATGGCAAGCAGTACATCGCGCTGGTCCGCTCTGGCGATGTCGTCTATGGCGACACTGCCTTCGCGGGGTATCGGCACGACATTGTCGAGCGCCATGTCAGCAAGATAGCTGAAATTTCTTGCCAGTGAGTGATTGAGACCGACGCCCAGTACAAACACCCGCCTTGCATTGATGATTTCATCTGCGGCGGCTTTAATCGCGGCGGCACTGCTGGCTTGAAATGTTTCTGCGATGTTAGCGATATGGCTGCTCGACATATCGTTGTACAGCGCGTTCAGGTTGCCGCTCTGGGAGCGTTGCTGCAGGCCGTCTGCACGGTCCGGAAAACTCGCGTTGGCGCGACGCACATACTCGCGAAACGGCTCTCGAAAATCGTCGTAGCCGGCAAACCCGCAGCCACGCGCCATACGCATTAGCGTGTTTGGTGTGACGGATGCGGCCGCTGCGATCTCCCGCATCGAGCTAATGCTGATATCAGCCGGGTTGTCGAGTAGCCAGCTTGCAGCCTTGCGCACCTCGGGTGTCATGCCGTCGAGCTGACTGGCGAGGTGACTCAGCACTTGTTGAGGTTGTGGCTGCTGCATGATGGTACGATTATACCTTGAAGCATGGTGTTTGGTACAAACGTAATATACACTGTTTTCTCACCTGTCAACGGAGCATGGTTGTGTGTGAAACCCGGTCTGATTCTGCTGTAGACAGGCAGCGCTCTGTGCCCGCAACCGCGCGTGTGGTGATTGTTGGTGGTGGCGTTATGGGGTGCGGCCTGGCTTACCATCTGGCGCATGAGGGCTGGCGCGATATTGTGCTGCTGGAAAAAGCCGAGCTGACCTCTGGCTCCACCTGGCATGCGGCAGGGCAAATCACCCACTCAACCTCAAGCTTTGGGCTGGGTAAGTGTGTTGACTACAACATCGGCTTGTATTCGGGGGCTCTGGAGCGCGAGACAGGGCAGTCGGTTACCTGGCACGGCTGTGGGTCCTTTCGCATCGCCTACACAGAGGATGAGATGGACTGGCTGCGCCAAACGCTCAGCGTGGGCACGGCACTTGGATTTAATATTGAACTGGTTCAGCCCGCGCGCGTGGCTGAGTTGCATCCGTTCTATAACCTCGATGGTGTACTCGGTGCGCTGCACACCCCTGACGACGGACACGTTGATCCTTCCGGTGTGACACAGGCGATGGCGGCTGGTGCACGGCAACTCGGTGCCACCATCATACGTCGGTGCCGTGCAACAGATATTCAACAACTGGCCAGCGGCGAGTGGCGTGTAAGTACCGAACTCGGTGATATCACCTGCGAACATGTGGTGAACGCCGGTGGCACCTATGCACGTCAAATGGGGGAGTGGAGCGGACTGCAGTTGCCGATGACCTCCATGACGCACCATTACTTCGTGACCGATGCGGTCAATGAGTTTCAGGAGTTGCCAGCTGAGTTACCGGTTATTCGCGATGATCGGCTGGTGTCTGGTTATATCCGTATGGAGCAAAAGTCCGGGCTCATCGGCATTTACGAAAAGACCAACCCGAACACCGTGTGGGAAGACCACTGCCCGTGGGATGCCGAAAACGAACTCTTTGCACCCGACTATGATCGTGTTATGCCGTGGCTGGAAAATGCTCTACAACGCATGCCTGTGCTGGCTGACTATGGTATCAAACGCGATGTGCATGGCGCTATATCGCATCCACCTGACGGCAATCCATTGATTGGTCCGGCGCCAGGTGTCAGTAACTATTGGTGCTGCTGTGGCTGTCAGATAGGCATTGGCTGGGGGCCGGGCTTAACCCGTGAGCTTGCGCGCTGGATGGTACACGGGGCTGCAGATATTTCCATGCGTGAGTTTGATCCGCGTCGCTTCGGCAGCTATGCAACGAAAGCATGGCAGGTTACCAAAGCCAAAGAAGACTATTGCCTGCGACACGAGATACCGTTCCCGCACTACAACCGCACCGCTGGTCGTCCGGTTAAAGCAGGGCCTCTGTATCAGGAGCTTGCCGACAAGGGGGCGGTATTTGAAGAAGTTTACGGACACGAACGCCCGCGCTGGTTTGCAAGCGATGCTGTTGAGCCAGTCGATCATTACTCCTTTCGTCGCAACGTTGTGCATGAGCAGGTTGCCCGTGAAGTGGCAGCCGTGCGCAATGCGGCGGGTATTATGGACATCACTGCGTTTACCAAGGTGATGGTGAGTGGCGATAACGCCGAGCCTTTTCTGCAGCGGCTCATTGCCAATCGATTGCCAAAGCGAATCGGTGGTGTGGTTCTGGCGCACTTTCTCAACGACCGCGGCCGGATCGAGCTTGAAACTACCGTAATCAAGGTTGATGAACAGAGCTACTACCTCGTGTGTGCGGCGTTTTTTGAGCAGCGATTGCTTGATCTGTTAAATCATGATCTGCTGCATCGCGATGATGCAGATGTAACGATAGATAACCTGTCGAGTGACTGGGGCGCGCTGGCACTGCAGGGGCCACTGGCACCGCAGATTCTGGCGCAGTGCACTACTGCTGATGTTTCATTAAACGCGTTCCCGTGGCTGTCTGCGCAAACCATTGACGTAGCGGGACAGTCACTGCTTGCCATCAGAATGTCTTATTCGGGTGAGGCTGGCTGGGAGCTGCACGGCGCCAATGCGAAGATACTACCGGTGTATCGGGCCTTGTGTGATGCCGGACAGTCAGTTGGTCTTTGTGACTACGGTTCATTTGCCATGAATGTGATGCGCATGGAAAAAGGCTTCAAAGGCGCAGGTGAACTCACCAATGAGGTAACGCTGCCTGAGGCAGACGTTATGCGTTTTGTGAAACTTGATAAACCAGACTTCGTTGGCAAGGCTGCAACGGAGGCATCACTGCAACTACAACAGCAGTCACAGCTACCCTGGGTTTGTGCATTTTTGCAGATTGAGCCCGATGGTGTTTGCGATGGCAATGGCGGTGAAGCGGTTTTACACAACGGTGATGTAGTAGGAACCACCAGTTCAATTGTGTACGGGCATACCGTGGGTAAAATTCTCGCGTTTGCATACATCCGTCCAGCAGCTGCGTTGCCGGGCACATCATTGCAGGTAATAATACTGGGGCAGAAGCGCGATGCCATCGTGCTTACGGAGCCACCCTATGATCCCGAGGGGCGGCGGCCGAGAACGACGTGACCACCGTTAATGAAAACCCTCGACGAGTTTCCGCGCCCGGCGTGCAGTGCAATTACCACTGTATTTACTGATATTGATGACACCCTGACCACCGATGGTCAGCTGCCGGCGGTGGCCTACGCGGCGATAGAGCGTCTGGCACAGTGTGGTATTAATGTTGTGCCCATTACCGGTCGGCCTGCAGGCTGGTGCGATATGATCGCGCGCTTCTGGCCGGTTGCCGGTATTGTTGGTGAGAACGGCGCGTTTTACTTTGCGTATCAGCGTGACTCAAAAAAAATGCGTCAGCACTTTGTGGTCAGCGAGGCTGATCGCGCTGCTGATCGACAGAAGCTTGAACAACTGCGGGAGCGCATTTTGCGTGAGGTGCCGGGAAGCGGTGTGGCATCGGATCAGTTCTGTCGAGCGGCTGATTTGGCTATCGATATCTGTGAAGATGTCGAACCTCTCGACACCAGCGCAGTTAACCGGGTACTGGCATTGTTTGCAGAAGCTGGTGCCACGGCAAAGCTGTCGTCAATTCATGTTAATGGCTGGTATGGTGAATATGACAAACTTTCCACCAGCCGCGTATTCGCTCGCGACGTGCTCGGTATGGACCTCGATGCCGACAGGCACCAGGTTGTGTTCGTAGGCGACAGCCCCAACGACAGCCCGATGTTTGGTTTTTTTCCGTTCTCCTGCGGTGTGGCCAATGTTAAAGACTTCAGCAATAACGAGCTGACTCCGCCGGCTTACGTCACCCATAGCCGGGGTGGGGCTGGCTTTGTAGAAGTCGCCGAGCTTCTGCTTAACTCACAAAGCTAACGCCGCCTCACAGTCAATCTGTCAATCAGCGTGTATGGCCTGTGATATTGCTGTGAACATTGTGTGTACCCGCAATGTACTCCATCGGTTGTACGGCAGAATAGCCTGACCTGCCAGAGGTTCACCTGAACTTTCCGTGTGATCCGAAGGTCGTAATTGTAGGTGTAACAGGCGTTTGTCGCTTACGGCCCTCTGTCCGCTGATTTACCAATTTGTATATTTGTCTGGCGGCGCTTGTAAATGCCGATTTTGGCAGCACCTTCAACGTTAACCGCTGGCGGTAATTTTTGCGCCAGTTGTCCGACAGTACACAAGCGCGAGACAGGCTGATCCCTGACTTGTGCGTTAGTTGTGTGCAGCGTACATCGTGCAAAAGGGGTAACCCCGGTCAATATGTATGCGATCCATAACCCGTTAACCCAAGGGGTCAATAACAGTAACTACAATGAATACTCCACGAAGCATTTGTCTGGTATCCATCTTTGCACCGGCTCGTTGCTCTTCACGCGCGGAAACAGTCACTGGTTTCTTTAAGTGTATGGCGGCGCAGGGCATGTCCGGTATCAGTGCTGCGGCAAAGGCGCGCCAAAATGACAGAAACGCCACCGGTGTAGCCAATCTGTCGCATCATGTACAACACGATATCGGCATGACTCAGGGGCAGCGTATGGCTGCACAACTGGCGCCGGTGCTGACATCGGCGTCACAGCAGCGGCTGCCAAAGGAATCGGAAGCGCGACAAGCTGGCGTGTATATGTAACGTGCGAACCGTTAGCGTGTTGTGCAGCGCGGCATAGTGCTCACTGGCCCTGCAAACCGGGTCTGGGCGGTGGTGGCGCTGCTTCGTCGACTGCATCCGCTGCTGCGGCGGCAATGGACTTGACGTCGTCCTCCTCCAGAGGGCTGTCTTTGTCGAGGCCGGGTATATGTACCATAACCTGCTTGCGTGCGAACGGGATACCGGCTTCATCAAAGGCTTTTTGTACCCTCACAAACACTTCCTTGCGGATGGTGTACTGCTTACCGGGCTTGGCCATAAATTTACCGCGCACCACCATACCGTTCTCGTCCACTTCGGCTACACCCTGAGATTTAAACGGTTGCAGAAAGTCCGGTCCGATGACCGGGTCTTCAAGCATTTCAGCGCCAATCTTTTTAAAGATCTTTTTAACTTTATTGACGTCAGTGTCGTGTGGCACCCGGAAGCGCAGCTTAAGAATGGCCCAGTCGCGACTGTAGTTGGTGACCTGTGGAATTTCCCCATAGGGAATGGTGTGTACCAGGCCCTCGTGGTGTCGCAGCCGCAGCGAACGTAAGGATATTTGCTCAACGGCGCCCTGAGTGCCGCCAACGTCTATCGTTTCACCCACACGGAATGCATCGTCGGCTAAAAAGAACAGGCCTGAGACAATGTCTTTGACCAGTGTCTGTGCACCGAAGCCCACGGCCAGGCCGACGACACCGGCACCAGCCAGAATCGGCCCGATGTTAAAGCCCATGATGTCGAGCGTCATGATGATCGACATCAGTACAATTAGAAACTTTCCGGTCTTATTGGCAATAGGCAGCAGTGTTGCCACGCGTGACATACTGGCACCGCCTCCTTCGCCACCCATTGCATCGATCGCCTGATCATCCGGTGCACCACCTTCGGCCGCCAGCCAGCGTCCGATCAATACCGAGATTAACTCCCACAACATATAGGCCAGCAGCAAAACAAACAGCAGTTCAATAAGCGTGGCGGCAGCCTTGGCGCCCAGCCCTGATTGCGCAAGGCTAAGTACATCAACCCCCCACAGCCGCGCCAGTGCAAACAGCACCGCGCCAACCACAAGCACCCGTCCGACCCGCAACAGGCCCTGTTGCATGTTGCGCCGTGCCTTGCTGGCTGCCTCGGTTTCGTCTTCGGGTGTGACGATGCCACGGGCAACAAATAACGATACATTGGCATCGATACCCGGCCACAGGAAAATAACCACAAAAGTGATGTAAACCGCGGCAGTTGAATAGACGCCAACGTTGGTCGAGGCCATGACTACTTCAACAAGAAAGTACTTGGCGACAATGAGCACGCAGGCAATCTTGGGCCAGTGCGTTGCGAACCAGCTGAAATCAAGCGGGGTATCGACCCCAATAGCCAGGCTGACACGACGCTTGTTTTCCAGTAACACTTCGGAGAGTCCGGTGCGGTTGTACCAGATAACCCCGATAGCAGCGATATACATCGACAGGTTAAGAAACATGCCGAGTGTTGCCATGTACTCGATACCGCCATAGTTGTCCATACCGATGTTCAGGAACACATAAAAGACATTGTGCAGTCCAACAATGTATGCAGCCAGCAGTGAGAAGCTGATCGTCATTCGCCATGCACGCGCATCAGTGGTTTTGCAGATTCGCAGTTCCGGCCGGCTCGGTGCAAAAAAGAAGCGACAGATAACATAGGCCATCCAGCCACCAAAGACGGTCATTTTCACGGCAGTGGCCAGGCCGTGGGTGTAGCTGCCTGGCTCATGGAAGTTGGCAATAACCACAGAGCTTGCTGCGGCAAATGCCACGACGCCAAGAATGTCCATCGACAGCCGCGTATACAGAATTTTCAATATGCCCCACAGTGATGTGGAGTAGGAGTCGATCAGGCGTTGTTTACTCTTGCGAAAAAAGAACGTCACGATGCGTTCGGCAACGATACCGGCGGCAATGGCAAGCAGGCAATGCAGCAGCAGGTGGCCGTAGCTCAGGGAGCCAAGCACAGGCTGAATGGCTGCATCTATTTTGCTGATCGTGGTACCGATACTGTCGAGTGAACCAAGTGCACGCCGAAGGTTTTGCCAATATTGTCCGAAGCCCTGCGCCAGCACGTCGATGGCTTTTTCCTGATTGGCCTTTTCGGTTTCCTCGGCGACGGCGTCGAGCCGCTGGATCAGCAGACTACGCACATCGTCGTCGCTGAGGCGAGAGACCATATCGCGCACAGCCTCTTTGCTCAGTGGCTGTTCAAGAGTCGGGGTGTCGGGGGCTGCGGGTTCGCTTATGGTCGTTGGCAGTTGCGCTGTGGCGGTTGTGGCAAAGGCCAGTAGCAAAAATGCGGCGATACAAAGCCAGGAGAGAAACCACCGGTTTGTGTCGCTATGGGTCGTCGTCTGCATAGTACTCGCGTGCGTGGCCGGAGCGGGTCAGGCCTCTGTTCTACAGCGTGGTTGTCGTGGGCTGGTCGCTTACAGTGTAACCTGTTGTCGGTAGAATGGTAGCGATGGCGATCAAAAGACGGAGTCGATGCGCTCCCCCGGGGGCATCCGGTGTTCTAACTATATGGAGGTCAAAGCCTTGGCTAATACTGCGCACAGTGCTGCTAAAGACACGAGTGAAAGCGTTGCGGAAAACCCCGGACATACCCCATCGGTCACCGGTCTGAATCACGTAACGCTGGCGGTAAGTGACCTGCAGCGATCATTTGATTTCTATGTTTCGCTGCTGGGCATGAAGCCTCACGTGCGCTGGGCGCGAGGGGCTTATTTGAGCACGGGAAACCTGTGGTTTTGTCTCAGTACTGATCAGGCCAGTCCGGCACAGGACTATACCCATGTTGCGCTAACCGTCGATGCCGCCGAATTACCGCAATGGCGCCGCCGGTTCAGCGAGGCGCAGGTGCCATTGTGGAAAGAAAACACCAGTGAGGGGGATTCGCTTTACTTTCTGGATCCGGACGGACATCAGCTGGAGTTGCATGCCGGTGACCTGAATTCGCGCCTCAGGTCACTGCGGCTAAAACCGTATGATGATCTGCAGTGGTTTGAGTAGTGCGCTTGCCTATCGGGTTGCTATGACGTACCGGCGCGCGTAGCGTAGTAAGCCCTGACGATGGCTTCGTTTTCAGTGCGCTCGAAGTGTTGTGCCAGTTCCGGTGCCAGGTCGTCTGCGAAATCGGCGGGTATATGATCGAGGTTGCCGCTGCGCAGGCTTTTCATTTGCACATACATTTTTAAATCGGCAATGGTGAGCTTTTGATCCGCGAACCAGATACCGCCACCACGCTGCAGCAGTTCATTTAAACCGCGCAGAAAAACAGTCAGTCGTCCGTCCATCAGTTGCTGGCGTGCCTCTTTTAGTGCATCACCCTGCAGGCCAAACGTTTGTACTACATAGTGATTGAGGTCTTCCAGTGCATCGAGTACTTCGTCGCAGTAAAGCGCCTGAAGAGGATCTTCCGGGTACAGACCAGCCATCCTGCCGATATACCGGCTCATGGCGTTTGATTGCGTAAACTGTTTGCCATCAATGTGCATTGATGGCACTGCATTGAATCGAAGTGAAGCGCGTTGCTCGCCAAATTCCGGAAAGGACCAGCGCTCGTCTTCAAAGGGGATGCCTGCTGCATGCAGTGCAATGCGTAGTGGTTCGCCGCGACCACCGTCGAAGTCAAAGTAGGTTAGTTTGTACTGGCTCATGTGAATATTCTGCCCTGTGATTCCTGTGTGCGTTCCTGTCTGTCGCGCTTATCTATTTCTGTCTGTGTCTGCTTCTGCTTCTTTCTGTGCAAGGGCCTTGCTGTAGATGCCTTGCTCAGCTTGTTGCCAGGCAACAACTTCCTCGGGCGGTGTGGCCTGCAGCATGGTGTTGGCAAAGCTATGCCACTTTTCCGGTAGGGCTTTAAGTCCTTCTGCACTATCGACCAGGCCATTGCTGCCCACCATGCCACCTTTTAATAACCCTGCAGCGTGCACTCTGCCACCACTGACAAACTCGTAGGCCATGTAGTTCCAGGAGCCGTCAGAGCACAGCCAGCGAAACTTTAACTCGTATGATTGTAACGGGCGCAGAGATTTTCGAAAAGTAATGATGGCACCGCCCGCCATAGGGCGCCACTTCTGGCGCACAAATGCTTTAAGAAAACCGGTACGGGCAAAAAACTCGATTAACGACAAGTCGACCACTGTCAGGTAGCGACCGTTATTCATATGCAGGTTGATGTCTATATCGTTAAGCCATACGCGCCTTCGTATTACCAGCGTTTCATCAGGAGATATAGATGGTAAAAAGAGACAGCGGAGTGCGGTCCACAGCAGGCGGACATATAGATTCATGGTGGGTGCTTACGGGTCGGGAAAATGGAGTTTACGCGTCCGCTGCCTGTGGCGCCAGATCAGGTGATGGTGTCCGTGGCACTGACCGCGATTGCCGGCTGGTTCAGCTGAAATGTGACCGGATTGGCATAGCTGCCGGTAAGTTGCGCGCTCAGCGATAAACCGATCAAGTCAATAGACTGCATGCCGACACCCCCGCCAATAAAAACAATAAGAGCGGACGCAAATGAGTTCACTATTAGTTCTTTTGCTGATGGCGTTGGCAGGACTGGTTATCTACTGTGTTATGGCGTATAACCGGCTGGTGCGTCTGAAGCATAACGTCAGCGCAGCGTGGAGTAACATTGATGTCCTGCTCAAGCAGCGTCACGACGAGTTGCCAAAGCTCGTAACGACCTGTCGTGAGTATATGAAGTACGAGCAGGAGACGCTCGAGAAAGTCACACTGGCGCGGTCGCAGGTTTCCAGCGCCATGCAGTCGGGCGATATGGCGGAACTCGGTGTGGCGGAGTCGTTCATGAGCAATACACTGGGACGGCTGTTCGCTCTGACCGAGAGCTACCCGGAACTCAAGAGCAACGAGTCGTTTATGCGTCTGCAGAGCCGCATTAGCTCGCTTGAAAATGCAATCGCCGATCGACGCGAATACTACAACGACTCAGTCAACATCAATAACATCGTTGTCGATGAATTCCCCACCAATCTGATCGCCCGCCAATTTGCTTTCGTTAAAGCCGAGTTATTTAAAGTGAATAAGGACGAGTTGGCGGATGTCAATCTCGAACAACTGTTCGCGGCTTAGCGCAGCTACTGAAAGTAATAGCGCAGCTATGCAAGTAGTAGTGCAACTCTGAAAGTAAAAGAGCGGATCCACTAGTGGACAAGGTACTCTCCTCCATACCGAACGATTCGATCGGATCGCCTCTGGGTTTTATCTCACCGTGGTTTTACGACGCGGTGGCAGTGGCGATTATCAGTCTGTTGCTGGTGGGAGACATCGACCACGGCCTGACGGCCGGACTAGGTTACCTGCTTGCCGGAGGCTTCGCTGCCTGTGCAGCGTATCGAGCCAGAGTGATACAGCGCTACATTACTGACACACCACGGTCGAAAGTTGCCAGTGCTGCACAGGGTTTTGTGGAGGTGCAGGGTAGCTGTGAGTTCTACGGTGACCGTGAGATACAGGGTTTTATGTCGGGGCCTCCCTGTGTGTGGCACCGCTATCTCATAGTGCGTTTCGGGCGCAGAGATTCCGGCATGCCATTGCAGGTTGGTGCCAGTGACATTCCTTTCGTCGTTCGCGACAGCACTGGTGCATGCGTTGTAAATCCACGTGGGGCAAAAATACTATCAAGCAGTAAGCGCAGCTGGACCAGTGACGGTAAGTTCTTTTCTTCAACATACATTCGACATGGCGCCCGTATGTATGTGATTGGGGAACTCAGAGCGCACAACTGCTCGGTGTCCGCATCGAACGAGAACGCTCAGGTGTCAGGTCTGCTGGCAAGCTGGAAGCAAGACAAGCCATGGCTGCTGTCGGAATTCGATAGTGACAACAACGGTGAACTTGACCCGGACGAGTGGGCCGCCGCCGTTAAACGTGCCAGAACGGTAGCGCGCGATTTAGCCGATCACAAGGCCATGGAGCCGGTGCAGCACACTATCAGTAAGCCCAAAAACGGTTTGCCAATGCTGATTTCAGACCGACACCCTGATCAGCTTGCAAGGCAGTTTGCGCTGTTTAGCAGCGTCAATATTGGTGTTACCGTGCTGTGCACAATCACTGCTGCATCTGTTCTACTCTAAACCGTAGTTGCGCTATTCGGAACGCGAATAAGCTGGAACGCAAAAAGTCCTGTGCAAGAGTCCTGTCGGACAGCCAGTGTGCTAAAGTGCCGCGTGTCCAACTGAGCGATGAGAGCAGCAACGATGACCATTCAGATTTACGAACTCTGCGGTGCCAACCCGAATCACCTGTTTAGCCCACACTGCTGGAAAGTACGCATGGCAGTAGCGCACAAGGGGCTGCAATGGGAAACCATCTCCGTGCCGTTTACCAAAGTGGCCAGTACCGAGGGCGGGGATTCCAGACGCGTGCCGGTTATTCGAGACGGTGATACTGTCGTGGAAGAGAGCTATGCGATTGCAAAGTATCTCGAAGCCACCTACGCCGATAAGCCAAGCCTGTTTGGCGGACCAGGTGGTGAAGCATTAACGCTGCAAATAATAAACTGGTCGCAGACCACACTACACCCTGAAGTTGCCAAGCTGTGTTTGATGGACATATACAACGCGCTGGCGCCGGAAGATCAGGCTTTTTTTCGCGCCAGCCGCGAAAAGATGTTCGGCTGCACGCTTGAAGAATTTGATGCTAAATTTCCAAAGAATGCAGAAGCGCTTAACAAGGCGTTGACCCCACTGGCACTGACGTTAAACCAGCAACCCTTCGTTGGTGGTGATGCGCCGCTGTTTGCGGATTATGTTGTGTTCGGTGCGTTGCAATGGATGAACACTACAGCCCGCACAGATTACCTGACTGGTGATTCGGATGTGTCGCGCTGGTTTGACACGCTGCTCGACATGTACGATGGCATGGGACGCAAAGGTAAAGTGGCTGCCTGATAAAGGCTTAGCTACCAACTGCAACAACAGCAGTGCCGGGGCAGGGCATCAGGTTTCCCGATGCCTTGTCCATGCGTAGAGTAATGGGCCAAGTGCCAGCACAAGCCCCGCCAGACTAAACTGCAGGTGGGTAACATTCAGTGTGTCATTGCCGGGAGCGGCAAACAATAGCCCGGCAAAAAACAACACCAGTCTCATTATAAATCCGATGACGCCTTTGCCGAGCCCGCCTATATAGCTAACGTGCCCCTGCAGCGCGCCGGATATGAGTGCGATACCAACGAGCGCGGTACTTAGCACCAGGACTATTTCACCAGCTGACCCCTCGCCGATGAGAGCAGGGTTCAGGACAAAGAAAAACGGAGCGATGTAGATAACACCGCCCAGCCGCATCGCCTCCAACCCGGTGCGAAACGGTGTTGCCCCGGCCATGGTTGCCGCGGCAAATGCACCCAGTGCTACCGGTGGCGTGATGTAACTCACCATGCCCCAGTACAGTATAAACAGGTGCACTGCGGTGCGATTAAGCCCAGCCTGTTCCAGTGCAGGTGCCAGCACCACCGCTAAGAATATGTAGCATGCCGTGACTGTCATACCCATGCCAAATACAAAGGCGGTGAGTGCACCCATTAGCAGCAGCACAATGACATTGTCTCCGGCGATAAACACCAGATCATTTACCAGTGTGCCCGCAAGGCCGGTGGCGGAAAACGCACCAACAATTAACCCGACACCCAGCAGCACTGCGGTTAGTTCGGACAGGGCGCTGCCAATGCCGAAAATCAGGTTTGCACCACTGCTGATGGTAAAGCGATGACGCTTCAGCATCTGGTTAATAATCAACAGTAGTGCTGTGGCGTAAAACGGCGCCAGAGTATCCTGCCGCAGCGCCACCATCATGTAAATCAACAGTGCGAAGACAAAAAGGTAGAGCCAGCCATCTTTTATGGCGCTGCGC
>CAYMFQ010000094.1:0-14980 GCA_964389335.1 uncultured Granulosicoccaceae bacterium
TCGGGATTGCCAATGGATATCTCACAGCTACTGACGTTCAGCGTGAAAAACGGTGCTTCGGATCTGCATTTATCAGCAGAACTGCCACCGATGATACGGGTGGATGGTGACATACGTCGCATTAACGTGCCAGAGCTTGATGCCGGCGAAGTGCAGTCTATGGTGTACGACGTCATGAACGACAAGCAGCGCAAGGAATTTGAGGAAAAGCTCGAAGTCGATTTCTCATTCGAATTGCCTGATGTGGCGCGCTTTCGTGTTAACGCGTTTAACCATGCTCGTGGCTGCGGCGCGGTATTCAGAACCATTCCGAGTGAAGTACTCACTCTTGAGCAGATTGGCGCGCCCAAAATCTTCCAGGAAATTTCCGAGTTTCCGCGGGGCATTGTGCTGGTAACCGGTCCCACCGGTTCTGGTAAATCAACCACGCTGGCGGCCATGATGGACTACAAGAATGAAACCGAACTCGGCCACATTCTGACCATCGAAGATCCGATCGAATTTGTTCACCAGAGTAAAAAGTGTCTGGTGAATCAGCGAGAGGTACATCGCGATACACACGGCTTTAACGAAGCGCTTCGTTCAGCGCTGCGTGAAGATCCCGACACGATTCTGGTTGGTGAGATGCGTGACCAGGAAACCATCAGTCTGGCACTGACCGCCGCAGAAACCGGTCACCTGGTCTTCGGTACTCTACACACGAGTTCTGCTGCGAAAACAATCGACAGAATCATTGACGTGTTTCCCGCCGGTGAAAAGCCAATGGTGCGGTCAATGCTGTCGGAGTCGTTGCGCGCGGTAATTTCGCAGACTCTGTTGAAGAAGAGCGGTGGCGGACGTGTGGCTGCTCACGAAATCATGATGGGCACACCGGCGATCAGAAACCTCATTCGTGAAGATAAGGTCGCACAGATGTATTCAGTGATCCAGACTGGTCAGGCGGCTGGTATGCAGACCCTTGATCAGAACCTCAAGGAGCTGGTGCAGAAGGGTCTGGTCAGTGTTGATGATGCCAAACGCAAAGCAGCTAATCCGGATTCCATTGGCTAATCTGCCGGTACATTGACTATTTCCGATTGAACGAAGTTAAGTAAGAGGAATCCATGGAAAACGAATCAGCGCGAAAGTATCTCCATAGTTTGCTCATGAAAATGCAGCAGGAAGGCGGCTCGGATTTGTTCGTCACTGCGGGTGCACCGCCGAGCATGCGTTTGCATGGAAAGATTACTCCGCTCACCGACAAAAATCTGAGCCCACAGCAAACCATGGCGTTGGCTCTGTCGGTGATGGAAGACAAAGAGCAGACTGAGTTTCAGGAGACCAGGGAGTGCAACTTTGCGATCAGCGTGCCTGACGTTGCACGCTTTCGTGTCAATGCTTTTGTTCAGCGCGGCAGTGCCGGCATGGTTATCCGTATTATCGGATTTGAAGTGCCGTCAATGGAAAAGCTGAATTTGCCCGCGGTGCTAAAAGATGTGGCAATGACTACCCGCGGTCTGGTTATTTTCGTTGGTGGTACCGGCTCTGGTAAGTCGACCAGTCTGGCGGCGCTGATCGACTACCGTAACAAAAATTCCCAGGGCCACATCATCACCATTGAGGATCCGGTGGAATTTGTTCACCAGCACAAAGGGTGTCTGGTAACGCAGCGTGAAGTGGGTACCGATACCGAGTCATTTGATATAGCACTTAAAAACACGCTGCGTCAGGCGCCAGATGTGATCCTGCTGGGTGAGATTCGAGACGAACACACCATGGAGCACGCCATCGCGTTTGCTGAGACTGGTCACCTTTGCCTTGCTACCCTGCACGCGAACAATACCAATCAGGCAATGGATCGAATCATCAACTTCTTCCCTGAAGAAAGACGCAATCAGTTGTTGCTTGATCTGTCTCTTAACCTGAAGGCGGTAATATCACAGCGTCTGTTGGCAACACCCAGTGGTGATGGTCGACGCGCCGCTATTGAGATTCTGCTCAACTCACCGCTGATGTCTGAGTTAATTAAAAAGGGTGAGATTCACGAGATGAAAGAGCTCGTGAAGAAATCGACCGAGCAGGGCATGAAGACCTTCGATGAGGCGATTTACGAGTTAATCACTGCAGGTGAAGTCACGATGGAAGAGGGCATGCGCAATGCTGACTCCGTCAACGATCTGCGACTGCGTATCAAGCTCGGTGAGTCCGGCAGCGGTGCCAATGACGACGATGGCGTTGGCGGTCTGGAGCTGACCGACGAAGACGACGATGACGGCGAACTGAAGCTTGCCGGGTAGTCACGAGAAGTTCCGGATAAGCCTGTGGATTGACCACAGGCTTATTTATTGTTCCAGCGGTTCTATAGGCAATGCTTTACCGTCGACAAACATATGGTGCACCACCCCATTAAACTGCCAGCCCTGATAGGGGCTGTTTCTGCCATCACTTAGCATCGCTGCGGTTTGAAAATCCCACTCAGAGTCTTTTTCGATCACGCAGATATCCGCTGGTGCCCCCGGTTTTAGCAGCCCCTGCTGCAATCCGAAGCAAGCTGATGGGCCTGAGGTAGCTCTGGCGAGCACAGTACCGAGCGCAATGCCGGTATCTTCAGACAGCTTGATGAGCAGCCCCAGATAGCTGTCGAGTGAAGAAATACCCGGCGCGCTCTCGGCGTACGGTGTCTGTTTGCTGTCAGCCTCATGGGGTGCGTGGTTTGAGCAGATCGCATCTATCACACCGCTTTCGATGCCTTCGCGCAGCGCATCCCTGTCACGTTGGGAGCGAAAGGGCGGGGATGTATGGCAGTTGGCATTAAAGTCACTGATATCCATTTCAGTTAAAAACAGATGATCGATGCCAGTGTCAGCAGTGACGTTGATGTTGTCGCGTTTCGCCTGCGATACCAGTTGCACACCACGCTGTGACGACAAGCGTGAGAAGTGCACCGACGCACCGGTCTGGTAACAAAGTTCAATCAGCTGCGCCAGTGCCACGGTTTCTGCGGCGGCCGGTATGGCGCGCAGGCCCAGCCGTGTGGACACGGATCCCTCGTGTGCTACACCGTCCGACAGCCATCTATCCTGTGGTGCGATAATCAGTTTAAGTCCAAAGCCTGCGCTGTACTCCATAACACGTCGTATCACCTGTGTGTTATGCATGGGGTAGTCGCCGTTACAAAACGCAACGCAGCCGGCTTCTGCAAGAGTCATCATTTCACCGAGCTGCTCGCCGCGCAGACCTTCGGTTAATGCGCCAATCGGCAATACCTTGATGCCAATTGCCGCATCCGCTTTGCGCTTGATGAGTTCGACCGTGGCAGTTTCATCGGTGACCGGGTCGGTATCGGGCGCGCAGAATATTGTGGTGATGCCTGCGTGTGCAGCTGCTCTGGTTTCACTGGCAATGGTGGCGGATTTTTCATAGCCGGGTTCTCGCAAGCGTGCATAGCAGTCTATAAGCCCCGGAATCACCAGCTTGTTCTGTGCATCAATAACATTGGCATCATCTGCTGCATGCTGTCTGATTAGCCCGTCGGCTATGTGAATATCGCCGTGCTCAATCGACTGATCGGGTGACAAATAGTTACAGTTAGTGATGGTGAAGCTTGTCACGTCAGGTGTCTCGATGGGAATTGCAGATGGGTGAGGCGGCTGCGCACAAACGTATAGTAATCATGAGCGTGAACGAGCCAGTGACTTTTCAACATTGCCCATGGCTATGGACATAATGGCCATGCGCACAGCGATGCCGCCAGTCACCTGTTCCAGAATAATGGATTGCGGACCATCGGCGACGCTCGCCTCTATTTCGACGCCGCGATTGGTCGGACCCGGGTGCATCACCAGCGCGTCTTTTTTCGCAATACGCAACCGTTCTTCAGTCAGGCCATAGCTGCGGTAGTATTCGTCTTCGGTTGATAGTAGCGCCGAGCGCATACGTTCTTTTTGCAGTCGCAACCCCATGATAACGTCGGCACCAATCAGTGCTTTATCAAAGTTGTGTTCAATCTGTACCCCGAGGTCGCGCACGGTATCGGGCAACAGGGTTTTTGGTCCGACCGCCACTATTTCGCCTGTGCCGAGAATATTCAGTGCGTGTATCTGTGATCGCGCCACGCGCGAGTGAATAATGTCGCCAACAATCACCACTTTAAGATTGCTGAAGTCGCCCTTGTTGCGGCGAATGGCAAACATATCGAGCATCGCCTGTGTGGGGTGTGAGTGCTGTCCGTCGCCAGCGTTAATCACACTGATGTGCGGCTCCACATGCGAGGCAATAAAATGCGCTGCGCCCGAAGCCGAGTGTCTGACCACAAACATATCGCACTGCATCGCCTGCAGGTTGCGCAGTGTGTCGAGCAGTGTTTCCCCTTTGCTGGCCGATGACACGCTCACGTTTATATTAAGCACGTCTGCGGAAAGGCGCTTGGCGGCAAGCTCAAACGTGGTGCGAGTGCGGGTACTGTTTTCGAAAAACAAATTCGCCACAGTCTTACCGCGTAACAACGGCACTTTGCGCGCTGCCTGATCACCGACTCCGCCGAAGGACTCTGCCGTATCGAGGATCTCAACCAGCTTGTTGCGCGCCAGACCCTCAATGGTCAGGAAGTGCTTTAATTCGCCGTCGTCGGTTAGTTGCAAATCGCGCGGACCGCGCGCCATGATGTCAGGTTTGGTGATAGGGGTGGCAGACATTAAATACTTTTCACGACCAGGCAAAGGTCATCGGTCAGTTTGATGGTTTCGTTTTGTTCAAGCTGCATTTTACATCCCACTACGTCAGCGCATACCGGAAGCTCTCGACCGTTGCGTTCTACCAGTGTCGCCAGAATGATTCGCTCCGGACGTCCAAAGTCGAATATTTCATTCATCGCGGCTCTGACGGTGCGTCCGCTGTACAGTACGTCGTCGACCAGCACTATGGTTTCACCATCAATGCTGTAGGGGATATTCGATGGGCCAACGTGTGGGTGCAATCCTATGCGGCTGAAATCGTCGCGGTAAAACGAAATGTTCAGCTCGCCTACCGGGTGCTCAATGTCCAGCAGTTGCTGCAGATGGTGTGCAACCACAACACCACCGGTTTTAATACCGAGTATTTTTACAGTGTCGCTGCTGATCAGAGAGCGCAACTCTCTGCTCATGCGCTGCAGCCATTGCTGCACTTCGCCACTGTCAATATTATTTGAATGCATTGTCGAACCATTGATTCAGGATGATGGCGGCAGCGACCTTGTCGAGATCTTCGCGCGCGACCTTTTTGCGTTTGCCACGGCTGCGGTTTTCGGCAAGTAAACGGGCTGCTTCCATCGAGCTGTAGCGCTCATCGGATCGGTACACGGGGAGGCTGTAGCGGTTGCGAATTTTTTTGGCAAACGCGGCGCTCAGCACCAGTTGCTGTGTGTTGCTGTGCGTCTGGTTTGCGCGTGCACTGCCGGAGTCCTGCGCCTCTTCATTAACTGGCTGCCCGACAACCAAACCGACAGGTTGCCACTCTTCAATAAGTGCGTCGATAGCATGCCATTCGGGCCGACCATTGATATTGCGAACCACAGCCAGCGGATTTGCACTGCCGGTATTACTATGCCCAACCGCGACACCGATGCGCTTTTGGCCAAAGTCGAAACTGACATAGGTGCCGGGTAGTGGCGCGTCAGCTGCTGCCAAGCTGACATCAGGTGCAGCCGTTTGTCCAGTGGCGGTGGAGTCAGGCATGGCCGGCGTCACCGCTTAACAACGTGAAATCAATACCCAGAGATTTTGCCGCCAGGTTAAATTTTGCGTCGCATTCATCGTGGAAAATAATGTCGCTGCTGGCCTCGCAGGTCAGCCATGAGTTACCGGCGATTTCTGATTCCAGTTGTCCGGCAGCCCAGCCGGCATAGCCGACTAATAACAGATGTGAACCCGGACCCTGTCCGCTGCCCAATTCTTCCAGGCGGTCGAGTGAACTGCTGACTCCAATACCGTAATCGTTGGTGTTGTAGTGACCGTCGGCAGCATTGTCGTCATTCACCACATCGGGCAGTGTGCTGCTATCGCACAGGATAAAACCGCGTTCGCCATCAACCGGCCCGCCCTGAAATACCGGCACTGATCGTCTGGAGGCATCGTCGCAGTCTATTTTCAGTTGATCATAGATATCACCGGCTACCAGTTGCGTATGTCGATTGACGACAAAACCCACAGCACCACTGTCACTGTGTTCAAAAATATAGGTGATTGATTTGTCGAACCAGGAATCAGCCAGGGTTGGCATTGACAGCAAAAAATGATGAGTGAGATCCATACCCGATTACCGCTCGGTTTGTTGGGCGCCATCAAGCGGCGACCGGCGCAGGAGAATCGCAGAGTTTACACTATTTGCAGATGGGCAAGCGTATTGTCATCGACCTTGTGCGGCGGTCGCAAATACGGTTTTCTACCACGCCAAACTACGCGTGTTCGCCGTGCGTGTTAGTAACTGGAGAGCGCGTTCTGCTGGCTGAATTGCCAGGTACGGGTAATGTAGATAACGTCAGTCTCCTGTGCGAGCGCGCTCGACATGGGGTCAAACGGTGCCGCCATTTTGACGATATCCATCGCTGCCTGATCGAGTTCATCGCTGCCGGAAGAGCGCTTTACGGCGACTTCGGTGAGGCTGCCATGCCGGTTAATGCCAACCACCATCACCAGTGAACCACTTTTCCGGTATGCCACTGACGGATAGTTCAGGTTGCCGACACGCTCTACTTTTTTTACCCACTCCAGCATGTAGTTAGCGGCGGTGGATTTTTGCGTGCTGGCGGTAACGTAAAGGGTTTTTGGTCGGTTTGACAGGGCTTGCATTTCCTGTGCGAGTTCGGCGCGCAGACGTGCGATTTCAAGCTGCGTGGCCAGGGCTTTTGCTTCAGGGGCATTGGTTACCTGGTTTACCTGCTCGCGTTCCGGGGTTTCCTTTATCTGGTGGTCTGAAAAGATCTGAGTTATCGATTCACTGGCCGCTTCCTGCGTTGCCGCAGGGGATGCAGCGGTCACCGCTTTCGGTGCTTGTCCGTGTTCGGCATCGACGTCTGTGCCTGGTGAGGTCTGGCGTTTTGGCACTTCGCTACTGCCGCCACCTGCCTGAGAATGGTTCGCTAAAAAGCTGGCTGTCTCGGCTGCGTCATCATTGGGCTGCTGTATCAGTATTACGTCGAGCGACGGCGGTATGTAGCGCTCGCGGATATCTTCGAAGGTGACACCGAAAATCACTACCAGATGAACGAGTCCGGCAAGTGCAAGTGCAGCCACTAATACATTGGGGCCGGAGCGTTCTCGTGCTTGTGTATCCGGCCAGTAGTGGCCGGCAGATAAGTTGTTCGCAGCAATTTCATTCACACCTTATAAGGTAGACCACGGAAGCTTGTCGCGCAGGTGTGGCGTTCGCTGTGCGTCTGCTACTTAAGACGGTGTAATTGGTGTGCGGTACTGAGAGAGCGCCTCCTCAGAGATTGGCGGCGATGACATCCATAAACTGACCGCCAATATCAAGGCCAACCTGTGCATTTAGCTCGCGGGCGCAGGTCGGGCTGGTCACATTGATTTCCGTCACCCAGTCACCGATGACATCAATGCCGGCAAACAATACGCCTTTTTCCACCAGCACCGGTGCAATGGTTTCGGCTATTTCACGATCTCTTGCTGACAGCGGTACGGCAATGCCTTTGCCGCCAGCAGCGAGATTGCCTCGTGTTTCACCCGCGGCCGGCATACGCGCCAGCGCATGTGACACCGGCTCGCCACCGACAACCAGAATGCGTTTATCGCCGTCGACAATTTCCGGAATGTATCGCTGCGCCATAATCTGGGTTTTACCAAAGTCGGTCATCGTCTCCAGGACCACGCTGATGTTCGGATCATCCTTTTTCAGTCGGAATATAGATGAACCACCCATGCCGTCGAGCGGTTTGACGATGACATCTTTATATTCACGGTGGAAGTCGCGAAGTTTGTCATTGTTGCTGGTAATCAGCGTCGGCGGACAGCATTCTGGAAACCATGCGGTGAAAACCTTTTCGTTCAGGTCGCGCAGGGCGGAAGGCCGATTTAGCACCAGCACGCCATCGTCGCTTGCGCGCTGCAGAAAATACGTTGTAAACACGTAGTCCATGTTAAACGGCGGATCAAGCCGCATTAAAATGCAGTCGCATGCGTCCAGCGGCAGGTCGGTGGGCTCGCCCAGATCAAACCAGTGACTGGCGTCATCCTGCACTGTGATGTCGCGCATCGTCGCAGATGCTTTGCCGTCACGCATGAATAAATCGGTACGCAAAAAATACTTCAGCTTCCAGTTGCGTTCCTGGGCCGCCAGCATCATCGCCAGGGTGGTGTCTTTTGCAACGGTGATGGATTCGATCGGATCCATCAATATCCCTATTGTGGGCATGTTTGGTTTGCTCTGGTTGTGTGTACCTGACCGGTATTGTATCGCCTCAGCGGTGTTCCATTCGAGTTCGGCGCGTAATGACTTAAGCTATTGAAAAATATAAGAGTCTCTGCTGTTTGAACTGGAATTTTAATTTGCTGTGATGATCCGGTTAGGATAAAGTGCAGCGGATTGTATTGCGGTGTCTGGTGTAGACGCCGGCCTTTCGCAGGTGTACCGGCAGGCAGTGGCGCGGCAAACAACAATAACAACAAGAACGGGCAGTGGTGTTTAAGCCTGAGAATCAATTTTTACAAGTCTGAGCGCCCACAATGATCAACGTTAACGGCAACCAACCAGCAGATCCTGCGCTCGATAAGGTCTGGGATGCTGCGTTGCTGGAAACAGAAAACACCAGCAGGCACGCGCTGGTCTTTTCCATCGACTCACACGACTTTGCAATAGCCGCAGAATTCATTGAGCAAATTCTCGAACTGCCGGGTATAACAGAAGTGCCCGGTGCCGGCGCAACCCTGTTGGGGCTGGCGGAACACGCCGGGCGTCCCGTACCCGTTGTCGATATTTCACCCTTGCTTGATGCACAACAGCTTGGCGATGCAGCGCCGAGCGGAGTTGACAGCTTCAGGCACGGGCTGCTGCTTAACCACAATGGTGTGCGTGTGATGCTTGCCATCGAAACGGTGATTGTGTTGAAAAAAGTAGCAAGAGACAGTGACTCTCCGACACCGTTGAACGAGTTTGCCGAGTGCATTGGCGTAGTGCAGGATGAACATACAGTGATTTCCGGTGGCAGCGTTGACAGCAGCCATGAACGTCGCGTTGTTGTGCTGGACGTACCGCGTTTGCTGGTGGCAGTACAACTGTCTGCCATGGGGTTGGTTAGTTGAGTCAACACGCTGTTGAATCCCGACTCGCAGTCGGTTTTCAGTTATTTGGAATTCTTGCGCTGGCGATTGGCATCGTTGTGTTATTTGCCGTGGCCGACCGGCTTGCGCACAACCGCAATCAAATGGCACTGACCGGCGAGGCAACCCAGGTACTGGTAGAACTTGGCCGTATTGTCGACCGATCGCCGACCGGCAATCCGGTGCTCGATGACAATATTGCTCGCCTCATCGGATTTGCAGATGTGCAGACCAGTGAACTCGCCAATGCGCATGCAGGGCGCAGTGTGTTTTTTAGTCGTGAAGATGCAGACCTCAGAGCGGCGCGACTCACCTTTATACAAAACTGGAATGCGGTAAAGCAGGCCTTTGCAGCGCGTTCCGCCATTCCGGATGTGGGGGCATCGCACGACCCGGGCAAGCTGATGCAACCCTTTCTGGAACTGCGCAACTCTTTTGACAGTGTATTTGCTGCGATATCGCAGGATACGTTGTCCCCCAACCTGCTTGCGGCCAACAGCCGATTGCTGGCAACCATGAGAAATCTCGAATTTGTACTGTCCAGTCAAACCGACATGATTGCCGATGCATTTTCCCGAGGGCTGCTGAATAGCCTGGCGGCACTGCAAACACAGATCGAGCAACTGATCGCAGAAACGCGCAGCGACAATGGCGGAATACTAATCGGCTACGAAACCAACCTGTTGCTTAGTAGCTTTGTCAGTCAGGCACGGGACTTTGCGGCGGCCCGAACGGCGGAATTCTCGATGAATGAAAGCGTTGCATCTGTGGGTGGGTCTGCAGGCCGTGCTAACAGCGTTGGCAACCCGGCATCTGCACCAATTGCCAGAGCCCTCGACAGCGCCAGTAACTATCAGCAGCAACTTGAGTTTGCATCACATCAAAACAGGCGTGCGGTACTGTTTACGCTGGTGGCACTGTGCCTCGCGCTAATTTGTTTAATGCTTGCGCTGTGGCGTATATGGCGCAAACTTTCCACCGGCGGTGGCGGTGATCAACAGGGGCTTGCCCGGTTGCGCACCGAATTGTCAGCAATTGCGGATGGAAGGCTTGGTGTTCGCGCCAGTCAACAAAGGGACGCAACGCTCAATGCCATCGCACAGGCTTCCAACCATACGGCGGATATGCTCGGTGGACTGGTGCGGGTGTTTAAACGCACGGGTTTGCACTTGAACGAACTCGCAGTTACGCAGCATCAGGTGGTGCGGCGTCTGGCTACAGCGCATACCAAACAACAGGAGCTCACAGAGCAAGTGTCGGATGCTCTGCTGCGGCAATCCGAGGCGCTTGAACAGGCCATCGAGTTGAGCCAGACCCAACCATTGCCACCACGGCAAGCCGACGCTCAGTCACATGCCATGGTTCGCGACAGCTTGCAGGAGTTATCGGCTCGGTTGTCGGTCTGTCGAAATCTAAACGGTGGGTCTGCTGATGAGTCAGGTGCCATCGCAAGTGGTGCTCGCCATAGTGAAGAATTGCTTACCATGCGTCAGCACATGCACGAACTCACCGGATCAATTTCGGCGGTTAGGCTGGCTGCAGAACAGGCCAGGCTGCAGGTGTTAAACACGTCCTTGCACATGACGGCAGTTGCCAGCACCCCCGACATCAACGATCAAAGCCGCATGGTCGAGGAAATGCAGTCCGCGTCGAATCAACTGGCGGCAAATGCTGCCGGCGCCGAGCGCCTGTCGTCAGCAATTGCCGATGAACTACAGCACTACGCAGAGTCGTTCGCGAATGACAGGTACGATATCGTGCAGCAGTTCGATGTGTTGCAAAAGTCTATTGACGATTGCCTTGATGCTATTGACAGAGAGGGTATCGAAAGCGATGCAAGTGACAGCGGCTCGAGGCACGAAATTGATGGCCACACCGAGACCCACGCTGAAACCCACACCATGGCTATGGCGGATGCGCTGGCGGTTATTCAACAGCAGCACGCGGCGTTGTATCAGTCTGTCGAGCAGCTGAAAGCGGATGCCGGGCCTGTCACGGAAGGTGATACGATGGAACTGCTGGAAACTATCGGTCAGGTGCAGACACTGTCCGATAACCTGGCCCGATCCGCAGCACTGTACGCTGATAGCGCCGTACCTGCTGCAGCAACCCGTCATTCTGCCGGTGAATAACGTGCGCCACCTAAACCGTATTAAACCGACACACCCATGACAGAGCATATCGACACGCTTGAGCAATCGGCTGACTATGACACCGGTGTTGCCGAGAGCGGTTACGACATAGGTTTTGGCAATCAATGCAATGAGTACGTCGATGTAATTCAGCAGGCGCTCGACCTCGCGCTGGGAAATACTGGCAACCTCGCACCAGACTCAGCGGTTGTTGATGCACTAGACGAACTTTACATCACAGCTCGAAATGCGCGGGCTTCTGCCCTGTTGCAACTGTTGGTGCCCCTGAACCAGGTGTTGCGAAGTGCCGAACAAGCCGGGTTCACGCTCAGCCAGGCAGACACTCTGCTGGTGCAGGAAGCCATCATTGCCATTACGCTTGGCATCGATTCAATTGTGAATCAAAAGCCAACGCCGATATTGCTGTCTGACGTAACGCAGCGAATGATCGATGTGGCGGCAGAGAATAAACACGAAATTCGCGCCAACAGCGAAGCCACCGGTTTGGTTAACGTGTTTGTCTCTGATGCAGATGAATTGTTACAACGCCTGTTCGAGCAAATACAGCGCTGGCGGGCGTCTGCCTTTGTGGGCAGAGGATTCGAAGAGGTGAATCGGCTGTTGTCGGCGCTACACGACAGTGCGGAAACTGCCGGGCTGTCGAGTATTTCTACCGTGGTGCGCCGACTGTTAAATCGCATGCAGATACAACGTGCGGCTGGTGAAGTGCCAAACGATGACTTTTTTGACCTCGCGATCGAAACGGTCGAGGTCCTCGGCGACGACCTCGATCGCATTCGAAACAACGAACAGCTTGTCGATCATACCGAGCTGTACGAGAAGCTGGGGGCGGACATGCCGCCCACGGATATGGCTGATTTCGAATCGGATATTGACGGTGTTGGTGCAGATACTCTGCCTGTTCCAGCAAGGGAATCTGCAGAAGTTTCACCGCCGATCAGTGACGCTGCGCTACAGCCAGCCAAACCATCGATCCAGTCTCCGGCAGCGCAGCCCGTGGCTGTGCCGATTACCGATATACCATCGATGGACGGCGCTGACTGGCCTGACCGCAACGAACTTATCGATGTACTGCGCGAGATTTCCAAGGGTAACAAGGCGATCAAGGAGCGCCTTGAGCAACTGCGTCGAACACTGCAGGTGTATCCCGACGCGCGTCGGATAACCTCAGATGCAGATGAAGGCACGGCCGGTGTCAGCGCGGTGGACGGTCTTTTCTTCAAGATCGACTCACTGTTGTCACGGCAGCGTAAGTCAGTGACCAATATGGCGTCGGTGCTCGGCGTGGATGAACAGCAAACCGCTGGTACGCTCGCCGGTGAACTGGGCAAACTCGGCGCTGCTGTGCGGCACGAAGGGGATGCAGCGAATGTTGTTCTTGACGGGCAGCTACACGATCACCTCAGCTATGCCATTCGAGCGCTGTTTGAAAGCCATGCCCGCGGCAAGGCTGAGGAACGCGCGCTTCATTTCAAACAACATGACGGCACGCTGACCATCTATATAGATGGCGTGTCCTTGCCCGCGTTTGCGATGGACAATGCCCGACTGCGAAGCGTTGATACGCATATGCTGAAAGCGCCCCTGCCTGGGGCTCTGTCTATGGAGCCGGGTGAATCCGGCCACCCGGTTGAGAACGACGACCCTCGCAGGCTGGATCAGATTGCGCTGGCGGCGCTGCAGCGGTTAATCGATATTGCCGCCTACTATCGCGGCCGGATAGCTACAGAAGAAGGTGGCGGTCGTGTGCGGGTTGAGTTGCCCGTGTTAATAGTGTCTGAAGAAGTACTGGTCTTCAGGCGAGAGAATCGCCTGTACGGCGTACCAGGCTCGCTTACGACAGGAATACAAGAGCGCTCAGAGCAGCTGCTGATTCTGTGTGAACAGGACGCTGGGAGTAACGGGAGCCCTGTCTCGATAGCCGCCGATGCGGTGCTGGGCAAGCAAACAGTCAGCGTAACAAGCAGTCAGACATTGATGCTGGGCGCACCGTATCGGGGGGCGTTCCTCGCTGGAGATTCCAGTCTTGTGCTGGTTGTTGATCCGGCGCTAATGCGGATGGGCGATTCTGTCACCGATCGCTGGATTTAGAGGTCAACAGTGGCGTCGGTTGGTCTAATGGTAGACCGGGCGACCGGCCCGGCATAGTCATTGTAGTTTCTTGCTTAGTTTCTTCAGCCAAGTGCACCGTTAGCCTTCGCATGAAGCGGTGAGTTCGAACGGAATGCCGCTGGTGTCGGAAATCGCCTCTTCGAACCGGCCACGAATTACCACCTCTTTTGAGCCGACTTTGATTGACTCTTCCGGGTTACGCAAAGTAGACGTATAGAACGCCTCAGGTGCGCTTGAGTCTACGCCAACGTGCATCTCAACCCAGCCACCGCTGCCGTCTGCCGAAATTTCGAATTTTTTTCCATCCGGCAACACCCCGGAGCCTGCATACAGGTGAACCTGCTCGTAAAATTTACCAATATGGCAGTTGTTTACTGCAAAGTGTGCCGAGTTATTTTCTATCTTGATGGTGCCGGTATTTTTTATTTTGGCTGTAAAACCAACTGTGCAAATGCTCACGACAAAAGCGGCAGTTGAAAATATAAGTAATCTTTTCATGCTCGTCTCTACAACTATTGAGTTGCTTAATTTGGTTTCAGCAAGATGTTGAGGCGAATGTTATTACGTTGAAATCAAATTGTCGAATTCACGTGATGAATAGCATGTAAACTATTGAAAATACGATAAATAGAGCGTTGTAAGGTTCGTTGTTTAGGTGCTTTTTTTTAGCCTTTGGGGTGAAGCTAACAGCTGTGTAATGTTTTTTGATGAGTAATTTTTACCACTGTTGCAGCGGTTTAAAGTCACCTGGAAAGTTTGCCAAACAGAATAAATAGTCTTTGACTGGTCAAAAAGCGCTATATGTTGTAGCTCGCGTGTATTTGTACCACCATTCATAACAAGCCTGAGCGACCGGTAACTTGCCGGCGTGCTGGCAGCATGGGGTGCTCCGGCGAAAGTGTGGTCTTTCCATCTGGCAATGTGGCGACAGGCTTTTCGTGAGTGCAGTCCCTGTTCGAGAGAATTTTCTCGCAATAAGACTTAATAGTTGATTGATTTTGTCGGGTAATGCTACATTTTATGAAACAGGTTTCTAACCCCCCGGACTTTCCATGAGCGCAGAAGCAGATACACAGCAATTTGACGATTTCCCAGACCCACTGGTGTTTACAGAAGCGGCAGCGCTTAAGGTAAAGGGGCTGATCGAAGAGGAAGGCAACCCCGAACTCAAACTGCGCGTTTTTATTTCAGGCGGAGGGTGTTCGGGCTTTCAGTATGGTTTCACCTTCGATGAAGATATCAACGATGGAGACACAGAGGTCGAAAAAGAGGGTGTCAAACTCCTGATCGACCCGATGAGTTACCAGTATCTGATCGGTGCAGAGATAGATTACACCGAGGGACTCGAAGGCTCGCAGTTTGTTATCCGCAACCCGAATGCGACCACGACCTGTGGCTGCGGTTCCTCCTTCTCTGTCTAGGCAA
>CAYMFQ010000094.1:15080-19387 GCA_964389335.1 uncultured Granulosicoccaceae bacterium
CGCGGCGCTTTGTGTAACGCCCCGAGTATTGTTGGTCTACTGGCACCGGTAACTTCGGGCAGATTGCCTGGCAGGTTTGCCATGTAGCGATAGGCGAACCATGCGAATGCCACAGACTCACAGTGATCCACGTCCATACTGAACGCCGTTGCCGTAGTGGTGACGGTACAGCCGCCACAGTGATGTTTCAGGCGGTTAACCAGATAGTCGTTGTGGCTACCCCCTCCGCATAAAATGATTTCCACACCGGCCGGGTAGTGCGCAAGGATATCCCGAGCCACCGAGCGAACTGTCAATTCCAGTAATGTGGCCTGAACATCCTCTGGCGACGGTGTGTCCGGCAACGCGTGCAGGTGGGCTTGCAGCCACGACAGGCTGAAGTAATCGGGCCCGGTGGACTTTGGTGGCTGCACTACAAAGTACGGATCTGCCAGCATCTGACTAAGCAGCCCCTGATGACAGGTGCCGGAGCGCGCCCATGCACCGCCTGCATCATAAGGCAGTTTTTTATGCGCTTTGATCCATGCGTCCAGCAGCGTGTTGGCGGGTCCGGTATCGAAGCCCAGTGTAATGTCGTCGAGCAGCGTAACGTTGGCAATGCCGCCAAGGTTTACCATTACTCGTGGATTGTCACTGCGAAATACGGCCTGATTGAAAGCAGGGGTCAGCGGTGCACCCTGGCCCCCACAAGCCATATCTGCACTTCTAAAATCACAAACGGTGTCGATTCCAGTGCGGTGCGCAATCACACTCCCGTTGCCCAGTTGTAGCGTCCCGGGCATGTCGGCTTCTGGCAGATGAAAAATGGTCTGCCCGTGCGAGCCAATCGCGACAATGGGCTGGTGTCTGCCATCGAGTAGCGCGTTGGCTGCGTCGGCAAATGCGACGGCTATTTCGCCATCGAGTTGAATCAGTTCTGGCAGGGATATCTTTGCAGCATCGTTGAGACGCAGCAGCCGGTCCTGGAGTCTGGACGGGTAGGGAAGGGTGAGAGCTGATTTAAATTCGACCTCACCCTGGTCGATATTCACCAGTGCGGCGTCGATTCCGTCCGCACTGGTTCCGGATATTAACCCGACATATAGACCGTCGGGTGTTGTCTTTTCTACGATCGGCTCGCTCAGCGCATTGCCAGGGTGTCGCTTTCGCTTCGTAGCGAAGCAAAGCGCGCATCGAGGTTTCGGATGGATTCTTTGAAGGCTAGTAATTCCCCATCGATCAACGGATTGCCACCAGGCAGTTTTACCTTCTGCGGGTCCTGATGTACGCCATCGACGCGGAATTCGTAGTGCAGGTGTGGGCCAGTGGCAAAGCCGGTGCTACCCACAAAGCCGATGACGTCTCCCTGAGACACTCGAGAACCCGTTTTCATATTCTCGGGGAATTTACTGAGGTGCGCATACAAAGTTGTGTAGCGCTTGCCATGTTGAATTTCGACGGTGTTGCCGAAGCCACCTTTTACACCGGCGAAAATTACCCGGCCATCGCCAGCCGAGTGCACGGGTGTGCCAGTGCGCGCGCCATAGTCCACGCCCTTGTGTGCGCGAATGGTGTGTAGAATCGGGTGCTTACGCTTTAAGTTAAAGCGCGAGGTAATGCGCGCCTTGATCGGATTGCGTAAAAAGCGTTTTTGCAGACTTTGCCCCGTTTGATCATAGTAGCTGGCACGTTTGCCGACGACGTGGCGATACGCCCGATGAGTTTTTGCTGCAGATCGATACTCAGCGGCCAGTATATTGCCGTCCATTACTTTTTCGCCGTCTTTGTAGAAGGCCTCGTAGAGCACGGCCAGCTGATCGCCTGAGCGAACATCGCGCTTGAAGTCGACACTCCATTGAAAAATAGAATGCAGGTCCATAATCATTGCTTCCGAGAGGTTGGCATCAGCACCGTCCAGATACAGTGACGATTGCAGGTTTACCTCGGCCAGCTGCAGATTCTTATCAAGTGGCTTGGTATCGAGAGCTGCCAGGAACACATTGTCTGGCTGGCGCTCGACCACCAGTGTCTTCTCAAGGTCGATTACCCGCCTTATGTGTGTCAGCCGGCGGTTGGCGTCGAGGTTAACCTCGATTTCCTGGCCGGGGCGGATGTTCACCAGGTGATCTTTAACTTCCGGCAGTGCCACTATCGCACCAATTTCCTGTTGCGAAAGTCCCTGATCTGAGAGCATGCCGGACAATGTATCGCCCTTTACCACTTTCAAAACAATCTGCGAAGGCTCTTGCGTGTAGTCGTTAGCGAGCTCCGGTGCCGCCACAACCAGTGGTGCCGGGTTAACAGGATCGGCGTCAGCAGTTGCCGGCACTGCATCGTCAATTGCTTCGACTTCCACAAGCGGCACATCGCCCTGTGCGGGAAGCTCTTCCGGTACAGCGTTCACGTGCGAGTTAAATATAAAGTTGGGGGTTGCCACCGCCACTTCGATATCAGGTCGAATAACAGCGGGTTCGCCACTGGAAGATTGAGTGGCAGCTTTGGGTTGTTCCGGCTGCTGTTGTTTTTGCGTGTCCTGAACCGCGGTCTGGTTGTGCGTCGGGTCGTCGCTCGACACAGCGTTAAAAATAAGAGTACCGGCTATCGCCACCACGCCCAGAATTAGCACTTTACGGATCCGGCCGTTGCCCTCAACGCCATCGCGTTCAGTGCGGCTGCTCTGCTCGACACCACCGCCGCGTTTGTGCGTGGGAACGTCGGTGTTTTCAGCCTGCATAACCGTGGTGTTTTTATAGTCGACGAGAACGAGATTGTTCTGCCGCTTGTTGTTTTGTGCCACGTAGATATCTCTAAGCAATCCAGCCAGTTAGGATATGGATTTAAGGGAAATTCGTCAATTTGCGAGCGGTAATGCCGGACCGGGTACATTCTATATTTTTCAATTAGTTAGATGAGATGCTCTAGTCGCAATGCGCTGATAAAGCGTTGCATATCAGAAAGAATAGTTGGCTGTGGAGGATTTGCAGCTGCTGCCAGGAAGGCAATTGATAAATCGCGTCAAATCTATAGATTGAGCTGCCATAAATTTCGCCCGGGCCGTGTGCTCTTTGTCCATAGGGGGATAGTTGTGCGGAGTAAATGGCGCCGGATCTGTGGCGGTGCATATATATATGGAAAATAAATGGGACGCGGACATGGCGGCGGGTTAGAGCGCTTTGGTTTTCTGCTTAGTGTTGATCCCCAGGGGGACAAGGAGAATAGAGTGGGATTTTGCTGTGTTAGCGTGCAAATCATCTGATGAGTGAAATAAGCTGGTTCCTCCGTTAGTCGCGTGCAAAGCACGAGCTTGGGCAGACACAAAAAGCACAACCTTTTCGGCCTGCGGAGAGCGTGTAAAAAATACTCTCTATCTATATACGATGTATGCCCATGGAATTAACGATCTTCTATCACCGCGTGTGTGCTCCTGTACTACCGAGCTGTCTCGCAAATGGCACCAATATTGTTAATGGAAAGATGTCGCTATAAACGGTGGCAGACAAGTGCCATCGACCCCAATGCTCTGCATAAACCCGCGCTTTCATATTCTGGCGGATTAGGGGTTGCTCTTATTCCCCGGTGAAGCGATATCCTTTTACCCAACTTCTATAACCTAAAACACTGTATTTATAGTGTTTGACTGGCGACTGATGTTGGTGGCGGTTGGATGACGAAAAAAGTGCAGGTTTTTTTTATCAAAAGGCTTGCATCGGCTGAAGACCATCTATAATATACCGCTCTCACTTGGACGACGGCTTCAACAAGCCATCAGAAAAGTGAAGCTTGGAAAAAGCTTGACTTTAAAAAACGCAGGTTCTACAATGGAGAGCTTGCTTGAGCAAAAATAGCTCAAACGATTTCAAATCGAAATCAACGTTCCTTAACAATTTGGTCTAAGTAACTTGTGCGGGTGCTTTCACGATGATGATGCGCAAAGCAACATAATCGATGGAGCATCTGAACCTAGTTAATTCAACGTAAGTAGTTTTAATTCAAGTTTAGAATCGACGCTTCGTCAACGTTATACCGGATCTTCGGATCCACATGATATTGAACTGAAGAGTTTGATCCTGGCTCAGATTGAACGCTGGCGGCATGCTTAACACATGCAAGTCGAACGGTAACGATGGTAGCTTGCTACCAGGCGACGAGTGGCGGACGGGTGAGTACAACTTAGGAATCTGCCCAGTAGCTGGGGATAACTCGGAGAAATCCGAGCTAATACCGAATACGCCCTACGGGGGAAAGCGGGGGATCTTCGGACCTCGCACTATTAGATGAGCCTAAGCCGGATTAGCTTGTTGGTGGGGTAATGGCCTACCAAGGCGACG
>CAYMFQ010000095.1:0-15945 GCA_964389335.1 uncultured Granulosicoccaceae bacterium
CGATCAAAATTGTTCGTTTGAGCAATACCGTTTTGCAGGTCAAATTGCTCAGTCAGCGCCATACCGATACCCCACACCAGATTGCCTTCTATTTGCGCACGAACCTGATCCGGTGATATCACTCTGCCGCAGTCGTGCACGCAACTGAGCTTTGTGACGCGCACCTTGTTTGATTCAACCTCCACCTGCGCTGCAACGGCAACATAGGTGACGCCTTTGTACACCGCCGCTGCCACACCGACAGGCCGATCAGTGGCTGCGACGTTTTGCTTCAGTTGTGTAAGACACGCTGACAGCCGCGCATTGTCCAGATGCTGCAAGCGAAACTCTATCGGGTCAACGCCGGCTGCCTGCGCAAGCTCATCCATAGCGGACTCCACCGCAAAGGTATTCGGTGCCGCCCCCAGTCCGCGCCACGGGCCAGTAGGCATAGGCAAGCGCTCAATGGCAAAGTCGGTCTTCAATGGCGTGATGCTGTACGGCAGTTCCATACCACGACTGGTGCCCGGGTCGGGAACCATATTGGCAAGCCAGTGCAACTGTTGCGGAAAGAACATTGATGATGTCAGTACCGGCTCGCCGACGGCGCGCCCATGCCAGTGACTGATGCGACCGTTGGCATCGAGACCAGCATCTATGCGAGTGGAAAACTGCGGACCAACGTAGTTGTAAGCAAACTCGTCCTCGCGCGTCCACTGTACTTTAACCGGCAGTTGCACGGCCTGACTTAGCCACGCCGCTTCTATCGAAGCCTGACACAGCACACGTCCGCCAAATGCACCACCTACACGATGGTTGTGTACTGTCACCTTTTCTTTGCCAAGCCCCAGCGCATCTGCTGCCGCGGACTGGATTAGCCATGGATCCTGCGAGCCGGTCCACAGATCACATGCTTCTGCACCGGAATCATCCAGACGAAAGTGTGCCACACCGGCGCGCGGCTCCATCGCACAGTGTGCAACCATTGGTGAGTCGTAGCGCAGCGACAAGGTTTGCGTGGCAGCCTCGACACCATCGCTTAGCGTGCCCTGCTCATCGCCGCTGTGGTTAAAGTTATCAGCGCTGATAAAGGCATCGACATCAAGCGTTGTCTGCACGCGCTCAAGTGCTTCATGCGACAGCGTTTGCCATTCGACGGCAAGAGCTGCAACGCCACTGGCCGCAGCCATTGGTGTCTCTGCCACCACACCGACCTGACCCTCATGCTCAACCACTGCATTAACACCCGCCACGGTCATAGCAGCGTCGCGGTTGTAGCGCTGAAACTCTGCACCGAGCTGAGGCGGACGTGCGACAGCACCGTATTGCATCTCAGGCAGACGCACATCGCGACTATAGGTTTCCGTGCCACGCACAATATCGTCAATACGCACTGGTTTTACCGACTTTCCGAGCACCGACCATTCACTGGCCGGCCGCATACTGCGAAGCTCGATGTTCGGTGACGATAACAGCGGTACGATTGATTCTTCATCAGCCTGCAACAGTTGTTCGTAACTCACAAACTGATCGTCACCGTGCGCAAAGCCGTTTTCGACAGGTGTAACAGTGGCATCTGCAAGTGCATTGCCGGATGCCGCAAAGTAATTCGCCGCACGCTCACGCAACGTTTCGCGCAGCGATGCTGCAGCCCGTGCTGTTAACTCAAAGTAGTTTTCAATACTCTGGCTGCCCACGGTCATCTGACAGGGTGCCATGGCCGCGGTACTTTGATACTGACAATCGATACGGTCTAATGACACTCCGAGTTCTTCTGCCACAACCTGCGAAAGGCCGGTGCCGATGCCCTGCCCCATTTCCGCACGTGGCACATAAAACCGCACCACACCGGTCGGCAACATCTGCACCCAGGTATCGATGTCCTCTTCAGCGGTTACCGCAAATGTCGGCAATGGCGGCAACAGGCTATAGCCTGCAACACCAACCACAGTCAGCCCACCTGCAACCCAGCCAGTACCGATTAAGAACTTTCGTCGCGACAGTTTCACGATGACTCCTTTTCCGATCGCAGGCTATCTGATCGCGTGTCACTGATTGGCTGTTCGTTCAACAACTGCGCGGCACGGGCAACACCGCGACGTATACGACCATAGGTACCACAGCGGCACAGATTGCCTTCCATTGCCGCAGCAATTTCGTCAGCATCCGGGTTGGTATTTTTCTGCAACAACGCTGCGGCCGTCATCATTTGCCCCGACTGACAATACCCACACTGTGGCACCG
Organism: uncultured Granulosicoccaceae bacterium; assembly: GCA_964389335.1. GTDB lineage: Bacteria > Pseudomonadota > Gammaproteobacteria > Granulosicoccales > Granulosicoccaceae. Next base: position 2,224 of record CAYMFQ010000095.1, read on the forward strand.
ACTCCTCCACCCATGCCTGCTGCACTGGATGCAGATTGTCATTGCTGGCCAGCCCCTCAATGGTGGTTATGGACTTTCCCTGTACAGATGTAACCGACAACACACAGGAGCGACTGGCCTCTCCATCAATGTGTACCGTGCAGGCGCCGCAGAATCCACGCCCGCAACCAAACTTACTGCCGGTGTATCCGAGTAACTCACGCAATACCAGTAGCAGTGAGGCGTCCTGCCAGTGCACTGGAATATCATGCTCACTACCGTTGATCTGCAGTTTCATTGTGAATCCCCTATATCGGTTTGCCACGCCTTGTTGATCAGAGACCGCTTTGTTGTTCTTCCACACTGTGCCACATCAACGCTATTTTTTATAACCCGACGCCTGTGAATAACGAGTGACTAGCCTGGAAATTCATGAGAATAAGGTGGCTACGAAGGTGCCAGCAGGATTACACAGCCAGCCGATTGCGCAGCCAGGTATATGGGGAGAGGTGAATTAGCGTAACGGAAGGCGGAAGGGGCTGGAAAAGAACTAAAGCGCTGTACACAACGATTGTGTACAGCGCCTGGTTTGTCGCTCACAGCGCGACGAACTAATACAACATCAAACGGGTCGTAACTTACTTTGCCATTTCGCCCTTGATCATTTCGATAGCAGCCTGTGCATCAACACCCTTGCCTTCGACTTCTTTGGTGACAGCATCAATGATGCCCTGTGCCACCGGCTGATAGGCAGCCATATCGTCAGCGGATGCTTCAATGATAGCGTTATCTTCTGTGGCCATTGTCACTTCACGACCTTTGACATCGATCTCATCCCAAACCTTACCTGCCATACGGCTGGCCGGCTCGCCAAACACGTTTTCTTCAAGCGCCTGTTGAATGTCTTCAGGCAGCCTGTCAAATGCTTCCTGACTCATCAGGTACGCGAATGAACCCCGATATAATCCACCAGGCACTTCGAATACATTTTTGGCAACTTCAGTCAGCTTGAAGCCACCGCGGCTTTCGAAAGGCATGATCACACCGTCAGCAGACTTTGATGCCAGTGTTTCGTATACCTTGGGTGCCGGCACCTGAATACCGATTCCGCCGAGCGCCTCGACAACATCAGAGCCCACACCGCCAGGCACGCGCACCTTAAGACCGGAGATATCTCCAAGACCGGCAAGTTGCTGATCAGAGTGGAGCTGCGCCGGGCCATGCGTATGCAGACCGATCAGCTTTACGCCACGGTGCTCGTTGGCCGCTGCCAGATACTTTTCGTGTACACGCCAGTACGCCGCTGATGCCGCTTCGGCATTGCCTTCGTAACCAGGCAGCTCAATGAGCTTGGTAGCAGTGAAGCGACCCGGCTGGTAACCATGAAAGATGACGGTCATATCCGCCGCGCCGTCCATCACCAGGTCCATTTGTGCGGGTGGCGGTGCCAGGCCGTATTTGATTTCACCGGTGACTTTGCCGTCGGTCGCCTCTTCCATCATCTTAATGAGGTTCGGCCACATCTGAGCGTTGATCCCGTGTGTGGGCGGCGCCCAGCTTGAGATGGTTAAGGTGTGGTCAGCGGCGTGCGCCGAAGCAGACACAAACAGTGCGGTCAGTGCGCAGCTGACCAGGCGTAGCGGTTGTAATTTCACGCGAGTTTCCTCTGTTGCAAGCAAGGTATGGGGTAGCAGTACACACAAAATTTAGCATTGCTAAAAGAATTTAACAATGCGAAACTCTGAATCACTTCACCGGGCCATTGTATCGCATGACCTCGATTCCGGTATTCGATCAGGATCTCTTTGCCGACGACTTTATTCGCGACCCCTATCCTGGCTACGCGGCCATGCGCGACCTCGGTGCGGTTGTGTGGCTGCCCACACTCGGCAACTATGCACTGACGCGGCACCGCGAGGTTCAGGCGGCACTGCGCGACCACACCACATTCATCAGCCGCTGCGGCGTTGCAGCCGATCAGTTCGGGTGCGATTTTCTGCAGGGCAACACGGTAGCCTCTGACGGTGACCGCCACACCGAGTTGCGCCGTGCGATGGCAGCGCCGATGCTGCCGGGCGAGCTCGGGCACATAAAATCTGCGGTACAAAATGCGGCAGACCAGCTGATCGACGATCTGCTGAGCCGCGACCAGTTCGATGTGGTCACCGATCTGGCGCAGCATCTGCCGCTGACGATTGTGCGCGAGATGGTTGGCCTGCCCGACTTCGGCCAGCAACGCATGCTGCAGTGGGCGGCGGCCGCATTCGACGTGCTTGGTGTTCAAAACGAACGGGGTCGTGACGCGCTAGCCACCATTGCCGATATGCGGTCGTTTATCGAGCAGGATGCCACCCGCGAAAACCTCCGACCCGGCAGCTGGACACGCCGCGTGCATGAACTGGTCGACCAGCAACGACTGGCAGCCGAGCTTGCCCCGTTTGCCATCCGCGACTACATCAACCCGAGCCTCGACACGACGATCTCTGCCACTGCTGAACTGATCTTTCAGCTGGCTGCAAATCCGCAACAATGGCAGCAGTTAAAACAGCAACCCGAGCTTATCAACCGTGCAGTGAACGAGGCGATTCGACTGGCGACGCCGATACGCAGCTTCTCGCGGCATACCAGCACGGATACCACTATTGCCGGACACCAGATAAAAAAAGGCAGCCGCGTGATGATGCTGTTTGCCTGTGCCAACCGCGACGAGCGCGTATTCAGCAACCCTGATCAATTCGATATAACGCGCAACCCGCGCAAGCATCTTGGCTTTGGCAGTGGCGTGCACATGTGTGTTGGTATGCACCTGGCGCAACTGGAGATGGAAGCATTGCTGCACGCAATGATATCCAGGGTCGCATCGCTCACCACAGAAACACCGACTATCAAGCTCAACAATACCATTCGAGCCTACGCAACACTGCCCTGCCGGTTCGAGCGCGAGCAGCGCAGCTTGCCGGTGTCGAGCATTGCATCAGACTCCGCTGCTGAACAGCACGGCACTGATGACACTAACACGATGATTTACGGGCAGATTAACAAGCGTTATGTGGTGGCTAAGAACATAATCTGTCTGGAGCTGACACCGCACAATGGCACTGCGTTTCCGCCTTATGACGCCGGCGCTCACATCAGCTTACAACTGCCGAATGGACACACCCGCCAATACTCACTGACCGGTGCACCGGAACCAGAACGCTACCGCATCGCTATATTAAAAACGGCGGATTCACTCGGAGGCTCACAGTGGCTGCATCAGCACGCATCTGCTGGCGATGTACTGCAATTCAGTCCACCGCGTAACTTCTTTCCATTGCTTGAACACAGCGGTCACGTGTATCTGTTTGCCGGTGGCATTGGACTGACGCCACTGCTGTCTATGGCATGGGCACTGCACCGCGCACAACGCAATTTTACACTGCACATTTATGTTCGCAGCACGGACCATCTGCCATTTCGGGATGACCTGCAACAATGGCCGTTTCAACAACAAGTGGTCGTGCATGAACACAAGCCAGCTGATAACAACACCCCGCAAACACTAAACATCGAGCCATTGATCTACACGCCAGCAAATGCGGCGCTATACGTTTGTGGACCGCAGGGTTTTATGGAGACGGTAACGGCACAGGCATGCAACGCCGGTATAGCTGCGCAGTCTGTCTATCGGGAACACTTTAGCGCTGAGATTGATCCGGACGGCGACGCCTTCACACTGATTGCCCGGCGTTCTGGTAAAACACTACAGGTGCCTGCTAATACCACCATCCTCAGTGCGTTAACTGATGCGGGTATTGCAGTGGAAACGTCGTGTGAAAACGGCGTCTGTGGTAGCTGCCTGACCAATGTGCTGGAGGGCACACCGGAGCATCGCGACATGGTGCAAACCGATAGTGAAAAGAGCAGTAACCGGCAGATTGCCGTCTGCTGCTCACGCTCGCAGTCGAGCACCCTGGTGCTGGATATCTGATAATCATGCAGCCGACTGCTTAAGGCGCCAGCGTAACACCAGGTTTTGCGCCAGCAACGCGCCAATCACCATGACAGCACCGGCCAGCTCCAGCCAGGAAAATCGATAACCCTGTGCGTAGCGCACCGCAAATGTCGACACTGGTATCAGATTGGTAAACAGCATCGCATTCAGCGCACCGACGCGACGGCTGCCTGCCGTCCACGCAAACATCCCCATCAGGACACCGATATAGGTAAGGAAGGTGAGCTCGTACCTGGCCTGATACCAGTCATCTGGTGACGGATGTGTCACCACACCAAGTGACACCAGCACCACTACCACCAGAATATTGCCCAGCAAACCAGACATCATTGACCAGGTCGTCAGGCGCAGATTGGACCACTGTGTATAGCGACTGCAGGCGAAGGTATAGAGCACCCAGCACAGCGCACCGGCCAGCACCATCAGATTGCCCCACAGCTCAATGGGGGAACGCAGTAACTCCAGGTTCCATTCAGTGACCACGGTCACCACGCCGATGAAAGCGAGGGCGACACAGGTGCTGGTGCGCCAGCCCGGGAGTTCTCCACCGGCCAGTCGCTGCACCAGCACCGCCATTATCGGCTGGGTGGCGACAATGATCGCGGCTATCTCCGGACGCGTGAGCATCAGCCCGCCAAAAATCAGCGTTGGCGCGCCACACATACCAAGCACACCGGCAAGCCAAACCTTCACCCCTTCAGCATTAAGGCGAAACGCCGCACGACCTTCGATGGCCAGTAACACCACCATTAAAATCATCGCGGCAATGCCAAAGCGGTACACAGCAGCGTGAAACGCATCGACTGATTCAAACGCAGACTTGGCTACCGGGAATTGCACGCCCCACATGATTGCTGTGGCCAGCAGAATCAGGCTGCCACCGGTGTATTGCAGCGCATCGGCGCGACTGTTTGACATGAATAAGATATCTGCGGAGTGAAAAAAAGGACTGTCAGGTACGGACAGGCGGGCCGCCCATCATAACCCGGGGGAATCATCAGACAACAGCTGTGATGGCAGCCACGGTAAGCCAGTGATCCAACACCGGCTGGTCGTGAAGCGATTCTCACTTTATAACTTAAGCAATAACTGATTCTCCCGCAATTACTGTAGCCGGGCGCTATTTTCGTTGCCTACCCGAACCGTTCCCGGAATTTCCTTCGCCCGGGGTTTAGCCACCATGCATCTGCAGTAATCAGACACACCGCACGGGATCTGCAATTGAGCATCCTATGTGTTGTGGATTGAGACGTCAGTTGACGATAAATCAGTCATGTTTAAAACAATAACCAAGAACATCTTTTCCAACTACGTTGGTATCGCGGGAACTATCATTATTGCGTTCCTGCTGTCGCCGTTTTTGGTGCATACGCTGGGCGATACGAAATACGGCGTCTGGTCCGTCATTTCGGCGCTCACCGGCTACATGGCGCTGCTTGACCTCGGCATCAGCTCCGCGATAGCCAAGTACGTTGCCAAGTACAAGGCACTGAAGGACTACAAGTCACTCAATACGGTGCTGGCGTCGGGCCTGGTGATTATGTTCACGGTGGGCACTGCGCTGGTGCTGGTAAGCCCGTTCATTGCTGACTTCATGGTCAGCACCTTCAAGTTCGAAGGTGAACTCGGCGAAAACGTGCACACGCTGATTCTGATCGCGTCACTCGATATCGCCATCTTTGTCACGACCGGCATTCTGGTCGGTTCTATGTACGGCTTTCAGCGCCATGAAATCATCAATGGTGTCAGCCTGACTGTGGCAATGCTGAACGCCTGCTTTTTCTACCTGGTACTGAACAACGGCTACGATCTGGTAGCTATGGGTATCGTCAACCTGCTTGGCAATGTATTCGCCGCCATTGTGTACATCTACGCGCTTGGCAAGATTGAACCGAAAGCGTCACTGAATGTACGTAACGCCGAGCGGCCGGTGATCGGTTCAATATTCACCTACAGCAAGTACACGTTTTTATCCATGCTGGCCATGCAGCTGGTGTACTACAGTGATGCCTTTGTGATCGGTTACTTCATGTCAGCCGCGGCCATCACGTACTACACCATTCCGTGGAGCCTGAGCGAATATACCAACAAACTGATACACGCTATCGCCGAAACCTTTGTGCCGGTGTTCAGCGAACAGGATGCCACACAGGGCAACCAGGCGATCTATGAAACCTATGTTTCCGGCACCAAGTTTATGCTAATGATTTCCAACCTGCTGTGCATTGGCGTGCTGGTAATGGGTGACTTTTTTGTTGGCCTGTGGATGGGTGAAAAATATGCCGTTGCGTGTTCGACTGTGTTGTCGATCATGTTTTTTACACAGCTAATCAAAGGGCCGCAACTACTGAGCTACTCAATTCTGCTGGGCACCGCCAACCATCGCAAGTTTTCGTTTTACAACTTTGGCTTTTCGCTGCTTAACCTGGTTTTAAGCATCATTTTCATTCAGCGCTACGGACTGGTTGGTGTGGCCGGTGCCACGGCGTTCACACAAATTTGCTTCTACGGCATTATTACACCGATATTAACCAGCCGCGTAATTGGCTCGAGCCTGACTGCGTACTTTAAAGAGACTTACGTGCGCGTTATACCCGCCAGCCTTATTCTACTGGCATTGCTGTACTGGTTTGCACGCGTCAGCCCACCGGACAGCTATCTGCTACTGGTCTCACAGGCGTTGATGGCCGCAGCGGTCTACGTCTTTGTGTGTTACTGGACCCTGCTCAATAAAACCGAGCGCCAGTTCCTGATGGAGAAAGTATCCGCGGTCACGTCGCGTTTGTCTGCGGCCCGTGCTGACTCCGCTTAAGAACCCACTGCATTCGCCGACTTCAACCACATGAAACTATCAGACATTTCGCACGATACCTCCGAGTTCGAAGTTGCCGCTGAGCGCAATAGCGACGGTCAGATCAGCGAGGCGTGCGCGCGCGACATCTGCAACCTGCTCGATACACAAGGCTTCGCGGCAATTACTAATCTGCTGGATCGCGAAGAGGCGGACCATGGATTGTCTATGGTGCGGCGCTACCTTGAAGACCCGGCGCGTCAGAAGGGAGACTTCGCCAGCCAGACAGATATGTTCTATGGCAGGCGCGACTTCTGTCCGCTGCCATCAAACACTGATGTGCTGTCTTATGCGGCGACGTTTGCCCAACGACTACAACCTGCCATCAGCGAATACTGCGGCACCACACGCAAGGTGCTGGAAATATCCACCATGACGAGTTACCGCGGCGCCTCGCATCAGTACATCCATCGCGATCCCGATGGTGTGCTGTGTCTGTTTGCCGCGGTGGACCATATCAGCCCTGAACAGGGGGGCACTGTGTTTGTACCGGGCACCCACAAGTTCAGCGGTGCGGATATGATGTTCGACGGACGTGCAGACTTTCTAACGCGCCTGTATCAGGCAAAGTGCAACTACGCGATCCTGAAACACAACCTGAAAACTCTGTGGCAACTGCGCAAGTCTGCAACGTTTAAACTGGATACTCAGGAGTGGCGCGATCGGGTTTTGTCCACACGCTACGACAATCATCAGCCCAATCTGTTTCGTTTTATACTGGGTAAAAACTCGGTCTTCAGCTTTAGTTTGCGCACCCTGCTGCAAATTCGAAAAAACCGTCAAGCGTTGAGCAAGTATTTCCGGTTGGTACAAACAGCTCCGTCCACAGGCACAGTCATTTTGTACCGCAGCGATATGCTGCATGCGGGGCCAGACAACAAAACGGACAGGCCTCGCTACTTCTTTGGAATGAGTATCGCCAGAGATGTTATGTTTGATGATCAATGGCGAGAAGGATACTCCCCACATGAAACCTTGCTTGCGAGTCAGTTAGACTACGGCGACTTGCTAAACTACAAAGCGGCTGATATTACCGAAAAACATCGCGCTGCCTAGCGAGCGCAGCCGATCACACCTTGCCTTACGCGTGTGCTTTTTTGCTCATCATAGCCGCATAAAGCGGCTATGAAAAAAGCCGTGGAGGAAAGCCCCGTTCCTTAGAAGTACCTGTTTAACCACGAAAATATCGAAGTTTTTCGTAATCTGTTCACAGTTGTAAATACACTGTACAGACCGAACCCCACAAGACCGGGGCGAAACATGTAGTACGATTGCAGTGCCGGGCCAGGCTCCGCACCCCACCGGTTTTTATAATCCCATTCACCTTCGCCCATATTTACTACCTCAATGCCAGATTCAATGGCCTTCTCAAACATCAACATGTCTGCGATTATTCCCACACCCAGCTTCTTGAATTCCGGATCGTATTGACCAGAAATACTGTACCGACATTTTCCGGAATCAATCGCCAGGCTATAGGCTATGGATCTGCCGTCCAGCGTCAGCACACAGGCCGCTAAGCGTTTTGACCCTTCATCCTTCGCCGAATAGCTTTTCCAAAAAGCTTCGCTGTTGTATATACGTGTGTTTTGACCCTCTATATTTAACCAACATCGCGACTCCACCTCAGCACACTGATCAACAACGCGCTCCCACTCATCTTGTGAACAGCCTGCATAGTAGGACAGGGCAAACCCGGGGTTTGCTTCCAACTTTCGCTTTCGTCGATCATGGTTTTTACGCAAATTGCGACTTAGGTTTTTGCGGAACTCCTCAACTGAGGCTGGCAGGTTTATTACTTGTTGATTGCCTGCCCTAATTTTGCACACCTTCCACCTGCGCTCGCGAAAGGCACTATCCAGAGCATCACACACTACATCGGTAACCTGAAGCCTCCCAAGCTGAACAATTTGCGCGGGCGTATTACTATTAATAGTGTCAACAAACTGTGAGGCGGCACTTTCGATATGGCCCGGGGGACACAAAAAACTACGGAAAGGATAGTAGTATCCCGCCATCGATAGAACACTAATCCCTCGAATTTGCCGGACTATCAAGGGAAATATACCACTTGCAGGGTGTGCATTGTCGCTGTCACTAATCGTCACAGTCGACATCTGGGCGCTATTAGCTGCGTAGTCACGACACCACACAGCGTACCAATGTTGATCTAGAAACTGGTACTCCGGCGAGACTGCTTGTACGACAGACTCCCAATGCACGCCATCCTGGGATTCCCCGTCTAAGTAGGCAGCATTATCGAGCTTCATGGTTTGCTGACACCTTGAAATTAAAACTGCTTTTTCGACCGAATCGCTCATTTCTTAAAGCAACAGCGACTAAAGGCCGGCAGATTTTTGCCGCTGTTAGCGTAGTTACGCAGTCCACCAAGGGCTCTTTTAGTCGTAGCATTTCCGAAGAAGCGAGATTGGAATGGATATATCGTCAGCAGAAAAATTTGCAGACTCGCAAAATTGCTCTGAAAGCACCTCACAAGACATCGACAATACGCAAAAATGGAAATTCTCAACATTCAGCTTCAAAATTCAGATTGGTGAGTTTTGCGCGGTCAATCGGACACTCGATGGGCTGGTGTTACAGCCAAACATTTTCGACTTTAACGCAGTCGATCCGATAGAACTCGTTTCAACTTTTGACTCAACTGACGAACGTCCAGCTTCCGTTATCTCGTGCCCGTGTTTACCTGACACCAGGAACAGCATAAAAAGGGAAGCAGGACGGGTTGTTTACGTTTACAAGACATTTCATCGAATGCATGTATCGGCCACCGGGGATCATCAAGCCTACCTTGACTCTTTTAGCAAGAAATCGCTAGCAACACTCAGACGCAAGATAAACAAAGTAGACAAATCCAACACGGATAAAAGCTCCATCCGGGTCTTTAAGAACGCAGAGGACGTATCTGAATTCATAGAAGTCGCCAAGTCGATCTCTAAAGTCAGCTATCAGGAAGTTCTCCTGGGCACTGTTTTCAGGACAGACCCGGCGTGGCGGAAAGAGCTAGAGGGTATGGCGAATGAAAATCGATTCCGTGGCTATGTTTTGTACATCGAGGACACCGCAGTGGCCTACAACTATTGTCCGATATATGGCAATGGAGTAATGCTATATGATCTTTCTGGTTATAAGCCGGATTATCAAAAATACTCACCCGGTACCGTCCTGCAATACCATGTTATTGCCGAGGCATTTGCTGAACCTACCGTTCGCTACTATGATCTGTGCCAGGGCGAAGGTCGTCACAAGGAGCAATTCGCAACAGATTCAATTCAATGCTGCTACGCGTACATATTTCCATTTAATCTCTCCAACCTGGCACTAATTGGAACTCACTGGGCACTGGAAACAACGTCAGATCGACTGGTATCACTATTGGATCGAATGGGTATAAAAGACCGAATCAAGACATTTATCAGGCGACGATGAGCATATTTTGCGTATCTCAGCTAACGATACTGATGCAGGTATTGTCGTCCCTGAGAGCCCGGCACCCAGCCGCAATGGCTGTGGGACACACAACCCGGCATCCACGCGCGCAACACAGCCGATCTGATTCGACAACACTGACACTGCTTCGATGCACATAGCCGTGTACGCATTCGCCACTCGCACTCGGTACCGTTGGTTGTCACAGCGTGAAGCCTATTCGCCGAGCACCCCCGCCAACTGATCACCAGATAGCAGCACCAACCGGTTCAACGCCGCACCGATCCACTGCAACAACACTGATCCGGAGCAAAAAGATTGGTTGAGGCGGAGTCTGCTGGCAACGTGGCAGTCGTCGCAAGCGGCTCGTCAACCGCCAATGAACTAGCGCCGAGCCAATTGAAGACAAACACCAGCGCGGCACCGACAATGATCGCATCAGCGGTGGTACGCAAGCCCGAAAAAAGGCGTGAAAATGTCGTGGATGACGGGTTGTGAAGCATGCGAGCAGACTGTGGTTCGAAGGGTTCCGCATAGTAAAGCGCACCCTCGGCATCGCTCTCCTGGTAGCGAACCGCTGCATATCCGTCTTCTGCATAGGGTTGCGGGTAGCTCTGCGCATAGCCATCCACAGCACGATTACTGTAAGCACTATCGTCCGCGTACCGCTCACGATCAAAGGCCTCGCCCTCGAAAGCAACGGTGCGTTGCCTGACACGACCGAGCACAATGGCCACAATAAACGCCAGATACAATGTAAACAGATACAGCGGATAGGCGAGTAGTGTGAAATCCAGCCTGCCGACAGATAACACCGCGCACAGCGACGCCACAAAGGACACCACCCAGGTAATCAGTGTTTCGCTGTCCGGATCGTTGTACGCCTTGACGACAGTGGCGACACCGCCCAGCAAGCTGATACTGATTGTTATCGCCAGTGCGTAGGCTGCATTGTCAGTCAGGTACCACAGCAACAAACCGATACTCGCGGCGCCGAGAATAGCGTGGTCGGAGCGGCTCAGATACCTGCCCAGCCCAACCCGGATCGACAACACAAAAACGATAATGGTGCCCGACACCTGCACGCCGGCAAACCACAGCGACGATGACGCGCCTTCAAACACCTGCGAGAAAAATGCGATGGAGCCCAGCACCGACCAGATCAGCCACGAGGCACGCTGTGGCTGTGTGCGGCGCGCAGCGGTGTCGATAATGTACGGAATGTAGGCAAACGTACTCAGCACACCGGACGCGATGCCAAACAGCATCAGCATCTCTGCGGATGACAGATAATCCATTACCGGGTACATGGTGTGCATCTCCATAGCTTGAAGTCATTCACAGGAACTAATAACGCCAATAACGCTCAACCACAGAGCATCCTCAGCCAATTCATTTGCTGTGAATGAACTATGGCAAAAACCGCACTATTCAGGGGGGTAATATTACCGGAGCTTCGATAACCGACCGATGAATACGCTCAAAACACTGATAATCTTTGTCGTTGTCGTTATATCCGGCTGCGACAAACCCGAACTCAATACGCTGCCAGCCAACGCCACAATTCTGGCTTTCGGCGACAGCCTGACCGCCGGCAAGGGCACCACGCCGGAGCGGAGCTACCCGACGGTACTGGCCAGTCTGTCCGGTCGCGACGTGATCAACGCCGGCATATCGGGCGAGACCACCGCCGAGGGTTTGCGGCGACTGCCACAGATTCTGGAGGACACAGACCCCGACCTGCTGTTGCTGATGCACGGTGGCAACGACATTCTGCGCAACCTGCCGGCTGCGGAAGCCAAGGCGAATCTCAACGCTATGATCGGTTTGGCCAAAGACCGTGGGGTGCAGGTTGTACTGATTGGTGTGCCGGAAAAAAAGCTGCTGTCGTCAGTAGCCCCCATTTACGAAGAGCTGGCTGACGAACACAAACTCGTGCTGCAAAAAGGCATGCTTTCAAGCCTGTTGAAAAAGCCGTCCCTCAAATCAGATTCCGTGCACTTCAACGCCGACGGCTACGCCGCCATTGCATCTACGCTGCATGAACTGCTGGCGGATCACGGCGCCTACTGAACTGCGCTCAGGCGACTCGTGGCAACACCGCCGCCAAACGGATCTGTGTATGATCTGATGCATGAGAATTGTCAGTTGGAACATAAACGGCCTGCGATCGTCACTGCGCAAAGGCTTTGCAGAGTCGATGCAGAAACTGGATGCAGACATTATCTGCCTGCAGGAAATCAAATCAGAACAAACACAGTTACGTCAGCCGGTACTGCACGGATACCAGGAGTACTGGAACAGCTCCACTGCGAAGAAAGGGTATAGCGGCACGATGATTCTGTCGCGCACCGACCTGCATTGCAGCAACGGCATAAACGCGCCCGAATTTGATAACGAAGGGCGCGCCATCACCGCCGAGGTCGATGACTTTTATCTGGTCACGGTGTACACGCCAAATTCTCAGGCCGGCTTAAAAAGACTGCCCTATCGACTGGCGTGGGAAGAGGCACTGCGTCAGTACCTGCTTGAACTCGAAACGCGCAAGCCAGTCATTCTGTGCGGTGATCTCAACGTCGCTCACCACGAAATTGATCTGGCCCATCCGGCTCGCAACCGCGGTAAATCCTGTTTCTCAGAGCCTGAGCGCGAGCAACTCGAAAAGCTGTTTGCCATTGGCTATATGGATGCGTTTCGACTGTTTGAATCGGGCGGTGAGCACTATACGTTCTGGCGCTTTAATAAAGGCACGCGAGAAAAAAACCTCGGCTGGCGCATTGACTACTTCTGTGTGGCAGAGATGCTCGACGACCGCATTCACAACTGCTACCACCGACCCGACATCATGGGCTCGGACCACTGCCCGGTAGTACTGGAACTATTGTAAGTCTGCGCCGGGAAACTGCGCGATGACGCCCCCTCATGACTAACCCCGACGATGCTGCGCCGGTGTCACACCGTACATCTGTCGATAACGCAACGTCAGGTGTGACTGCGAGCTAAAGCCCACGGCCGCGGCCACGGCTGCCAGCGGCAGGTGCGAGTGCAGCACCAGTGAACGTGCACGTTCGAGACGTCGGCTGTTGATAATTTCACTGGGCGTCTGGCCGGTTTCGCGCCGCAGTGTACGCAGCAGTTCGCGACGGCTAATTCCCACTTTGCTCGCCAGTCGACCAACGGTCATCGATTCGGCGATACCGGCATCAAGCAGCCCCAGTATGCTTTGCACCTGTGGAGAGTAGTGCTGTGTGCGCGTCACTTCACTGTGCGCGTCGTTTTCGCCTAATAACATTTGGCGAGATACCCTCGTCACAATCTGTTCCCCCAAATCGCGCCGCACAATTTCAAGAAACATATCCAGCGTTGCCGCGCCACCGGAGCAGGTCATGCGATCGCGATCAACAACAAAGCGCTGATAGCGGCTATTCACTTTCGGATACGACTCGTAAAA
>CAYMFQ010000095.1:16045-19263 GCA_964389335.1 uncultured Granulosicoccaceae bacterium
GCGTGGCGCAGCACTTCAATGGCCGACACCAGCACAAACATCGGCAGTGACGGGCACAAGCAAAAGGTTAGGTGCCGGGTTTTCATCAGCACAAATCTAACAGAATTTGTCCCATTTTTGATAGATGGCACCGGAAAACTGGGGCAGGCTTTCGAGTGATTTTCTTTTGGAGGCACGGCATGACAGACGACACCCCACCTGCTCGCAGTCGCAGACGCAAACGTTCGCGACAAAAGCCGGCCGCCATCGCCCTGCCACAACTCGAACGACGTGTGTTGCGCAACCGCTTTGCCCCGGTGGAGCCGCTCGATGAAGAGCAGATTAACCTCATTCACGAGGCGTCTATGACACTGCTCGAGGAACAGGGTATCGAGGTCATTGGCGATATCGCCCACGATGTACTGCGCCGCGCCGGTGCCAGCATCGACGCCGATGGCATTGTGCGCATGGACCGTGAGCTGCTGATGCAAAGCATAGCCACCGCACCAGCAGAGTTTAAAGTTAGCTCGCGCAACCCTGACAACCAGCTGCACGTTGGTGGCAACGTGATTAACTTCGGCATGGTATCCGGCCCGCCCAACGTACACGACTGCATCAATGGCAGACGCATGGGTAACATTGCCGACTTTGAAAACCTGGTGCGCTTTGGCCAGTACTTTAATGTAATTACGTTCTTCGGTAATCAGGCCACCGCGCCCACTGACCTGCCCGCCAATAACCGCCACCTCGACACTCTGATGGCGAGCATTACGCTATCGGACAAGCCGTTCTTCTCAACGGGTATCGGAGCCGGTCGTTCGCTCGACGCCGCAAACATGTGTGCAATCAGCCGCGGCATCAGCCTTGAAGATCTGGCACAAAGCCCGATGGCCATGACCAACATCAATGTTAACTCGCCGCGCAAACTCGATGACAGTATGGCCTACGGTGCCATGCAACTTGCCACACTCGGGCAGCCGGTTTCTGTTACACCGTTTACATTGATGGGTGCCATGACGCCCGCCACACTGGGAGGCGCGCTGGTACAGCAAAACGCAGAAGCGCTGCTGGGCATTGCGCTGTTACAGTTAACGCGTGCCGGTGCACCGGTAATCTATGGCGGCTTTACCTCTAACGTCGATATGCGTTCCGGCGCGCCGGCGTTTGGCACACCGGAGAATTCACTGGCAAACCTGGCTGGCGGACAACTGGCGCGTTTTTATAATCTGCCGCATCGTACCAGTGCGTGTAATGCGTCAAACACAGTGGATGCACAGGCAGTCTATGAAACACAGATGGCGCTATGGGGTGCTGTGATGGGGCATGGCCATGTTATCTATCACACGGCAGGCTGGCTCGAAGGTGGACTGGTCGCATCGTTTGAAAAAGTGATTGTCGACTGCGAGATGCTGCAACACATGGCGCAGTTTTTACAGCCGTTAAAAATCAGCCTCGATGAAATCGGACTGGATGCAATGCAGGAGGTCGGCCCGGGCGGCCACTTCTTCGGCTGTGAACATACCATGGCACGTTATAAAAACGCCTTCTACGAACCCTTCTTAAGCGACTGGCAAAACCACGAAAGCTGGACCAACGCCGGCGCCAAAGATGCTACGCAGCGCGCCACCGAGATATGGCCAAAAATCCTCGAAGAGTTTGAACCACCGCCTCTGGATGCAGCCATAAAAGAGGAACTCGAAGCGTATGTGGCAAAGCGTAAAGAGCAACTTGGTAAAGATGAGCCGGCGCTTGAGCCGGAACTCATGTAAGCTCGATCACATTCAACGATTTGCTTTAACGTAAACCACACAGCTCGACGATCAGCAATCGACCGCACGACGCGCAGGTAAGAACCTGGAATCCACTATGAGCCAACTGCAAGTTAACTCTGAATACTTACCCGCACGTGCCGCACTGGTGGATGCCATAGAGCAGGCATGGCAAAGACTGGCATCACCAGGCACCTGGTGGACCGGGGCTGAGCGACTGGCTATCGTCAAACAAGTGCGTGTGGCTCGGCAGTGCACACTGTGCCAGCAACGAAAGGCTGCGTTGTCACCCTATGCGGATTCGGAAACACATGCCAATACCGATGGGTTATGTGCAGATGCTATAGACGCCATCCATCGTGTTGCAACCGATGCGTCCCGCATAACCGAACGGTGGGTTAAGCAGGTGACCAGCGGCGATTTGTCAGAAGAACAGTATGTGGAAATCGTGTCGATTGCCGCGACAGTATTCGGGCTCGATACACTTGACGTCGCACTTGGCAGAGATTACCGCAAACTACCTGAACCGATAGCCGGTGAACCAACACAACACCGACCAGCAGGTGCAAAAAAAGATCTGGCCTGGGTGGCGACACTCTCACCGGATACCATTACCGCAGCTGATCCCAATCCGTTTCCGTTACATGGCAGCATTAACATTCACCGCGCCATGAGCCTGGTGCCACAGGAGGTTATTAACTTTTTTGACCTCGATGTAGAGCTCTATCTTAAGGATCATGAAATACGCGATTTCGAGCACGAGTTTCGCGAGATCAGCCACGCCCAGATCGAACTTATCGCCGGCCGCGCTTCTGCCATCAACGGTTGCTACTACTGAACCACCAGTCATACTTCACTGCTCCGTGAGAGCAGCAGCATGACCGGCCAATCAGTCAACCTTAAGGCCATGCTAACCGGCGCCTCCGGCGACGCAGCACTGCACGACAATGCGCGCGAAGATATCAGCGAAGGCGCGAACCGCGTACCGCACAGCAGCGAACTTCTGAGCTTTGTCGATGCGGTACTTAATCATGGCGACCCTGCACCTGATGTACACGCAACCCGTACCGCATTGCGCGACGTTTTATCTGACGCAGCTTTTGTCGATGCCTGCGCAACTATCGCGTCGTTCAATGCCGTGGTTAAAGTCGCTGATGGAACCGGCATTCCGCTGGAGCCACAAAAGGCCGAAAAGACTGCGCAACTACGCGCTGAACTGGATATCGATCAACTGCGCGATCAGGGTCGCTTCAACCAACCGTGAGTCGTTCGCCGAATCCGGCGAACACCTGCTTTTAGCTGCATTACCGCATAAGTGTTGCACATGCGACTTTTATCTCAGGATGGCCGCGAACAGGCAAACCCTTACTTCTTCTCCTATGGTTAATGCGTCAGTATTAACGCGTTAACAGCTGCCCACGGTACCTGGGGTTGCTATCCCGTGGTATGGCACTGGGCGAGCATCACAGG
>CAYMFQ010000096.1:0-9656 GCA_964389335.1 uncultured Granulosicoccaceae bacterium
GCAAACGCAAACAACGAAAGCTAAAATTCCTGCAACGCAGCAAGATACCTCCCCCAGTAGGAGACCAACTCCGTTGAGCGAACTCTCTCGTTTTCATGCCGCTTAAGCACGCCACAACACCCAACCTAACGAAGCGCCAGCGCACGCGATACCATCGCCATTAACACCGCTGTAGCCAGACAATAAACCCCCATAGCAACGAGCTGTATTTCAAAGCCGGTGCCAATGTCGATTAGCCAGCCGGTGGCACCTGGGCCAAGAGCGGAAGCTATCACCATCGCCGCCATCGTCAGCGAACGCACGGCACCCAGATATCGAGTGCCATACACTTCCGGCCACAGTGCACCAAATAACGTGTTTGATATTCCGTTGGATACACCATGCAGCAACATGTAAATGATGATAATCGACGGTGCATCCATCCAGCCGAGCAGCAGATTGCCAATGCCGAGCGGAATTAAAAACGATGGCAGCATCTGCCGCGCGGTAAAACGGTCAATCAAAAAGCCGGACAGCAGTGAAAATACAATCGTGGTTATTGCCGCCACTGCAATCGATGCCGCAATCAGTTCACGAGACCAGCCTTTGATCTCGCTGATATGAACCTGGTGAAAGAACACTGCCGTGCCAATAAATGCCGGCGCCATGACACCGGTTAGCATCACCCAGAACAGCGGGTCTGCCAGTACTTCCTTGTGTGTCCATTGTCGAATGTTAGCGTCAGCACTTTCCTGCGGAACCTGGCCACGCGGTATGCGCTCTTTTTTCATCAGAAAATAAATTGCCGGTGTGGCGACGAATATCATTAACGCAGCTGCCACTACCCAGCTTGCACGCCAGCCGATTACCGCGATTAAACTCACCACGATCACCGGCAATACACCCGAACCTATCTGAAACCCCATCGAGGTAATTGATACCGCGCGGCCACGCTCGGCCGAGTACCAGCGCCCCATTGCTACCATGGCAATGTGCGACATCATGCCCTGGCCGAATAAACGCAGACCAAAAATCACCAGCACCAGCATCCAGACCGATGACACCAGCGACATGGCCATACAGGCCACACTCAACAGCACGCAAACATAAAACGCGACCGTGCTTACTGCATAGTGATCAACCACACGCCCGACCCACACCAGGCTCGCGGCGCTGGCGAGGGTACCCAGCATGTAGATGCCGCCAAAGTCACCATGGCTCAGACCAAAGGTTTCTCTGATTTCTGCACTAAATAACGCGATAAAGTACGTCTGGCCAAAGCTTGAGAAAATCGTCAGCAGCAGACCGCCAACCAGCCAGCGGCTGTTGGCGCGAAGAAAGGCAAGTGTGTTCAAATGTTTAAATCGGTTTTACTTCTATGTGGGCATCGAAGGCCGCCTGGCCAACACCAAACGGAAACAATCGGGTTGCGTCATCGGTGAGCGCGGCACTGCCGTCAGTCAGACGGTTAATGCCCTCCCAGCCATCTCGCATCCATACGGTACCCGGCAGTATCTTGTCAGTGACGAGGGCACGCGCATTAAACTGACCGCGCTGATTGTACAACTGAATTGAGTCGTCGTTGCTTATGCCTCGTCCATGCGCATCTTCGACTGACATCCACAGTACCGGAGTATTATCGAGCCTGTGCAAAGACGGCAAAGCACGCCCGTGATCATAGAATCCATGGAAGTGCGTCAGCGTGCGCCCCTGTCTGAAAACCAGCGGATAGGTTTTACCCACTGCCACTGTTTGGTGCACTGGCAAAGCAGGCAGACCAAGATTAGCCGCGGTATCAGAGTAAAACTCAAGCTTGCCGGACGGGGTTGGAAATTGCAGATTCTCGTGTGCAATACCGCGCCCCTTCAACGCACGATTACCCTGCTCCACACGCAATTCTGCGAGTGTCACATGACCTGTTGCCGGATGGTCAAGCACCGCATTGATCATCTCTTCATCTGATTGCCACGGGAAATAACCTTCAATCTCTAAGGCAGTAGCAAGCTGTTGCAACAAAGACGACAGTGACAGCGCATCGCCCTGCGGTGCTATCGCCTGATCCATGAGATAAACGTGCGTATGGGTCATTTTGCAGCCGAGTTGTTCAACCCACGCAGTGGCCGGTAGTACAATATCGGCAGCTTCACGGATGGTATCGCTTTCGAACAGATCGTGACAGACGATCATCGGCACGTTTTGCAGTGCCTTACGCAGCAGGTTGCTGTCAGCAAAAGACGACAACATATTAGTACCGGTCAACAGCAGCGTTTTGATCTTGCCATCGAGCATTGCCTGCGTCATGGCCGCCATCTGATCCGGAATCACCTCTGTACATTTCGACGG
Organism: uncultured Granulosicoccaceae bacterium; assembly: GCA_964389335.1. Taxonomy (GTDB): domain Bacteria; phylum Pseudomonadota; class Gammaproteobacteria; order Granulosicoccales; family Granulosicoccaceae. The sequence continues at coordinate 2,323 of CAYMFQ010000096.1, forward strand.
TTGTTGTGGCTGCAAATGCTGCAGCCCCTGCGCATGACTTGGCGCTCCATGACGCGGCCCAAAGCCACCACCGGCCACCGCCACACTGCCGGTCAGAGCCGGCAGACAGGAAATCGCCCTGCCCGCATACCAGCCGTCAGCACTTTTATGCATAGAGCTGCCACCGAGTACGATCATCGACGCTTTCTGCGCGGCATAGTTGCGCGCAAGTGCTGTGACAACGCCAGCGTCAACGCCGGTTATTTCGGCAGCCCATTGCTCGGTGAATGGCTGCAGATGCTTTGTTAACGCATCAAAGCCAATGGTGTGCTGATCGATAAACGCGCTGTCGTGCAGGGACTCGCGCACGATCACATGCATTAACGCCAATGCCAGTGCGGCATCAGTGCCGGGCTTCAGCAGAATAACCTGATCGGCCTGGGCCGTGGCACTGGTCTGTCGAATATCGATCGCGACGACTCGCGCACCGCGTTTTTTTGCGCGCTTTAAACGTGGCGCCGTATTGGGTTGACTGTCGAGGTTCGCACCCCACAGCAAAATAAGATCAGAGTGATCTGCCATATCGTCCATGCTGTGCACTTCGGCAAACCCGGTTAAACCCAGGCCAAAGCCGCCCAGCCCCCAGCAGATCATCGCCGGATGCCACCACTGCGTACCGTATAAGTGCGCAAACCGCCGTGCCAGTAATCCACCGATACGCGTGCCGTAGTTGGTCGCTGCATCCCCGTGTCCCATCCAGAAGGCCATTTGTTCCGGTCGATGACTTTTCACGTGTGCCGCAAGCTTGTTTAGCGCATCGGAGGTGCTTGTCGTTTGCCATGCCTGCTGCGTTCGATCAGTGCGATAACGCGCTTGCAGCAAGCGCTCGGGGTTATGCGGTATTTCCACTGCCGCACGGCCACGTACACACAGAAAGCCTCGGCTGTCCGGATTATCTTTGTCACCGGCAACAGCGGTCACACGGCCATCTTCAACGGTCACGTTCATGCCACACAGGGTCGGATGGCAATTCATTGGACACATAGTTCGTACAGTAGTCATTGGGATGTTCTGCCGGTGCCTGAACGCTTCATTGTTTATCTCCCTGTTCCGCTCGTCCGAATGCCAAATGCCGCGTGAGAATGCCGTGTGTCGAGTGCCCAATGCTACACGCTCTTTGCCAATGCTGAACGCGCAACCTCATGCGTCTGCTTTTGCAATCGCATTGCGTGCCTCCTGCAACCACGCAATATGTGATTCAAGACTGGTGATACCCTTGCGCAGCGCCAAATACAGCGCCAGTTCCTCAAGCGGCAAACCAGCTATGCGTGCAGGCGGATAATGCATGCGTTGTATCTCATCGTAAACCTGCATCCGCTCAGCCGACATCTCGAGCATCCGCTGCAGCTCAGCAACCATGATGTGAGTGTTATTTTTGTTGAGATTCAGCAGCTTGACCAGCAGCAAATCTTTGGCAGGAGACTGCACCACCGGTTCATTGACCCAGTCACGCAGTGACCGCTTGCCACTGGCGGTGATGCGATACAGTTTTTTGTCCGGTTTGTCGCCCTGTTTTATCGGCGCAAATTTCACCTCCCCGCTGTCCGACAGTTTTGCCAGTTCACGATACACCTGCTGGTGACTGGCGTTCCAGAAGTACCCAACCGCACTCTCGAATGTTTTCACAATCTCGTAGCCGGTTTGCTTTTCCCGACTGAGCAGGGTCAACAATACGTATTTCAGTGCCATATGCACATTGTTGCATACCATCAGAGTTTTCGCTAGTATATGCAACAAGTGGCATATGGAGAGCAAAATGATCAAGTTTATGGTATTCCTGCACATCGCCGCCGGCTGCGGTGCCGTTGTCGGTATGGCGGGCGCACTCGTCAGCCGTAAGGGACAGTTATGGCACCGACGCGCAGGCCAGCTCTACACCGCATCAATGACAGCGGCGTTGTTACTCGCACTTGTGGTGTCGCTGCTTACACAGAACATTTTTCTGTTGCTAATCGGGCTGTTCAGTGGCTATTTTGTCTATACCGGCTGGCGGCTGGCTCAGGTGAAAGATGGCAAACGTAGCGTTACGGACCAACTCGCCTCACAGTTTATGGTGGCCTGCTCTGTGGCCATGGTGGGCTACGGTATTTATCTGACAATAAGCAGTGAAACGCTTGGCGTCGCCCTGGCTGTTTTTGGGGTCTTTGCGTTTATTCCCGCCTGGCAGGATGTTAAACGCGGTGCTTTCTGGCCCCGAGCAAAAGACAGAATTGTGTTGCACCTGAACCGCATGGGCGGAGCAAGCATTGCAACGCTCACAGCAGTATTCGTGGTTAATGTGCAAACCAACCCGGCTTTTATTGCCTGGTTGCTGCCAACCATAGTTGGCACCCCGCTGATCATCTACTGGACACGTCGAACACTGAGCCCCTCCGGTGCCTGATTGCGGCGCAACGTTATACTGAGTTATGCATACTGAGACGCACTGATGCCTGCACAACCGGATATCGACTCCATCGCCGCGCAACTACTCGCAGACTATGACGCCGGCACACCGCAGGCATTGTTTGCCGCGGGGCTACGGCTGGATCTGACAAACGCCTGGCAAGTACAAACGGCACTCACACATTTGCGCGAAGCTCGAGGTGAACGCGTCATTGGCTATAAAGTTGGCGCCATCACACCGGTGAACCAACAGATGATGGGGCTGCCACATCCGGTGTGGGGGCGTTTGTGGGATACGGAAATGCACGCTCACCGCACCGAGCTACACAAGCACAGTTATGCGAATATCGCCATAGAGGCAGAGTTCGGCATCCGCCTTGGTGAAGGCATCGCACCGGGCAGTGACATAAACACGATTGCCGCCAGCGTCACTGCACTGCACCCTACTCTGGAGCTGCACAATCTGGTATTCGGCGGTGACAAACCGCATGGTGCTGAACTGATCGCCAACAACTGTATAAACTGCGGTGTTGTATGCGGCAAACCGGTTAACGACCTGCCTACAGCCTGTTCCACCGATCTGAAACTGGTGTTTGATGGTGCAGTCGTGGACGAGTGGGATACCTTGACCTGGCCGGACGATATACTGGCTGCAGTGCGCTGGTTAACCGGGTCACTGGCCGATCACGGCATCGCGTTAAAAGCGGGCGACTTTATACTCACCAGTGCCTGGGGCCCGCCGATTGCTGTTGGCGATGCCAGCACGGTGGAGGTTACCACCTCTGCCTTTGGCGGTGTGTCAGCAACCTTTGCAGGCTAGTAAGACCGCGGCAACCCGAGCACACGCTCGGCGATGTAACACAATGCCAATTGCGGTGACACAGGTGCTATGCGCGGTATTAAACTCTCGCGCAGATAGCGTTCAACATGATATTCACGCGCGTAACCAAAACCGCCATGCGTCATCACCGCCTGCTGACAGGCATTAAAGCCCGCCTCTCCAGCCAGATACTTGGCCATGTTGGCAGATGCACCACACGGTATGTTGTTATCGAATTCCCATGCCGCTTTCAACACCAGTAACCAGGCCGCCTCAAGCTCGGTGCGACAGACGGCGAGCGGATGTTGGATGGCCTGATTTTGTCCGATGGGCCGATCAAACACCAAGCGCTCTTTGGCGTAGGCACTGGCTTTTACAAGTGCCGCATACCCCAGTCCGACGGCCTCGGCAGCAATCAGGATACGCTCCGGGTTCATGCCCTGCAGAATATACTCAAAGCCGCGACCTTCCTCACCGATCAGGTCAGCGGCAGGAATTTCAACATTGTCGAAAAAGAGTTCATTGGAATCCACCGCGTGGCGCCCGGCTTTCGCAATTTCTGCCACACCGATTTGTGTGCGATCAAAGTCCGTATAAAAAAGCGACAGCCCGTCCGTGCGTTTCTGCACCTGTGAAAGCGGTGTGGTTCTGGCCAGTAACAGTAGCTTGTCAGCCACCTGTGCAGTGGAGATCCACACCTTTTGACCATTCACCCGATACACATCGCCACACCTTTCAGCGCGGGTTTTAAGCTGAGTGGTGTTCAGACCGGTATCCGGCTCAGTCACCGCAAAGCAGGCTTTCTCGCGCCCTGCCACCATCGGCTGAAGGGCCTGTTGTTTTTGAGTTTCCGTGGCGTAAAGCTCGACCGGCTTCAGGCCAAATATATTGATATGTACCGCCGAGGAACCAGACATACCAGCACCGGACTCGGCAATCTGGCGCATCATTATTGCCGCTTCTATGATACCGAGACCACTGCCTCCATAGCGTTCGTCGGTACAGATACCGAGCCAGCCTTCACTCGCCATGCGTTGATAAAACGCGTGTGGAAATTCTGCGCGCTGGTCGCAGTCGTACCAGTACTGATCATCAAACGCGTCGCACGCTTTGGTTACTGCGTTGACAATACTGAGTTGGTCATCGGTTAGGGCGAAGTGCATGTGTGTGTCTCTCAGCGGCCGGAGTCCGGGTGCATGCCACTGCCTCGGGAATTCAGGCGGAGTGCCGTGCCGTCAGCGCCCAGCCCCCGGCAATGGCGAGCAAGCTACCGCCGCCAATATTAAAACGCCTTTGTGCTGTGGGTGATGACAATAGCTGTCGGGCGCCGGCCGCAAAGATTGCATACAGCGCAGCATTGAGTGTCGCCAGTGCGACGAAGGTGATCGAAAGTATCCAAAGCTGCGGCGCGACCGGTGCAGAGGCATCAATAAACTGCGGTAAAAAAGCGACAAAAAAGATCATGCCCTTCGGGTTTAACGCGGTGACCAGCCAGGTGTTGGCAAACAGTTTCCAGCGAGACTCCAATGGACTTGTAGCGGAATTGGTAAAGGTGGTACCACCGGACATCATCAGCCTGATACCGAGATAAATCAGATACAGACCGCCCACCCATTTAACCACGGTGAAAAGCCAGGCCGACGTGGCGAGCACCGCGCCGAGACCAAGCAGTGACAGCGCAAGTGCTGTGGAATCACCCAGTGCCACCGCAATAACGAGTGGCACATTGGCACGATTACCATGTGCGATCGAGTAGCTGACGACGGTCAGTATCGTCGGACCGGGGATGACCAGTAAAATGCAGGAGGCGATAGCAAACGCCAGCCAGAGTTCAATTGCCATGTTAGGGTACGTAGTCGAGCAAAAGCGTCAAAGCCTGTCAGTAAACACCAAACAATCCCGTGAGGCAACGCCCTTGCATTGCCGCTACACTATGCACTGCTTTGATGATCGGTTGCCGAGACCGCTCAATACTATCGAAACTGCCTACGGTAATTAACGGAACCAACAATGAGTCTGGACGCTGTGATTTTTGACCTGGATGGATTGCTCATCGACACCGAGCATCATTCTGAAAAAGCTTTTCACGAGTCAGTCGCCGCGGCTGGCCTGCCGGATCTGGGCTGGCTGTTTCAGTCGCTGGTTGGCACCACCGAAGATACCCACACCGCGCGACTGGCGGAAGAACTCGGTGATAAAACCGACCCGATTGCCTTTCGTCGCGACTGGGTTGATCGCTTTCATCAGTCAATGAACGACGAACCACCCGGACTGTTAACCGGTGTCGAAGACATGCTGCAGTGGTTACAACAGCACCAGATCAAACGTGCGGTTGCGACATCGTCGCGCACTCCGGATGGTGAAAAAAAACTGGTCGACGCCGGCATTCGCGACTACTTCGGCACCGTCATTTGCGGTGATCAGGTGGCGCGCAGCAAACCGCACCCCGACATTTATCTAAAAGCCGGCGAGGCAATTGGCGCCGATATGCAACGCTCACTTGGCCTTGAAGACTCCGCCAATGGCGTGCGTGCGGCACATGCCGCTGGCTTGCAGGTGATTCAGATACCAGACCGCGCGCCACCTACCGAGGATCTGCTACAACTCGGGCACCGCGTGTGCGACAACATGCACGATGTCCTGGAACTGATCAAAGCCGGTGATGCGATTATTTAGTGACAGACGAAACCGTACTGAGCGGAGGTAATACCAACGCGTCGGTTGTGCGGGTTGGCGACACCGTACGGCGAGCGATGCACCCTGCAAGCGCCACAGTACATCGATTGTTGCAGCATCTCCGGCAACAGGGCTTTACTGCTGCACCAGCGTTCCTGGGCATCGATAAGCAGGGGCGGGAAATCCTGAGTTTCATTCCCGGCTACTGCGACATCGACGAATCGGTGTGGAGCAATGACAAGTTATTGATCAGTGCTGCGCACTGTCTGCGTAACCTGCATGACGCCAGTGCGCTGTTTCAGCGTTCTGCCAATGACACATGGGGCTTTGTCTACCCTGACCTCAGTCGCCACGAGGTTATTTGCCACAATGACTTCGGGCTGTACAACCTGGTACGCGACGATAACGCGTGCATCGGTATTATTGACTTTGACCTGGCAGGCCCGGGCCCACGCCTGCGCGACATTGCCTATGCTGCCTACTGGCTGACACCACTATCGCAACACGCCGCAGACATGAAGCCTTACGCCGACGCCGATTTGCGCAATCAGTGTCGACGCCTGCAGTTATTCTGCGACACCTACGGCGTTGCCCTCAGCGCTGAACTACTCGAGATGGTCAGTGAAATACTCCACTTTATGGGCGATAAGGCAGCAATGGAGCATTTGTTTGGCGCAGCGGTCGCGGCACAACTGAAGCGCGACGGGCACCTTGAACACTGGCGATCCGAGGCGGAAGCGTTTGATCAGGGGCCGCTCTATAACAACAGGTACAAACTGCCGAACCTATAAACTTCAGGCCACCTGAAGTGGTCTGTCGGGCACACTTTTTTCGCAAGAGTCATCCGCAGGATCGCCTGCGGGGGCAGGCACAGAACGAGTGGCACTTAATAGCGCACTGATCTCCCCTCGACAACTGCCACAGTTAGTCCCGGCACACACTGACTTGCCAACATCTGCCACTGTGCTGCAACCCTGCTCAACAATTGTGTCGATAATTTGCTGCTCGCCAACGCCAAAACAGGTACACACCAGTTTGCCTGCGCTGCGTTCATGGGCAGGTGCCCTCGCTGCCAGTAACGCGTGTCGACTCTGAATGTGTTGGTGGCGTTCAGACAGTGCACTGATCAGCCACTCACGCGATGCCAGCACAGGGGTTGTATCCACAAAGCATGCAGCCTGCAACTGCTGACCATCAAACGCGGCTACGCGATATTGTCCTGGGCCGGTGAATGCTATTCTGTCTGCCGTGTTGCTCAGTTGCAGCATGCGTGTAATAAACGATGATGCATGTGCTTCCGAATCAATAGCGAACTCCGTACGCCAGCCGCCATCACAACGCGCGGTAGCATAGTATCGACACCCGTTGTCGACAGGCCGCGAGCGACTCACAGCAAACCCGTACTGTAGATTCT
>CAYMFQ010000096.1:9756-12027 GCA_964389335.1 uncultured Granulosicoccaceae bacterium
CACCCGTTGTCGACAGGCCGCGAGCGACTCACAGCAAACCCGTACTGTAGATTCTTCGCTTTCGCAATAACCACAGCCGCATGCTTTAAAGCCGGCTGGCCGGAAACCGGGTCTGTAACAGATGGCACCAGGGTGTCGATACGCGCTGCGTTGGCGTATGGTGCACACCAGTGCATCGGCACAAACACACTGCCGACAGCCACCCGATCTGTCACAATCGCACGCAGCACGCAGCGCCCCAGTGCATTGCTGACATCAACCAGATCTGCGTTTTTAATTCCCGCCTCGGCAGCATCGTACGGATGTATTTCAATAAACGGTTCAGCTGTATGCGTTGACAGGGAATGACACTGACCGGTGCGAGTCATGGTGTGCCACTGATCACGCACGCGCCCCGTATTTAAGTGCAGCGTTTTACCCGAACCATTAGCGAGGCCACCATGATCCTTATTGTCCACCACCGGCGTTACTATAAAACGTCCGCGCTTGTCGGGTGTGAAAAAGCCGCCTTTGGCAAAAAAGCGAATCGGCTTTGCAGATACTGATTTTGCAGCGGGCCAGTAAAAGGGATCGAGGTCATCGTAGACACGCTCACTTATACCTGCATAGAAACTGATATCAAAATCGCGACTGCCATTGTTATCGACACCAGACAGTTCAGCGTACTCGGCAAATATCTCCGCCGGTGATTGATAGGCAAAGCTATCCGCATAGCCGAGCCTTGCCGCCACTTGTGAGACTGTCCACCAGTCAGGACGAGTTTGTTCCGGCGGCTGCATGATACGACGCTGCCGAGATATACAGCGCTCACTGTTTGTTACCGTACCCTCTTTCTCCCCCCAGGCCTGCGCCGGCAGACGTACCTGTGCACAGTGAGCAGTGTCGTTTTCAGCCACCACGTCAGACTGCACCACAAAGTCACAGCGCTTGAGCGCGCGTTTAACGAAATCCGCATCTGGCATGGACACGGTTGGATTGGTTGCCATTATCCATACTGCCTTCACCTGTCCAGCATCGATAGCTTTAAATAAGTCTACCGCTTTCAAGCCTGGCTGTTGTGCGACACGAGGAGATTGCCAGTATTCCTGCACGGTGCGTCGATGATTCGGGTTGTCGAGGTCCATGTGACAGGTCAGCATATTCGCAAGCCCACCCGTCTCACGACCACCCATCGCATTGGGTTGACCGGTAACCGAAAAAGGGCCGCAACCCGGTGTGCCAATTCGACCGGTAGCGAGATGGCAGTTAATGATTGCATTAACCTTGTCAGTGCCACCAGCCGATTGATTAACACCCTGGCTGTACACCGTAACAACACGTTCGTTAGCGGCAAACAGCTCGTAAAACCGGGTTATATCCGAGGCATCGAGCCCTGTGTGGCGCGCTACCGTTGCGACATCCAGAGAGTTAATGTCAGCCAGTACCGAGTCAAATCCGGAGGTGTTTCGATTTATAAAATCCGTGTCGGTAACACCGTGTTCGACCAGCCACTTGAGCAGTCCGCCAAACAGCGCGGTATCACTATCGGGCCTGACGGGTAAATGCAATTGCGACAACGCGGACGTGGCAGTAGCGCGCGGATCGACCGTCACAACCTGCATTGCCGGGTTATTCTCCTGCGCCTCGGACAGCCTTACATGCAACACCGGATGACACCACGCGAGGTTAGAACCCACCAGAACTACCACCTCTGCCTGTTCAAGGTCATCGTAGCAACCCGGCACTGTGTCAGCGCCGAATGCACGCTTGTGTCCGGCCACACTCGATGCCATGCACAGCCTGGAATTGGTATCTATATTGGCAGTACCGAGATAGCCTTTTATGAACTTGTTAACCGCATAGTAGTCTTCGGTGAGCAACTGTCCTGATACATAAAACGCAATAGAATCGGGTCCGTGCACCTCTAAGCAGCGCTGAAACTCACTTGCCACCAGATCCAGCGCATGATCCCAGCTCGCCTGGCGACCATCGACCTGTGGATGTAACAGCCTGCCTGACAAATTGAGTGTTTCCGCCAGTGACTGTCCTTTTAAACACAGCTTGCCACGGTTAGCGGGGTGTTGTTCATCCCCGCTGATTTGCACAGTACCGTTACCCTGCATGGCTGCCTTCACCCCACAGCCAACACCACAGTAAGGACAGGTGGTTCGGTACTGTCGCAGATTGGTATCGCCGCTAGTGTCGGCGCTGACGGGAGCGGCCATTAGTCAGATGATTCGATCGGCAGCGGCATGTCCAGACCCAATTCAATACGTTGAGCCCGCACCTTGA
>CAYMFQ010000096.1:12127-18736 GCA_964389335.1 uncultured Granulosicoccaceae bacterium
TCGATCGGCAGCGGCATGTCCAGACCCAATTCAATACGTTGAGCCCGCACCTTGACCGGATAGACTTTAACCTGGCCTTCATCTGCTCCCTGTGCTTCGCCGGTAGCCAGACTGATTACCCAGTTGTGCAACGGGCATGTCACGCAGTTGTCGTGCACAATGCCTTCGCTTAGCGGTCCACCTTTGTGAGGACAACTGTCTTCTATGGCGAATACCTGATCAGTTGCGGTTCTGAACAACCCTATTTTTATGTTGTCTATTTCAACCCGTCGCGAGCCGCGCAACGGTATCTCATCCAGCGTGCCGATGTCATACCAGCGGATAGTGTGCACTGGTGGTTCCTGTACACTAAGACTCATTGCACCACCCTCATCTTTGAACGCTTGTCTTTTTCTGTCGCCGCCAGCCTGGCAGTTTCCACAACCCGCGTGGCTACCTCGTTTATTGCAGCCACCTCCGTGCGCGCTACGGTTGAAGGCCGAATCGGGTGATATTCGCGATGTTCAGCGCCGTTGACACGCGCCTCCCACGGGTCGACCTGTGCTACTGCCTGTGATGCAACAAATCGATCAAAGTACATTTTGCGCGTATCGGCCTGCTCGATAATCTGACGCTTTATCTCTTCATCGCCAATTCGTCTGGCCCACTTGTAGATGCGCTCCAGGTAGTGCGCCTGTTCGCGATACATCTGCACGACTGCAGCAATAATTTCCAGGGCTTCGTCTTCAGTTGACGCATGGCCAAGCACCACTGTGCCCTTGATATCGAGCCCGGCCGCACCGGCGTAGTGGATCTCATAACCCGAATCAACACAAATAACACCGACGTCTTTACAGGTTGCCTCGGCGCAGTTGCGCGGACATCCGGACACTGCCATCTTTACCTTGGCAGGTGTCCATGAGCCCCACATGAACTTTTCGATGCGCACACCAAGTGCTGTGGAGTTTTGTGTGCCAAAGCGACACCAATCGGTGCCTACGCAGGTTTTAACTGTGCGCAAGCCCTTGGCATACGCGTGACCGGACACAAACCCGGCTTTACCGAGATCACGCCAGATCGGGATAAGGTCTTTCTTCTCTATGCCAAGCATATCGATGCGCTGACCACCGGTAACCTTAACCGACGGTATATTGTACTTGTCCACTACGTCCGCAATCGCACGCAGTTCGGACGAAGACGTTTGCCCTCCCCACATGCGCGGCACGATCGAATAGGTACCGTCTTTTTGAATGTTGGCGTGCGCCCGTTCGTTAATGAAGCGTGACTGATAGTCGTCTTTATAGTCAGCCGGGTACTCACACACCAGATAGTAGTTAAGTGCTGGTCTGCACCTGGCGCAACCGCATGAACTGCTCCACTGCAGTGCCTGCATGATCTCGGGAATCGTGTGCAGACCTTTGGCTCTGATCAGGCGCCTGACGTCATCGTGGCCATAGTGTGTGCAGCCACACATTGGCAGCACATCAGCGGGTTTATACCCATCCCCGAGCTGAACGGTCAGTAACTGTTCGACCAGACCGGTACAGGTTCCGCACGAAGAAGAAGCCTTGGTATTGGCTCTCACAGCATCAAGAGTGGTGTGCCCCGAATCAATCGCTGAAACGATAGCCCCTTTACATATGCCGTTGCAGCCACAGATTTCCGCGTCATCCGGTAACACTGCAACGGCTTGTAAAGGGTCCGCGGCGTTCCCTCCCTGGAAGGCCTGACCGAAAATCAGTGTGTCGCGCATCTCGCTGACGTCCGTTGATTTTTTTAGCAGATCAAAAAACCACGGCCCGTCCGAAGCTTCGCCATACAATACCGCGCCAACGATCTTATCGTCACTGAGCACCAGGCGTTTGTAGACACCGGCTGTCGCATCCCGCAGCACGATCTCCTCGCGGTCCGGCGCGTCGCTAAAGTCACCGGCGCTGTACAGATCAATACCATTGACCTTTAAACGCGTAGCCGTGACAGAGCCTTCGTAAACTGACTTCTGCCCAACAAGGTTATCAGCAAGCACTTTGGCCATATCGAACAGCGGTGCCACCAGTCCATAGCAGACACCACGGTGTTGTGCACATTCCCCCAGCGCATAGACATGGTCCACGCTGGTTTGCAGTGAATCGTCAACAACGATACCCCGCTCTACAGTCACGCCGCTCGCCGCAGCCAGACTGGCTGATGGCCGTATTCCTACTGCCATAACAACGATCTCGGCGGGTAAAACCTGCCCGTCTTTTAGCTTCACACCGGCAACTGATCCACTGCCACTGTCGATGATTTCCTCGCTCTCAGCCTGTGTGACCACCTTTACACCACGGTCACGAAACGCCTGCTCAAGTAGCCATGCAGCCGATGCGTCAAGCTGCTTTTCCATGAGTGTTTCCATCAGGTGCAGCACGGTTACGTCCATACCCTGCTCCGCCAGACCGGCGGCGGCTTCAAGCCCGAGCAACCCGCCACCTATTACAACAGCGCGCATTGGCTTGTCGCCGGCTCGCGAGTGCGATGCCACCTTTAACATACACTCGACATCGTCGAGGTCGCGATACGTCATGACGCCGTTCAAATCATGGCCAGGCAACGGGATGACGACAGGTGTTGAGCCCGTGGCAAACACCAGCTTATCGTAGTGACAGGTAATGCCATTGGTGGAGGTTACCGATCGGGCCGCAGTATCAACCGACGCAACCGGTGCAGACTTGTGCAGCGTAATGTCGTGTTGTGCGTACCAGTCATCATCATGGGTAATAATGTCTTCGTAGGTTTTCTCCCCGGACAACACTGGCGACAACATCAACCGGTTGTAGTTAACACGAGGTTCCGCATTGAAAATGGTGATCTTGTAGTTATGTTCGTGCTCGAACAAATGCTCCAGCATTCGACCTGGCGCCATGCCGTTCCCGACAATGACGAGCGATTGTTTTTCCATACCGGCGTTTATTCCTGACTGTGTAATTTATAGTGGTCCGTTTACGCGCTCTTGCGCGTACCCTGTGCCAGTGCTCCTCGAGCCAGCCGCTTTTCACGAATGGCCTGCAACACCTCTTCACTCGGACTGGCACCCCCTTCGTATGCTTCAAGAAAGTCGAGTAGCTCTTCGCGGTAGTGGTAGTAATCACGGTGGTCGAGCAGGTTCTGTCGGGTACGCGGGCGCTCCAGTGGTACTTCCATTACATTGCCAACACGAGCACGCGGCCCGTTTGACATCATCACAACACGGTCCGCCAGCAGAATCGCTTCATCAACATCGTGAGTGACACAGATGGTCGTGACACGTGTGCGCTCCCATACATCCATCAACACATCCTGTAGCTGCCAGCGCGTCAGACTGTCGAGCATGCCAAACGGCTCGTCCAGCAATAACAACTTGGGCGATAGCGCAAACGCTCTGGCAATTCCGACGCGCTGCTGCATACCATTGGAAAGATCAGCTGCGGGCTTATGCATGGAATCCGCAAGTCCGACCCGCTCAAGGTAATAACCGGCAATGTCCCGGCGCTCTTGCCGAGAGGCTTTGGGGTAGACTCGATCAACACCCAGCATCACGTTTTCAAACGCTGTCAGCCACGGCATCAGTGACGGTGCCTGAAATACAACCGCGCGCTCCGGACCGGCAGAGGCTACGTGCAAACCATCAAGTACAATGCCGCCACTACTGATTGGATTCAGACCAGCAGTCATAGACAGTACTGTAGACTTGCCGCAGCCTGAGTGCCCGATCAGCGTTACAAAATCACCCTTGTTCAGGGTGAGCCCGAAGTCTTCGACAACGGTTAACGGACCGTCAGGTGTTGGGTAAATCTTGCTGACCTGGCTAAATTCAAGATAGCGGTCTGTACGTACCGTTTGTGCCTCCTGTTTGTAGGCGCGCGGAACGCCAAGCCTGATAGGCACAACCGAAGGCAACTCGGTCGCATTGCCAACGTCACTGTCTGCTGATTTGATATCGATCAGATACTGCGTCACCGCGGCGCGCAGTTCTATAAAACGCGCATCGTTGTTTACGGCGGCACGGTCACGCGGCCTTGGCAGATCGACAATAAATTCGGGGCCCAGCGTTGCGTTCGGTGCGGTCGTCAGCGGCACAATTCGGTCCGCCAGCAGGATCGCTTCGTCGACGTCGTTGGTAATCAGTATGATGGTTTTCTTTTCGCGTTCGCAGATAGCCTGTAATTCATCCTGCAGCTTGGCACGTGTCAATGCATCAAGTGCAGACAATGGCTCGTCAAGCAACAGGATTTCCGGCTGCATAGCCAGCGCTCTGGCAACAGAAACACGCTGCCGCATGCCGCCTGACAACTCAGCCGGTTTGCGAGTAGCCGCATGCGACAGGCCAACCATATCGATATAGCGGTCAACCAGCTCGCGCCGCGCACCGCGAGATTTTGCCTTGTGCGCACTATCGACGGCGAGTTCAATATTCGAACGCACGCTCATCCATGGCATTAACGAGTAAGACTGAAACACCACACCCCGATCAAGACCTGGTCCATCAATCTCTTTGCCGCCGCAAATAACGCCACCAGTATCCGGTTCAATCAAACCGGCCAGTATATTGATCAGCGTGGTTTTGCCACTGCCGGAGTATCCGACAATCGCGACGAACTCTCCCTGTTCCACTTTCAAATTGATGTTCCCGAGTACATCGACACTCTCTGAGTTACTGATGAAACTTTTACTAACATCACTTATTTCTAGCGCAGTCATGATCGGCTACCGGTTGCTGCTGAAAGTAAAGGCGCGCTGCAGTGCATACATCACCCGGTCTAGTAAGAAACCGATCATGCCAATGGTCAGTACTGCCACCATGATCTTCGCAAGTGACTGCGACGAACCATTTTGAAATTCGTCCCAGACAAACTTGCCGAGGCCCGGGTTCTGCGCCAGCATCTCGGCGGCGATCAACACCATCCAACCCACCCCGAGGGACAACCGCAGACCGGTAAATATCAGTGGCAGTGCCGATGGCAATACCAGCTTGGTGACTGTCTTCCATGTCGACAAACGCAGTACTTTACTGACATTCATCAGATCTGTATCCACTGAAGAGACACCAAGTGCCGTATTAATCAACGTAGGCCACATGGAACACAGCGTGACGGTAATAGCGGAGATCACCAGTGATTTGGGCAGCGCATCATTGACGTTGACGTACAGCGCTGACACGATCATGGTAACTATTGGCAGCCAGGCCAGTGGTGATACCGGCTTAAACAGCTGTATAAGCGGGTTGATCGCGCCGTTAATTGTTTTCGACAAGCCGCAGGCAATACCAAGAGGCACGGCGATCAACGTGGCTATTAAAAAACCCAGCCCGACTGTGCGGATACTGGTCCATATCTGATCAAGGTAAGTGGGCTTGCCGGTATAATTACGGTGTTTGACTTTATCTGCCTTGCCGTCAGCAACCAACTTGGCATTGCGCTGCTCCTGGCGTTCATAGAAGGCCACTTCTTTATCGCGCTCTCGGGCATGGTCGGCCATCAGATTGCCAAATTGTTCCATTACCTGTACCGGCCCGGGAATAGCACCAAGTGAGGTGGTGACCCGCGGGGCCAGTGACGCCCATAACAAAAGGAACACGGCAATGCCAAGCAGTGGTATCAACAGAACCTGCCGCAGCGCTTTGAGCTGCTCTGCGCGGTTGTCTCCGGCCGCCATCTTTAACAGCGGCACCAGCCATGCAAAGCCCAGTGCATCAAACCAGCCAGATGCACTGTTAACCCATCTGAGCGCTTTCTTTTCTGGTTTTGCAGCGACCTGAACGGACTCTTGCTGTGTGCCGGCTTGCGCCGGAATCGTAGTAGCAGACATAGTTTCTACACGCTAGAAATTAGGAGGAATTGGGGGGAAGACGAGAGCGGTAAGGCACCGCTCCCGCCAGTGGCACTACTCAGTAGTTAACAGTGCGACATCCGAGTCGCCTACTTTTTGTTTGCCTTTTAATCCGATGGTGAGCGAGTCAATATAGGCATTGGGTCGACGGCCGTCATAGGTGACACCATCGATAAACTCACTGGTTGGTTCGCGATAACCATCGGTATCCCATGGAAAGTCCTTTTCATCGACATATCCTTCCGCTACCAGCAACTTTGCCGCCTGCAGATAAATATCGGGCTGATATACCGAGCGCGCTACTTCGTCGAACCAGGCGTCATCCTTGTGCTCGTCAATCTGGCCCCATCTGCGCATTTGTGTAAGGTACCAGACGGCATCAGAGTAATAGGGATAGGTAGCGAAGTAACGGTAGAACACGTTAAAGTCAGGTACATCGCGCTTGTCACCTTTTTCGTATTCAAAGGTTCCGGTCATGGAATTCGCGATCACCTCTGCGTCGGCACCGACATACTCTGATCTGGACAGGATCTCCACCGCTTCCATGCGGTTGGCGTTGTTATTTTCATCCAGCCACTTAGCCGCTCTGATCATCGCCTTGACGATTGCCAGTGTGGTATTCGGATTTTCTTCGGTAAACGCTTTGGTTAAGCCGAAAACCTTCTCCGGATTGTCTTTCCAGATTTCATAATCTGTTATCACCGGCACACCGATGCCTTTAAAAACAGCCTGTTGATTCCAGGGCTCGCCAACGCAGTAGCCATGTATCGTGCCCGCCTCCAGTGT
>CAYMFQ010000097.1:0-14212 GCA_964389335.1 uncultured Granulosicoccaceae bacterium
GCTGGCACTGGGTTTATTGATTGGCGTATACCGTCGCCGCCGGTAAGCACTGCCGTGAATAAGCCGAGCTAACCACCACGGCGCTGCCATTGTGTGCAACAATTGAAGGCAAGCACACAGCACAACTGGTAGCGCCGTTGACCGATTCCAACTCCTCCACCAAACCACCTCCTTCAGCCGGTAAAAAAGCACCACCCAGTCCGCTGCGCTCGTGGCGATTTATCGCAATCGTCAGTGTGGTTTTGTGGTTGGTGGTATCCGCACCACTGGCCGTGTTGTTATCGTGGCTGACCGATCAGGCTACCCGCCCGGCACTGGGTATCAGCCTGCTAATCACGCCACTACTCACACTGTGGATGTGGGTATCAGTGCAGTCAGCCAATACCAAACTTAAGTGGCCGGCGATGCAGTTGCTTGGCACAACCACTATTCTCATGTCGGTGGTGGTGGTGTGTCTGCCGTTGTTATGGATTATCGATCGCAGCACTACCGGATTGATCGCACTGGTGCTGTGGCTGCTGTTGTGTGCGTATGCAGCATACAGCGCACTATCCATCAAAACGGTTCAACTACGCCTCAATAACGGTAATGGAAGCAGTCCATTACGACTGGTCCAAATAAGCGATGTACATATTGGCAGTCGCAGCAAGGCGTTTATGCAACGTGTGGTTGATCTGTGCAACAGCCACCAACCCGACCTGGTTGTCATAACCGGCGACCTGCTCGACGCCAGCAGTGTTACAGCAGATGATCTGCAGCCACTATCCAGCTTGCAAAGCCCGACGTGGATGTGCCTGGGTAACCATGAGCGCTATGTTGATTTACAGGCCGCCATTGCGGCTGTCGAGCAACAGGGCGTAAAGATACTGCGCAATCAAACTGAGCTCTATAAAAACCTGTGTATCATGGGCATCGATGACGCCGACCATGCCGGCCAGGTAGGTCACGAACTCCCAAAGATAGATCGCCCCGACGATACCTATAATATTCTGCTGTACCATCGGCCCAGTGGCTGGGACGATGCAGTGAGCGGCGGTATCGATCTCATGTTGAGCGGGCATACCCACGGCGGGCAGATCTGGCCATTCGGCATACTGGTGAAAAAGCAGTTCCCGCGTATGCTTGGGTTATTCTCCAACGGTGATCAACATCTCTATGTGTCGGCTGGCACCGGTACCTGGGGCCCGACACTGCGCCTTGGTACCCGCAGCGAAATCACCGTGATCGATCTGGTACCAGCGCAAGACCATTAACCACTGCGATGCAGCGGCAATAAACTGCGGTCAGCTCTTATCCGCAAATTCCGGATAACACCAGTGCCGCCACACCAGTTTGCGCGTTTCCCGATTGGGTTCACTGCCGGGTGGCGCGGTCACTGTGGTCGCAAATCGTATCTCAAGTGTGCCGAGTTGCTCCTGCCGTGGCCGGTCGTTTGTGTTCCAGCGTCTGCAATAGTAATCGCCCAGCCCCTGACGCACGGTGTTATTGCCGTGCGAGCGCACGCGGCCCAGGTACTTGCGCCAGCGATAGGACGTGTACAGCGAATATTGTCTGGACGGTGGCTCCCAGCTCGGGTCGCTGGAGGTTAACGGATACAAGTTAACCGACGTCTTGTTGCGTAGTACGCCCGATACCACTGGATAAATAGACTCTGTGGCGGGAAACGGTGCAAACATATCCCAGCGCTGATCAATCCGCACCATACGCGCCAGGTACTCAACATGCTGCGGCATCTTGCCACGCAACCCTGGCATCTCATACACATTAAAGGCGGTAGCCACATAAAAGAACAGCAGCGCAAGTAACGAACCGATCACCGTCGGGCGCAACTTAAGCGGACGATAAGGCAACCACTTCGCAGTGATGCGGCCCATCAGATCACGGTTGTCAGCAACCCATCGATACACCAGATTGCCAAGCTGCAGCAGAGGTGGCAGCGACATCAGCCAGCCCAATGGTTTAAATGGCCAGCGCTGTCGGAATAAAAATGCCATGGCGTGCCAGTGCACATAGGTATTGCCCTGCGCGTCGGTCACAACCCAGCTGTTCTCACGCTGCATAATGTCGTAAATCGGCGCGGTTTTTTGCGCCGGCTGTATGCTTGCCTGTGGCGACAGTAAAAACGTACGCAGAATCAGGCACATCTTCAGACAAAAGCCACAGTCTTCGTCGTAATGCAGCACGACCTTTCCGGTTTCCTCAGACTTTTTGCGACGCAGCCACACCCACACCACACCGGGTAACAGTAACGATAGCGCCATAAAGTCTATAAGCGGAAATAACCCGATGTGCAGCATCAACAGGAATGCGGCGTGCAGGGATGCCAGCAACAGCAATCCTATCAGCCTGACATGCGGCCAAAGAATCGGGCACAGCACCAGTAGCGGTGCAATAAACTCGACACCGAGTACATAGATTGTCGAGACATTAAGCAACGCGGGAAAGTTGCGGAACCACTCTCCAATGGGCGTGGCGAAGTGCTGCAGGCTGACCGCATAGTAGGCGGCGTCGAAACGGCTGGTCCAGGCATCGCCGGTTTTCAGCAGCGCGGTAAAAAAGTACAGATAGAGAACCTGCAGCGTGATGGCGACTGTGGCAACCGAAAAGTAGCGCTGGTTGTCTGCGTCTGTTGCAGCACTGCTGTTCGGGTTGTGCTGATGTTCGGGGCGCAGCGCGGAATCAATGGAGAATCTGGCACCGAGCGGCAGAAACAGACTCCAGAAACACATGACGACGAGCAGTAGATCGCCACCTTGCATCAACAGACCGTTGCGGTTTTGCAGCGACGCCAGCAGCACAAACGATACCGCCGCCATCAGTCTGGACCGATAACCCACAGCCAACAGTACAGCGCAGACCGTAGCAATGGCGAACAGGATAATCTGCCACCACAGTTCACCACTCGCCGCATGCAGCGACCAGTTCCAGCGGTGATTAACATTTACCCAGAAGTGCCGCGCCAGCACGCCTGAATCGGTATAGAAGACAGATAAATTGCGGCTGCGCAGTACGAGATCGAACAGGATGAGCGTGCCTAGCAACACCCGAAACACAGCAATCGATCGAAGATCGAGAGCGAAGCTGTTTCTGATCCAGTGCATGGGAATTCTTAACCGATGAAAACCGAAAGGATAAGCGAAAGTCTCTTGTCAGGGTAGCAAATTTGACGAGCTTGACAGGCCGGCCGAATACCGATCCAATGATTTCCGAGCGACGCCCCCGAATAAACACCATGGCTGCCGCATCGGTGAATATGATCAGCAAACACTGGAGTGGACACTACGCGCTGTTGCCAACCGCCCTGTTGCTGCTGGTGAGTCTGCGTATCGCTATCGGGT
The DNA here is from genome assembly GCA_964389335.1 of uncultured Granulosicoccaceae bacterium. Lineage (GTDB taxonomy): Bacteria > Pseudomonadota > Gammaproteobacteria > Granulosicoccales > Granulosicoccaceae. The sequence goes on from CAYMFQ010000097.1 coordinate 3,339, forward strand.
TGGTGCAACCGCTGGTAAAACCCTGGTTCGGCAACTCTGCGCTGATGGTGTGGCTTGTTCTCAGTGGTGCGGTACTGGTGTGGCAGCTTACTGGTGGCTGGCGCGCCTGTGACAATCATGTGCGTGACGGCGGCGCCATGGCGGTTACCTGGACTGGCTATGCTGCCCTGCTTATTACTCTGATACTGGCGTTGCTGCAGCTAACCGATGGCGTGGCAAAGCAGGTGACCGTGCAACCTCCACCGGCACCCATTTCGAAAGCGTTAAGACTCACCGACCAGAACACCACGATACACATCGAAGAGCCACTCGACTGGCCTCTTTTCAGTGCATTTGAAACCGCACTCACTGAGCACAACTCAATCACCACGGTGGCACTTAACAGCACCGGTGGCATGGTATTTACCGGCCGCGCACTGGCACGTTTGATCGAAAAGTATCAGTTGAACACGGTTGTTACCCAACAGTGCTTTTCCGCCTGCTCACTGGTCTTTATGGCAGGTAAATCACGGACGCTGGAAGCAGGTGCCGAACTTGGCTTTCACCGGTATGCAATGCAGCAGAGTTTTCAACTGCCAATGCTCGACATTGAACAGGAACTCAACCGTGACCGACAATTTTTTATAAAACAGGGTATGTCACCGGCCTTCGCAAGCCGGGTTTTTAACGCAGATCCGAACACATTGTACAAGCCGGATACCGAAACTTTGCTCAATGCTGGTGTGCTGACCAAATAGCGCTATTATTGCAGGCGCTTCTCGTGCTATACCTTGGCGGGAAGGATGTGATGTCACTGCCACAAAGGACCTCGTAGTTTCACCATCGACCCACACGGGAAAAACAGTGATGAAAAATGAATGGTTAACCGGTGAACCAATCACAGACTGGCAACCCTGCGAGCCACCACCGCGCACCGCGATGGCCGGCACTTACTGCACAGTGGAACCAGTCAGCCCGGAACATCACAGCGCTGATTTGTACCGCGCCTTTGCCACAGATACCAGTGAAAAAAACTGGACCTACCTGCCATACGGTCCATTCCATAGTGAAGCACCCTTTGCTCAATGGATGCAGGAATCCTGTACCGGCATCGACCCGTTGTTCCATGCCATTATCAATAGCGAAACAAAGCAAGCAGTCGGCATTGCCAGCTACCTTCGCATTGAGCCACCAATTGGCGTTATAGAAACCGGACACATTCACTATTCACCGTTGATGCAGCGAACCCCCATCGCAACGGAGGCGATGTACCTAATGATGCGACGTGTGTTCGATGAACTCGGCTATCGTCGTTACGAGTGGAAGTGCGACTCATTGAACCAGCCATCGCGCAACGCAGCACTGCGACTGGGCTTTAAATACGAAGGCACATTTCGACAGGCGACCATGTACAAAGGACGCAATCGTGACACCGCATGGTTCTCGGTCATAGACAAAGAGTGGCCGGCGCTAAAAACCGCCTTTGAAAAGTGGCTCGACCCTGGCAACTTTCACAACGGCCAGCAAAAGATCTCTCTGGCCCGGCTTCGCGAGAGCTGATTGGAATAATTGCGTAACACCAACTGATGGAAGCAATGCAATGACCCCCGAATCAACGCTCTCCGAAAGCGAACTGAGCAGTAAACCGAGCGTATGTCCACTGGATTGCCCCGATTGCTGCAGTTTAACCGTGCAGGTGCGCAATAATCAGGTTATCGGTGTCAAAGGCTCAACTGCCAACCCCTACACCGCCGGCAAAATATGCAACAAGGTTGCACGTTACTATCCGGATTTCGTCCATGGCAGGCAACGCCTGACCACACCACTGCGCCGCACCGGCCCGCGTGGCAGCCATCAGTTTGAACCCGTCAGCTGGGATGACGCACTGGATCTGGTGCATGCAGGCTTCAGCGATGCTATCGATCAGTACGGCCCGCAAAGCATATTGCCATTTAACTATGCCGGCCCGCATGGGGAACTGGCAGCAGGCTCTATGGACCGGCGCTTTTTTCACAAGCTTGGTGCCACACTGCTCAACCGCGGCCCGCTATGCGGTGCCGTTCGGGGCACCGCCTACACAAGCCTGTATGGTCCGGCACCGGGCATGCCTCCGGAACAGGCTCGCCATGCAAATCTTATAGTGGTGTGGGGTAACAACGTTACGGTCTCAAACCTGCACCTGACGACTGTTCTGCAACAGGTACGCAAGGCTGGAGGACAGGTTATCGTCATTGACCCGAAGCGCACTAAAGCTGCGGAGCAAAGCGATCTGCACCTGCCCATTCACCCGGGTACCGATGTGGTACTGGCCATGGCAGCCGCCGCTGAAATTGAACGACGCGGCGCGCTCGATTTAGATTTTATTAACAACTGGGTCAGTGGCTTTGAACCCTATATGGAACAGGCGCGGCAGTATTCAGTTGCCGATGTTGAATCCATTTGTAAACTGCCCGCGGCAGACTTTCATGCATTCATTGACCGCTATCTGGCCGCCGATAAGGTAGCGGTATCTTTAGGCAACGGTATTGAACGAGGCAAAAGTGGCGGATCCGGTTTACGTGCGGCAATGGCATTGCAGTGCCTCACCGGCAACCACGGACGCGCTGGCACAGGCGTTATTGCCAAGCCCGGTTTGGTCACCCCTAAAACCACTGATCGACTGCAGCGCCCCGACCTGATTCCCGCACATACTCGCACATTCAACATAGTGGATGTCGGTGCAAAGCTGCTCGACAGCAATATGAAGATACCGATTGCAGCCGTGATGATTTACAACCACAACCCGGTTTGTACGCACCCGGATCAACAGCAAATGATTCGCGCGCTCAGTCGTGACGACTTGTTTGTCGTTGGCGCAGACATCGTCATGACCGACAGCATGGCCTATGCCGACGTTATACTGCCGGCGGCCAGCCATTTCGAATACGACGACATCTATGGCTCCTACGGACAAAACTATCTGCAACGTGCAGCGCCTGCGATACCCTGCGTTGGTGACAGCCTGCCGAATACCGAAATATTCAGGCGGCTGGCACAACGCTTTGGCTTTAACGATGATCTGTTCAAAGCCACTGACCGCGAATTGATCGACGATGCCATCGATGGCAGCGATACTCGGTTAAACGGTGTGGCTCCGAGCGACATAGCACTGGACCAGGCCATTGAGCTTGCGCCGATTGATCATGACCACGCCATTCTGTGCGATACCGTATTGCCTGCAACCACGTCGGGTAAGATAGAACTCTACTCCGACGACTTGCAGCAACGCTTTGGCTTCGGCGTACCCCGCTATGAAGCCGTGCCACAGAACCTGCCATTTACATTGATCACACCGTCTTCAGATAAACGCACCAACGCCACCTTTGGCGGTTGCGAAGACTCACTGCAGACCGAACAACTGGAGATGAACCCGGCTGACGCAAAACACAACAACCTGACGCACGGCGACACTGTCACTGTATCCAACGCATTTGGCAGTGTACCACTGACGCTAACCGTTACCGACGCCGTACAGCCCGGTGTACTCTACAGCCCCAAAGGCACCTGGCTTGCCACCAGCACCACAGGCCAGACCGTTAATGCGTTAATTGATGCAACAATACGAACGGATATTGAAGACGGTGCCTGTTATAACGAGACGTTTGTCAGCGTTGCGAAAGCGCATCATTAATGATTGCTGATGAGAAAACATCAGACGCTGACAGCATTACCATCAGACGAGCACTGCATACCGACTGCAACGCACTAACGTCGCTTTGTTTTCGCTCTAAAAAGTCCAATGGCTACGATGATGCTTTTATGGAGGCGTGTCGCGATGAGTTGACCGTTACTCGTGAAACGCTTGAACAAAGCGAGTGCTGGGTCGCGCAACACTTGGAAGCGCAGCATAACACGCCAACTTTATGTGGCTGCGCAAGCTTAACTTTACCGAGTAAAACGCTCAGTGAAAGTGAAACGCCTGTTGGTGAAGTCGGTCTTTTTTTCATTGACCCCGGCTGGCAGGGTTGCGGCGTAGGGCGTTTGTTGTGGGAAACAATTCTGAAGCGCGCAGAAAGCCACGGCCTGCATCAACTGGTACTGGACGCAGACCCGTTCGCTGAGGGGTTCTATTCCAAACTTGGCTTTGAGGTCATCGGGCGCGTCGCATCAGGCTCGATCCCGGGGCGCACCCTGCCCCATATGCGGCTGACAATATCCTCGGCTGATTGATGGTTAACGCTGTCTTTTGTAAATCAGTGCAAACCTTTTTCACGAACGTCACTGTACCCCTCTGAAGCCTCGAGTCCACTCGGGCGCGCAGTGCGCCCAACGACCAAAGATAACCAGCAATCTGACGCAATAGTACTAATGAGTTAATAAACTGTGCGCGTTCCTGCACAGGCAGCCACATCAGGCCAGTTGATCCCCATGTATTTCATCCACGCCAACGGCAGGCACACCGCACTGCTGCGCTCCACGCTGTCTCGCATTGCTGCAGGGTTGTGGCTGATAATAGCCGCGAGTGTCCTTGTGGCATGCGACGCTGTGACCGACGCCGCGAACGACGCCGCGAACGACAATGCGGCGAAAACGGCAACGCAATCGGGAAGCCTGACGTGCTCCAGTGCCACCACCGATTATGACGGAGACGGCTGGGGCTGGGAAAACGGTCGCAGCTGCAAAGTAGCCACCCAGCCATCCGGCGATACTGCGAACCTGCCGGTCGGGATTGTTTATTATGTGTGGCACTGCATCACCAAAACGGATGTATACGAGCGTCTGTATCGTCAACAGGGTTTGCCTGCAGGCGAGGAATTTAATACCACCCATGTCCTTACCGGTCGACAGAACGACTGGGGCGAAGAAAACCGCTTCCATTGGTGGGATAAACCGCAAAACGGTTACTATTGCCTTGGCGATGAACCGGGTGTTATCGAAAACCACCTGACTTTATTGCGCGACGCCGGCATTGACTTCCTGGTCATTGATATAACCAATCATCCGAACATCGGCTCGCTTGCCGCTGAAGATTTTATTCTGAAGTCGTTGCGGCCGTTGCTCGACGCTGCAATGCGCGTCGACAATGCCCCACGCATAGTGCCCTGGGTACCGCTGATCGGCGAAAATTCAGACACGCGGGCCGAGCTAAATCACTTTTGCAGTAACGCACCGCGTGGCTCCGACTGTGCCGAGCTGACCACCGCACACAATCAAAGCATGCTTGACCATGTAACCAGCTTGTTACGCACTGACTATGCGGAACTCATGTATGAATACCAGGGCAAGCCCCTGTTACTTGAAGCCGCCAATGACGACATCTACCCACGCGCAATAACCGATACGATCAGGCCACAACTGGCAGCGGACTGGACCGTCAGACGCACATGGGGTTTGCGCAGAGGCACTACTGACTGGCAGTTTCTCTCCACCTGTAGTGACGCGGAAGAATTCTATAACTCACACGGCTGGACAGACCGCGGATGTAACCAGCCAGTGAATGCCGGTGAACAGATATCCGTAACTGCGGCCTATCAGTACACATATATTTCCGACCCCTTGCAACGCGACAGCGGTAACCCGGCGCAATTTCTTGGCGGTATGCCAAAGTTCTACGGTCGCACACTGGCGCAACAGTTCAGAGTCGCTTTTGAAAACCGCAACATAGAACCGTTAGTACTGATCACTGGCTGGAACGAGTGGATAGCCAGTCGTTTTATCGTTGACGGACGCAACGTATTTGTCGATGCCTACAATCACGAACTTAACCGTGACATCGAGCCAGGTGGCAGCTCTGGTGATTACTATTACTTTCTGATGCGTCGACTGATTGCACACTACCGAAGTGGTGATAACTTCGACTTTGATGACTACTTTTTAACGCGTAAAAGTATTCTTGACACAAATTACTACTGGAACACCTACGCCGATCTACAGGCTGTTTATGAAGCAACGGATACAGAGGGCCTGACCGCACACTGGCTCAACACCGGCGTATCTGAAGGACGGCGGCCGGGCATTCTTTTTGACGCGGCCTACTATGCGCAGAACCACAATGATCTGTCCTCAAGTGGCATCAATACCCACGAGGCGTTGTTACAACACTTTCTGGACACGGGCTTTCCAGAGGGCAGACAAGGGTCAGCGGAGTTTCACGCATCCGCTTATATAAACCGCTACGAAAAAATACGCTCACTGTTTGGCGACCACGGTTTCTATCAGGCGTACCGGTACTTTGTTGAGACAGGCCAGTTTGCACCGGAGAACCACAACCCGGCACCAGACTAACCGCCCGCTCAACAATCCAGCAGGCGGGTGGCCTGTCCACCAGACCACCCGCGTTTTTCAACCATCATGTGGGCGCCACCTGTTACTGGCCACTGGCTGCCGGGCCACTGGACATAAAGCGGTTGAACTCATCCTGGTCCGCACGACGTTTCGCATCTTCACGGAACTCGGCGAAGCGACGGCCGCGGTCTCTGATCTCTTCCTTGATTTCGCGAATGCGGTCGTACTGGGTCTGCTGATACTCCTCAAACACGATATTGTCGCTGTGGCGACTGCTGCCACGACCGAACATTTCGCCCCACTTTTCGCGAGCGGCTGCCGGCAGATCCCGCACGTCGCGGCCGCGGATGATCCAGTACAGAATCACCAGGCCGACCGGCCAAAAGAAGACAAAGCCGAGCACCATGGCGGCGATGTTAAAACCGGTCCAACTGCCTTTGCGACCCCAGTCGGAACCGTACTTTCCCGCACAGCGTCGCGATCTTTTTGTTGTGTTACCTACCACTTTTGCATCTGCGGATTCCATCAATCTCTCCGTTTAAGTGTATGAAACTGGACAAAATATTGTCCTCCAGACAGCAATCTCATCGATGTATTTCTTGATCTATGTGATCACTGTTCACATATAATATACAGACTTCGGATGAACTTACAAGAGGATTGGCGAAAAAAAGTGAACATTGTTAACATACAGGCTTACCCAGGGCCTCAGACACCAGCATCGCGTACGGTGATGCGAGGCCACCAGGCTGCCGGGACAGGAATATGAGAAAAAAGAAAAGCGACTATCACCACGGCAATCTGGCCGAATCGCTGCTGATTGCAGTCGATGAAATCGCCACCCGATTCGGCCTTGAGGCAGTGACACTGCGTGCCTGTGCCAAGCTGGTGGGCGTATCACCGTCGTCCGCGTTTCGCCACTACGCTGACAAACGCTCGCTGCTGACCGCGTTTGCCACACGAGCGCTGCTGCAGCTTGCAGACGAAATGGATCAAGCCAAACGCACCGCCAACGACAGTGGAGACGACGCTTTTATGGCCGTGGCACTGGCCTATATCGAGTTCGCACTGGATAAACCGGCGTTTTTTCGGGCAATGTGGCGGGAAGAGACAATCTACTGCGAAGATGAGCACTACCTGGCTGCGGCCAACAAACTCAGCCGCCACCTCAAGTCAGGCTTCGCAGACACAATCGACGATGCGGACCCGGATAGTTTCAGCGCCCAGGAACTTCTCGCGTGGTCCAGCGTGCACGGACTGGCAAACCTGTTTGTCGACGGACCAGTGGCGAGAGGTAACGACAAGAGCGAAAAAATGGCCATGGCGCGGGGTATGATAAAAGCCACCGCCCCATCACTAACCAGCGTGGCTCAGTAACGTGACGTGGGCGGTGACCGGTTATGCAGCTGTGTAGCTACGCAGCATCTTTTGTCGGCTCACTGTCCGCAGCGCCGGCACCGCCGCCTGAAAACTGCCATTCGATCTCTTCGATTTCACTCGGAATGACGTACAAATAGCTGATCAGATGCTCGAGCAGTTCGACCATTGCCTTGGATGTTTCCGCATCAAATTCCTTTTCCATTTCGAAGTAACGATCCAGCGTACCGCCTGAATCTGTGGCAGCAGATAGCTTTTCCAGCGGCCGCGACAAGTCGTGATCTGCATGCACCATGGCAACAGCCTCACTGAGGCTCGCTGCGGATTTATCCGGCAGAAGCTGAAAAAAGATTTTTTCCATCGCCTGCTTACAGCAAAGCGCAGTGGCTGAATAATTGGCGGTGCTGTGTGCCTCAACGGCGGACAAATACGCACGCTCAAGCGCCTCGGGTATATCCACCCTGAACTCCAGCGGCTCCTTTTCCAGATCACCGGACGGGCTCATGTAGATGGTTTCCGGATCTTCCTCAGCGGTACTTTCTGAGCTTTTCGGATTCATGGCCCAGAAGTGCACATACTCTGAGCAGGACGGACATGCACCGGTACAGGCGATAGATTCGCGCTTTTCATCGTGAAAATGCGCTCGCGTTGTGAACACCACACGCTCGCCACAATGGGGACAGATGGTACTTATCGCCTGTGGTGCGCGAATGTTTTTTCGGTTGAGCCCCATCCATTTGCGGACGTGAGCCACATTGATCGGCTTCAAACTAACCTCCGTGTTAGCGATTCAATGGACTGAAACCGGCACCCCGACTGTGGCGCGTGTTTCAAACTTTGTTTGTGTGCCAGAGGTGTGCCACCCTGGCTATCAAACAGTCTTCAGGTTTTTCTGCGCTCTGCCGCTATGTCCGCCGCAGGGGCGCAATACAGATAAGCCCTTGCCATGGCGGATGATATAGTCCATGCTTCCGCCACCCGTGATCAGCCAAGCTGATCGCGCTGCAAGTGGGAGAGATCAGCCACAAGCGCTGACGCCGAAGGAGCAACACCCAGGAAACTCTCAGGCAAATAGGACCACTCGCGGCGGGGGCTCTGGAGAGCGATACTCGCATTCGCAGTATCCACCGAAGGGGTAAGGCAATCCGGCACCTGTTGCCAGAGACGCTGAGACTCTCAGGTACAAAGACAGATGGGATGGGACAGAGGCACCTGACACAGGGCTTCTACTGGCTTTTTAAACCATCTGGAACTTTGTATGAAAAATATCGCCGTTATTGGCGCCGGCATCACCGGTGTCACCACCTGTTACGCACTGCTTAATCGCGGCTATCACGTCACGGTATACGACCGGCATCGCTACCCTGCGATGGCAACCTCCTATGCCAACGGCGGTCAGTTATCAGCGAGCAATGCCGAGGTCTGGACACAAACCTCTACCGTACTTAAGGGCCTGCGCTGGATGCTGCGCAAGGACGCCCCTTTGCTGGTCAATCCTAAGCCCGACTGGCACAAGCTGTCGTGGATGGCTGAGTTTATTGGCAGCATTCCGCACTACGAAGCAAACACCATTGAAACCACGCGGCTTGCCATCGCAGCACGCGAACACCTGCAATCCTGGGCGACTCGTGAAAAAATTAACTTTGATTTTGAGCAGCGTGGCATTCTGCATATCTACGCGAGCGAAAAAGAGTATCAGCACGCCACGCAGGTAAACGAACTACTGACGGCAGGCGGCCTGCATCGCGAGGCCGTTAGTGCAGAACAAATGCGCAGTATTGAACCAGCGCTGCAGGGCGAACTCTATGGCGGCTATTACACCGCCACGGATTCCACCGGCGATATTCACAAGTACACACGCGGACTGGCAGATGCCTGCATCAGGCTTGGTGCGGTATTTCGCTGCGACACCGATGTGCAGTCGATAACCCCGTCCGGTCAACAGTTTGATGTCAGCGCCACCACCGTCGAGCCTGGCGCCGCTGCCAACACCGATACAGAAAACTTTGACGGCGTTGTTGTGTGTGCCGGTATAGGTAGCCGCAACATCGCAAGCTCGCTGGAGGACCGCGTCAATATTTATCCGGTGAAGGGCTATTCGATTACTGTTCCACTCGACAATGAAGCCAGTCAGCAGTCAGCGCCATGGGTGAGTCTGCTTGACGACGAAGCAAAGATTGTTACCAGCCGACTTGGCATCGATCGTTTTCGCATCGCGGGTACTGCAGAGTTTAATGGCGTTAATCGCGACATTCGTGACGATCGAATTCAGCCACTGATCAACTGGTGTCGACAGTACTTTCCGGCAATCGATACAGAGCATGTAGTGTCGTGGGCCGGGCTGCGTCCAATGATGCCAAACATGATGCCCTGCATACGCAAAGGCAGCCGCAGCGGTATTTTTTATAACACAGGCCATGGCCATTTGGGCTGGACCCTGTCACCGGTAACTGCGGAAATGGTAAGCGACCTGGTGTTGTCTGAGATACCGGCATCCGGCCCTGCAATGTGGAAGAAAGCCAGCTGATTACTTAAGCACCACCAACAAACCACTTAACGACAACCTTCAGAACGAAACTCGGAGACATCCATGGATCTCACACTGGCACAAGCCAAGACCATCATCGAACATACACTGGCCGCTCAGGCACAACACAACTTCAAGCCGATGGCAGTAGTGGTTCTCGGTTCAGCTGGCACCATAAAGGCCAGTGAAAGTCAGGATGGCACCAGCCTGCTTAGGCCTAAAATTGCACATGGCAAAGCGTATGGTGCAATCTCTATGGGTGTTGGTTCACGGGTACTGTTCGAGCGCGCCAAGCAGGAACCGTTTTTCGTTCAGTCAGTGAATGCCCTGTGCGACGGTGCGCTGGTACCCGTACCCGGTGGTGTCCTGATAAAAGATAAAGATGGCAATATTATGGGTGCCGTTGGCGTTACCGGTGACTTGTCGGAAAACGATGAAACCTGTGCAGTCGCAGGCATTGAAGCAGCAGGGTTGGTTGCGGACACTGGTGCTTAAGCACAATACGACGGTGCCGTTCGCACCACTCACCACACCCTACAATAGCGTTAATAAAAACTGATGCGTCGTAGGGTGCTCTGAGTGCAACGAAGCGCACCAAACGCCGTGTCTTGAGTTATCCGGCAAACGCCGTTGGCGGCTACTTGAACCTAAGTAGAGGTCATTGTTACAGCGAAGGTGCGGTTCGCACCACTCACCACACCCTACAATAGCGGTAAAAAAACTGATG
>CAYMFQ010000097.1:14312-18624 GCA_964389335.1 uncultured Granulosicoccaceae bacterium
ATTCCCCCTGCACAACGCCCTGGCTTTCAGCATACGAAATTGGCGGGTACTTAGCAGGGTTATCCGGACCACAGCAGCTCGGCACACAAGTCATTTTATAAGTCGGATTGGCGTTGAAGAAAAATGGTATGGAGTAGCGCGAGGTTGCACCGGTATTGTTGTTGGCAAAGTGCTTAACACTGATAAACCGATCATTCGTCCACTGCTTTAATAACTCACCGCTGTTAACAATAAACGCATTCTCAATTAACGGCGCACTGACCCAGCACTGCCGACGTTCGCTGTAAATAGATAAACCGGGCTGATCCTGCGCCAGTATGGTGCAGAACGAGGTATCGACGTGAGGCGCTATGCCAAACTCCGCCCCATCTCCCTCGACAGGCGGATAGTGCGTCATGCGCAGCCTGAACAACGGGTGATCAAACCCCTCCGTAAAGAAGTCTTCCGGCATATCAAGCGCTACCGCATAAATTGGCAACATGCGTAAGGCCAGTTGCTTTATGGATTCTGCATAAGCCTCTACGGTTGATCGAAATTCGGGCAACAACTCCGCTGACGGCCATTGATTGTCATCCATGCCAATGACGTTATCGGCTTTAATGATAAAGGCCTCATTGACATTGCCGGTATCGCGCGCAGGCAGTTTGCGATTTTTCAATGGCAAATATCCGATGCCGCCAATCGGCCATTCACTGCGATCCATTAATATAGATTGCTTGTCTTCAAGACTCAGTGCATGGAAGCGGCGCATCTGATCAAAAGCCGCACTAAGTTGCTGCGTTGTTATACCGTGACCCACAATGGTGAAAAAGCCAGTTTCCTCACAAGCGGTTCTCAGCTGGGCTGCCACTGCATCAAGAGCAGCTCTGCCACCAGTGGCGAAATACTCGCTCAGATCAATGATCGGTATGTCACCTTCCATTGCGTCGTGTACCACTGTGGTATCCCAGCTCTCGCTTTCCGCCTTGAGCTGTCGTTCTTTTTCGTGTGAGTCAAATGTTGGGTTGTTTGTCATGTCGCTGTATCCATATAGATCAGAGATCTGCCAGAATCTGCTCAACAGCATCCTGCGGCAGCCGCTCTATGCCCTTTGCATAGTGCTCGGCATTGAGCACATAAAAGCGCGCATTCGCCACATTGGCGGCAGAGTTATCCAGTGTTTTTATCAGTTTGGCCGGCACACCGGCAACGATCGAGTTTTCGGGAAACTGCGCATTTTCCGTCACGATCGAGTGTCCTGCAACGATTGAATTCGCGCCGATCCTCGCCCCGTCCATGACGGTCGCATTAATTCCGACCAGGCACCGATCACCCAGCTCGCAACCATGCAGAGTGGCATGATGGGTGATTGAACAATCCTCACCGACGATAGTCGGCGTACGGTAGCCGACGTGGACCATAACAAAATCCTGTATGTTGGTTCGGTCACCGATTTGAATATGATGAATCTCTGAGCGCATCACTACATTGGGCCAGACCGATACCTGGGCGCCAAGCGACACACAGCCATGCAATTGCGCGGACTCGTGAATCCATGCCGATGCATCAGCCGTTACATCCTTACCAATATGCCCCATACGCAGGCGCTCCTGTGGTGAAATAGTGGCGGCGCTCTCAAAGTAAATTGTCACCTTATTTGTCGAGCGAGCTCACTAGCATAAACCTCATATGCCAACAGCGTAAACCACGCAAGCCACGATGCAGTTCCAACGCATCCCCTGCCTGCCCCTTTTACCCCAACCAGACGTAGTATCTTCTATGGACTCTGTTTCTCAAATGGCCCTTGGCGCCTGTGTTTGCTACGCCGCTGTCGGCCCGACTATCGGCAGGCGCGCACTGCTTATCGGCGCCGCAGTCGGCACACTACCTGATCTCGACGTGCTGGTTCCGTACGAGGATGCGGTTGCAAGCTTCACGTACCATCGCAGCTGGAGCCACTCCCTGTTTGTACTGTCACTCGTGAGTCTGCCGCTGGCATGGCTGCTACAGCGAGTTACAAGGGCGATGGCCTCTGTGTCATTCCGGCGCTGGTGGCTGGCGGTGTGGCTGGTGCTTATTACGCATATTCTGCTCGACAGCTTCACCATCTATGGCACACAGATCTTCTGGCCGTTACCTGCGCCTCCGGTGGCCATTGGCTCTATATTCATCATTGACCCGTTGTACACCATACCATTGCTGGTCAGCATAGCCATCACCTGGCGACGCAACCCGGATACCACGCGCGCGGTGATGACAGCGCTGGTTATGAGTACAGTATATCTGGGCTGGACGCTGGCCTCTCAGGCCTTAACCACACAGCGGTTGAAGCAGCAGGTGGCTGCACAAGGCGTTAATGCAAATACAACGGTTATTGCGCCGTTTCCCTCCGCCCTGTTATGGCGAATCGTTCTGGTTAATGATGATCACTACTTTGAAGCATTTAGCTCCATGTTGGATAACACCGATGAACCGTTGCAATTAACCCGCTTTAACCACAGCAGACGGGCCTGCGAGCAGCAAATAGTTACCGTAGACCGCTGGGCTATTGATCGCATGGACTGGTTTACCAACGGTGCTATTGCTGTTGCACGACGCGATGATCGACTGGTGATTACCGATTTGCGCATGGGCATGTCTGACGACTACGTTTTCGAATTCGACGTTGGCGGCTTTGCAGACACGTCGAATGAAACTACGTCGGGCGTGGGCGGCGCTTTCGAGCCCGCCATCTCGGTTCAACTGCCGATCGATATCGACGCAACCCGACTCAGCACGCTAATTAAGCGTGTTACTGATCCGACTGTGATGATCAGCGCTTCCGCTGATACCGCGTCAGCCACTGAATCGTTGTGTCGGAGCTAAGGTAAGTCAGTCACTCTCGCCGCGCGGACGTCTGCCGCGCAGACTTCAGCAAATTCTGTTTCGGTCGCTATTGCCTACGAGTGCTAAAGGAGATTTTCACACATGGATGCTGCACGTGACGGGAACGATTCTGAAATGGAACCCGTCTACCAACTTATCTACATCAGCGCCGCCAATCACGATTTTACTGAAGAAGAACTCGAAGCGTTACTGGCGATAGCACGCGAAAACAACCAATCACTTAACGTCACCGGCATGTTGCTGTTTCACGAAGGTTCCTTCATTCAGGCACTGGAAGGTGAGCAGAAGGTGGTCGAATCGCTCTACGCGCAAATTGGCAAGGACGCACGGCATGTAGAAACCAAAGTACTCTACCGGGGCGATGTACCCGACCGTGACTTTAAAAACTGGTCGATGGGTTTTTATCGCTCAAACCAGTCAAGCGCAGCAAATCTGGAGGGTTTCCACCAGTTCTTAAAAACCGGCTTCATCTCAAAGGATGGCGAAGGGCGCGCCCGCAAGGCACTGCTCGCTTTCAGGGATGGAAAATGGCACGCGTCAGCCGCCTGAATGGCCATCACGAATACTTGCTGCGGCAAGCAGACAGGCACATTCCGAAGGCTGACAAACGTTTCCAGCGCTCGCAGAAAAGCCCGGCAACAAAGTTGCCGGGCAATACACTCTAAGCTGACTAACTAACTATTTTAGAATGTGCGGTACAGACGAAAACCAACGTTTGTACCTGGGTCAGCTACGTGGATCTCAGGACGGAAGCTCAGGTCCGGTGCGATGCTCCAGAACAGAGTAGCAGTGAACGCTTCGCTGTCTTCGTTGTCGTTAGCTGAGAAACCAAGACCAACTGACATTGCGTCGTTCAGACCAAACTTGGCACCTGCCCAGTATGAAGCGATACCATCTTCTTCGTCAGCCGGGTCAGTTGGTGTTGCACCGTAAACGTTTGCACCTGTCTGACCACGGAAACCAGCGTTCAGAGAGAATCCACCGAGAGCATAGCCGGCAGAGATCTTGTACTGGCCTTCGCCTGCATTAGTGTCCTGCAGGTATGAAACCTTTACGTTAGCGCCAGCGAGTTCAAAACCGGTACCGATGTAGAAATCGAGGTCAGTGTTGCCTTCGTTACGCTGATCAGTGTCCTGAACACCGATGCCGTAGCTGAAGCCAGAGATGCTGCCAGTGTAGTCAATGAAGTGAGCCTGGTCGAAACCGTAGTCACCGTCCTGACGCTCAACCGGGTTACCGTAACCGTGGTGAGTAGTCTGGAAGCTGTCTGAGTAACCAATTCGGAAACCGTTGTACTGAATGAGTGCGCGGTCGATTGCAACGTTGCCATCGCTTGTGTTGCCGTCGCCCTGCAGTCGCAGAGTACCGCGTACACCTGCGTCATTGCGTGCGTCAACCTGGAAACGACCACGATAGGTGAAGTTAGTGGAATCATCACCTTCGTCAG
>CAYMFQ010000098.1:0-18613 GCA_964389335.1 uncultured Granulosicoccaceae bacterium
AAAACACAAGCCGCGACAGCAGACTGTCGCAGCTTGTTGTATACAGCCACACTACTCTGCGGCTTGTTCGGTAACCTCGGCAGCGGCGTCATCGTGGTTGTGTTTGCGACCAGACTTTCTGTGGCCCGACTTCTTATGACCGTGCCGACCGTGCTTTTTTACCGCATCGAGACCGGCGCGTTCTTCATCGGACAGTTCTCCATCCTGATTCACATCGAACTGTGCTTCAATCGACGCGCGACGCTCATCCTTTGCGGTTTTGCGTTCTTCACGTGAAAGCTCGCCATCACCGTCAGCGTCGTACTGCTGCAGCATGACTTCATAACGAGCGTCTCTCGCCTCGCGTCGCTCCATTCGACTCAGTTCACCGTCGCCGTTGACGTCATACTCACTGAGGATACTGGCTCTGTGTGCTTCGCGGATTTCCTTAACCTCGTCAGTCGAAATGACGCCATCACCATTGATGTCATTAAAGGTTAACGGCGACACCGCCAGTGCGCTGGCTGACGCGACCAGCATGCCGGTACCGATAATCACTGCAATGGGGTTTTTAACGTTGGTTTTCATGTTTGCTGTTCCTGTTCGATTTGTTTGAATTGACAACCGCGAGCCGTGTGATTGAACTCGCCGCCGACAATTAAAGTATCGGATCCAAGTGTGCAGCCAATGTGTAAGAAATCTGGTAACAAAGTGACCCTGCTGTGAGGATAAAGCTGTGCGGGTTAAGCTAGCGAATCAGGCCAGGCGAATAAAGCCAGACGGCGGGCGACTACTGCAATGGCTCCACTTCGTATTTGTAGCCAATACCGTAAACCGAATGAATGTATTCCCGATCGCCGTCGAGCGCGTGGATTTTCTGCCGCAGCTTCTTGACGTGACTGTCGATGGTGCGGTCACTGACAATGCGATTGTCCGGATAGATGCGCGTCATCAGCTGATTGCGACTGAATATCCTGCCAGGCTGCTCAACCAGCGTTTTAAACAGCATTAGCTCGACAGACGTCAACGCACAGGACTCGCCGTTAAACATCATCTGAGCGGTGTCCTCGGAGACGGTCACACAGTCTTTCACCGGTGTGTCTCCGGCAGATGCATCACCGCCCGGTGTCACTCGTCTTAGCACCGCCTTTACACGCGCCACCACCTCTCTGGGGCTGAAGGGTTTGCAAATGTAATCGTCCGCACCGATTTCCAGGCCGAGCAGCCGGTCAATTTCGTCAACGCGGGCTGTGAGCATAATGACAGGTACCTGCGAAGATTTTCTGAGTTCGCGACAAATGGTCAGCCCGTCGGTACCGGGCAGCATCAGATCAAGCAGAATCAAATCGGGGAGTGACTGTTGCAGCGCGTCCAGCGCATCGCTGCCATCGCTGTAGCAGCGGGTGCTGTAGCCTTCTTTAACCAGGTAGTCGTTGAGCAGCGCGACCAGCTTTGGCTCGTCTTCAACGATGGCGATTTCCATAAAAGTTAGTTCCTGCTTGTTACGTTCAGGCGGGCATATTGGCGGCATCAGCCACCGGTAACGAGATTACAAGTTTGAGCCCGCCATAGTCTGACTGAGTCGCGTCGATTGAACCATTGTGCGCCTGAATTATTCGAGTCGCGATGGACAGGCCAAGACCTGCACCACCATAGGCACGACTGCGTGATTGCTCTGCCCGGTAGAGTGGTTCAAACAGGTGTGTTAGCTCCTCCTGCGTGACACCGGGTGCGGAGTCTTCCCATGTCAGCACAATGTGCTTGTCTACTGACACCAGCGAGATATGCACGGTACCGGGTGCGTCAGTGTAGCGCACAGAGTTTTGCAACAGGTTGTTGATCAGTTGCGACAGGCGCCTTTCATCCGCGTTAATCAGCCAAGGCTGCTCGAGCCCCTGAAGCGATAACGTGAGACCGGCATCGTCTATCGATGCGCTGGCAAGTTGTAACTGCGACTCGATAAGCTCGCCAATTACAAGCGGTGCCATGCGGTATTCCAGCGCCCCGACATCGGACTGCGACAACTGGTGCAGATCATCGATCAGATGGCCGAGCTTGCGTACTTCACCATGTATGGAGTCAACTGCAGCACTGTCCATTTCCCGAACGCCATCCTGCATCGCTTCGAGCTCTCCCTGCAACACGGCAACAGGGGTTCGCAGTTCATGCGATATTTCGGCAACCCAGCGGCGCCGTGCCTCACGATTGGTTTCGAGTGTACTGGCAAGGTGGTTAACGCCATGGCCCAGATCGGCAATTTCGTCTTTGCGACGCACCTGCAGGCGATGCGAATAGTTACCCTCACCGACTTCGGTGATCGCGCTTTTCAGGTCGAGCACCGGTTTCACCAGCCACGTCGCCAGCGGTATCGATACCAGTGCAGATAACAGCACCATCGCCACAGCTGCCAGTGCAAAGCTGTTGCGCTGCTGGTACTCGAATGCTGTGTCGAGACTTCCGCTAAGGCGCGTTACTGTTTTAATGCCAACGTAACCCACCACGTGATCGCCACTGGTAACCGGCATCCACGATATTGCATCAGGTGATTTGGTGTTACCAGCAAGGATGTTTTTATCGCTGTCAGCCAGCACGTGCTGAGACTTACCACGCGGTCCACCACGTCGCGACCTCGGTGGTGGCAGATCAATCTCTGTCCGCTCTGAGTCTTCCGCACGATTACGCCTGTCCGAGAGTGTGAAGGGACCATGCAGGGACAGCAGTTGCCGCCACTCACGGTTGTCGTCCTCAACCCACGCCCAGCCATTGCCGCTGTCGGCAACGCTCTGTTCGTAGCGCAGGGCCACATCCTCAATCAATGGCTGTGACTGCTGTTGCTGTGCGCTGTTGATATAACCCAGAAACCCGCGACTGAAGCTCCAGCTACTGATAACAAACATCAACAGGATCAACAGCGCACTGGTAGCCAGCAGGACCAGGAACAGTTGATGTTTCAAACGCATGGCTGTGCATTAGACCTCATAATGATTTTTAGTCTAAACAGACTATCGGATTACATTGTGCAAACTTCGTGAAGATTGGCCAGGTTATCGTGCAACAACTGAACTGGTTCAAATCTGGCGAAACGCCATATGCCACGCGCAGGCAGCGCGCTATGGATAATTATTCAAACGCACGGCCTGCAAAAACGCAGTCAGCAGTTCGTCACTACAGGCTCGATAGTGCTTATTGCCAGGTTTTCTAAACAATGCACTGAGTTCGTGTTTGCTTAAGGTGACGTTCAAATCAGCCAGCATCATTAGAATATCGTCCGCCTCAAGCCCGAGCGCAATCCGCAGCTTGCGAAAGATCAGGTTGTTATTAAGTTCTGTCTCGTTCGGCGGCGGGCTGCCACCCGGCCCGCGAATCTCGGTGATCAGGCCATTTAAGAATTGTATGGCCTGTTGATCGGTACACCAGTCGGCGTTTGCACCGGCATCGGCTGATTTAAAGTGATCCGATGCGATATCCGTCCCGCCCTTTTTGGCAATAGCTGCCATATCGTCCGCGCTTAACGATAACATCGATTGTATTTCAGCAAGCAGCGAGGTTGCTTTCATGTGCAGTGGGGCCGGTGATCAACAGCCGCTACTATACCGAAAATAACTGGCTGCAATCAGCCATCACACCGACCCGTGTTTATCCCGTGGTTTAACTTCCGGTTTATCCCGCGACGTTACTTGTGGCTTAAGCTGTCACCTATACCGAGTCTGCACGGGCTACCGGCGTTGGTTCCGTTTTTACAACAATACTTCCGATCACAGCGAACAGGATGATGGTACCGCCCAGTATCACCGCTGACGTTGGCACTTCCGCGAAAAGCAGCACTGCCCACAGCGGTGCCAAGGGTGTTTCAAGTGCACTCAGCAGTGCCGTTTGCGATGCCGGCAGCCTGCGTGACCCTTCCGCCAGAGTGACAGACGCTATTGAAAACACCACACCGAAACAGGCGGTTAATAACAGGCTTTGCATCGATACGTTGAACGGATCACCAAACACCCACGCCACCGGCAATAACAACAACGACATCAGCACCGCCGGACCAGCCGCAGGCGTTGCCGGGAAGCGCCGGTAGATACAAAGATAGACTGACATCAGCAGTGTCATCAACAGCGCCAGCAGGTCGCCGCGCAGATTAACGCCACCCACCGATTCACCGACGATGATAAAAACACCAACCATGGCCACGCCACCGCCAATGACCACCGGTGTGGTCGGTCGCTCGCGAACCCACAACCACATAATCAATGCAGCAACAAACGGTGCGATTGCGTAGATCAGGGAGACATTTGCGATGGTGGTCAGTTTAAACGACGGTATAAACGCCATCGTACCCAACGCGCCAACAAGGGCCGCCGCCACCCCGGCGCGCCCCATCGACAGCACTTCCTTTTGAACCGTACCGCGCTGCACGATAAACGCGTAAGTGAATGCCGCCGCAAAGACGCCACGCCAGAATATAATGGTCCACGCTTCGGCGTCGATAGCGCGCACAAAAAGGCCTGCACAGCTAAACACCAGCGCCGATACCACCACCAGTACTACCCCCGTCGCCCTATCGTGCGCCATAGCTATCCTTACCGGTTTAGTGTCGAGCGCACAGCATGACAGCGCACTGCTGACACCGTATTGGCAGCAGTGTTGACAGTATCGACAACGGCAATGCTGCGAGCGTTTTATACTATTGCCATGCGAAAAACTGATCGGCTGTTTGAACTGATCCAGATATTGCGCGCGTCGAGCCGGCCTGTCACCGCCAGCGACCTGGCCGAGCAGCTCGAGGTGTCAGTGCGCACTGTGTACCGCGATATTCAGGCATTGCAGGCCATGCGTACGCCAATAGATGGTGAAGCCGGCGTGGGATACATCATGCGGCGCGGTTATGACCTGCCACCGGTTAATTTCGACAGCGATGAGATCGAAGCGATTGTTGTCGGACTCAATCTACTTGCTCGCACTGGCGACACCGGATTGCAGAAAGCAGCAAACCGCGTCATCAACAAACTGGATGCCGTTAAGTTTGCCGACGCCAACCTCCAGGTTTCCCACTGGACCAGCGTAAAGCCAGGTACCGTCAGCGCCGACCTTCTGCGCAGCGCGATCAGAAACGAGACCAAGCTGCAACTTCGCTACACCGACGCCAGCAACAATGAAACACTGCGCACGGTATTGCCGATTGTCCTGATCTACTACGTCGAGGCCATCGTGCTGGTGGCCTGGTGCGAGCTGCGCAACGCATTTCGCCATTTCAGGCTTGAGCGCATGCACGAGTGCCACCCTACCGAACTGTCGTTCAGCGGACGCGGCGCGGCACTGCGTGAGTTGTGGCAACAGGTGGAGGAGTAGAATTAAATTTCTGACAACAAGCAGAAATTTACCGACGCCACGGTACACAGACGCAATAGCGCGCTACAATAAGGGGGAAAGCGAAAGACACTATGAAAGAAGCCATTACATCCCCACCCGCTTTCGAGCCCCGCACGTTTCATGAGCCGACGGCCGCCGTCGACAGACTGATTGAGATATACGACAGGAATACCAGTTTTCTACGGGATTCTTTCAGGCGCTACTTAAGTGGTGACCTTCCCGCCAGCCGACACCGCGCCTGCTACCCGGAAATACGTTTTCGCAACGACACCTATGCGCGTGTTACCTCACGGCTTTCGTATGGACATGTAAACCAGCCGGGCACCTATTCGACCACCATTACACAGCCCACACTGTACCGCGGTTATCTGCGCCATCAGCTTGAACTATTAATCGACAACCACGAACTGCCGGTCGAAGTGGCGGAATCTGAAATTCCGATTCCACTGCACTTTGCACTTGAGGCCGGCACATCGGTCAGCAGCGAAAACCCGGCTGATATCAGCGCTGCGCTGCGCGATACCTTCGACGTGCCGGACATTGAGCACGTTAACGACTTCATCGTTAACGGTACGCACGAGCCGTCGGGCGGTGAGCCCAGTCCACTGTCGCCATTTCCGGCGCAACGCATTGACTACTCGCTGCATCGCCTGGTGCATTACTGTGGCACTGACCCGTCACACTTTCAAAACTATGTGCTGTTCACTAACTACCAGTTCTACATTGACGAGTTCTGTCGCCTCGCCAGAGACATGATGGCATCCGGTGATTCACCCTACTCCGCCTTTGTTGAACCGGGCAATGTTATTACGCGTTCCGGTTCCACAGAGCGCGAAGGCGACCCACAGGGACGGCAGTCACAAATGCCGGCTTATCATCTGGTGGCAAAGAAAGGCAGTGGCATTTCATTGATAAACATCGGCGTCGGTCCGTCCAATGCCAAGACCATTACCGACCATGTGGCTGTGTTGCGACCACACGCATGGCTGATGCTCGGCCACTGTGCCGGTTTACGCAGCTCACAGGCGCTGGGTGACTATGTACTGGCACATGCCTACGTTAGAGAAGACAAGGTACTCGACAACGACATACCCGTATGGGTGCCGATACCGGCTCTGGCAGAAATTCAACAAGCGCTGGAGGCTGCCGTCGCCGAAGTCACCGGACTCGATGGCATGGAACTGAAGCGCATTATGCGAACCGGCACTGTAGCGTCGGTCGACAACCGCAACTGGGAGCTACAGGATCATCGCGAGCCGGTACGCAGGCTGTCGCAGTCACGCGCCATTGCACTGGATATGGAATCCGCCACCATTGCCGCCAACGGCTTTCGCCTCAGAGTGCCATACGGCACCCTGCTATGCGTTTCCGATAAACCGCTGCAAGGTGAATTGAAGCTGCCAGGCATGGCATCAAAGTTCTATCAGGATCAGGTGGAGCAACACCTGCAGATAGGTATGCTGGCGTTACGCAAGCTGGCCTCGATGGAACCGGAACGCCTGCATTCGCGTAAGTTACGGAGTTTTTTCGAGACCGCGTTTCAGTAAGCTTTGCAATGCCTCACGCTGCGAGGGGGCGCTGGCGCGGGCGTCAGGCTAATTTGCCTTGCGCAATTAAGCGGCGCGTATACCAGACCAGCAAAGCTGCCAGCAGTGGTGTTGCGACGAGATACATCAGTCGCTCGAAGGTGGTGAACTGCACGCTGCCCATCATGCCAAACACCGGAATCATCGATACCAGCACACCAAGCAGTGACAGCGTCAGATACAGCAGCGCGATTTTCTTTTTCATCAGCAGCAGCACACAACCGAAGGTACCGGCAAACACCGCCACGGCGAAACCAAGGGTGACCCACGCCGGACGGTCAGCGATTAACGCTTGCTGCGCCTCAGATAAGGCGGCCAGCGCCTCGGGCGACATGGTCAGCTGCCACAGAAAATTTAAGATACCCATGGCATTCCACACTAGCCCGACAATGGCAATCAGCCAGAAATGCCAGCTTACACCCGCAGTTTGATTCATAGTTTGCTCGTTGGAAAAAGTTTATCGCACAAGGGTTAGGTTAACGCTTATGTGAGACTAGAAAACAATACTGGCCCCGATGCTCAGGAATTTAGCACTGGAACCGATTAGCGTGTATTCACCTTCTAACGCAATATTGCCTGCACGCCACCCCAGCCCGAGTCCACCGGAAAAATCCGTGCTGGTTTGTTCACTCCCACCTGATTCCTGCGTCTGCCGAGTTAGCCCGACTTTCATCTTAGTGTAATACGTATCGCCAATTCGTCTGACACCATACACACTCGAAGCTGTATATCGCGAGTTAAAACGTGTCGCCTGTTCAACAGTTGGAACTTCTGACGTTTCACTCAGGGACGTAGACAGGTTTTCAAACTCTATAGCATGCTCACTCCACGCGTAGCCGAGTACCACACCTTTCGGTAAACCACTGTCGGCTGCAGTGACGTCGAGCGTCATCGAACCGCTCTTGATACCAAAGTATAAATAGCCGCGGCCGGAATTATATGCTGTGGTTGTACCACGTGTCGTTGATGGGCTGCGGGTGGATGACGAGCCACGGTTAGCAGATGAGCCACGGTCCGTCGATGGACGATAAATAAAAGGTAGTGAGGTATGAGAATGTGCAACATCGTATACCGGGTGACGTGTGTCAGAGCAACTGTGCCAGGTGTCACCGTGTCGATGCCGCACACAGTAGCGTTGCGCTACCGACGTTTTGCTTGCACTGCCGGGTACACCGGCCTTTACGAGAGTGAGTTTATTCGAGAACACCGACGGAGCAACCGGTGCGGCGTGCAGTGCAGCACAGGAACACAGTGCGAGCAGTCCGGCTGCAAGTGAGCGCACGGGCATGCACCACAGTGTAAAGGCACTATCGCTTTTTGCGCCGGACTTGCGCTTGTGTGTCGTCCATTGCTTACGTCGCATCTATAACCCGTGGCAGCCTGCATGCCGCCCGTTACTTTATTATTCTTTTTCTGAACTGTTATCGGCAGCGCCGGCATCACCGGGCTCGTCACCTGCCGGAAATGTGTAGCGAAAATCGCAATGACCGGCTCCTTCCATCAGGGTTTGAGTACGCTTAAGCTTTGCTGACGGGTTAAACCCCTCGATCAGAGCATAGTCTCGATTGCATGAAAACACCGCCCCAAGCTCTGGTACTCCCAACGCACGATACATCTCTGAATAGCGACAGCGCACAACGTTGAAATCAAGCTTTGTGTCGGTTTGCTCTTTGACCTCAATATGCAGCGCGTCGTCTTTGGTCCAGTATTGTAACGACTGTTGAAACGATGCACACCCGTCACCCCCCATAGATGTTGCCAGCTCTGCGCCCTGCTGACGCGACAGATCAATGATCGTCTCGCGTACGATGTCGATCACAGCCTCACGACCGAACTTTTCACCCAGTGCATCAATGACTGGTGCGAGTATTCGCGCTTCCACTTCGCGCCGGGCCAGCACGCCAATCTGCTGCGTCAGGGTATCCGGTTTTGTGCCGGTGTTTGGTTTATCCGAATCAGCCACCAATGCGCTCCGTTTAGTCTGCCTGCGGGTACTGCTTAACGCCGTCGGCCAACTCGTAGTAGTCGCCCTTGTCGGCGGTAAAGATATGCCGCGTCAACTCGAGGCCGGTGGGACTGTCGAGACAGCCGGCCAGAATCGAAATATGGCTGACCTCTCGCTGCTTCCAGAACATCACCGATCCACAGTGACCGCAAAAGCCTCGCTCCGCGTGTTTGGATGCCTTGTACCACTGCAGGTGTTCTTCACCATTGATAATGACGTCTGCACGTTGAGCACGGGTTGCTGCAAAGAAGTGACCCGACTGCTTGCGGCACTGCTGACAATGACACGCCACAACATCGCGATCAAACTTGCTGACCTCAATTTGAACCTTGCCACACAGGCAGCTTCCAGTGGTGCCCACAGGCGGAATCCTCTTCTTGAGCGTTGCTGTTATTATGCTGGCGCCTGAAGATCATACGGCACCAGACCACGCGGGGGAACTTACTGATGGGTATGCAATCTGTGCCGCTGTTAATGCACCGACTGATTGAACGCGGCGCCGTGGTGTGCCCGAACGAGGAAATTGTTACCGCAACCGAAAGCGGCACGCGACGCCAAAGCTACCAGCAGACACGTGCACGGGCGCATCAGCTGGCCCACGCACTGGTGGCGCAGGGCATTGGGCCGGGTGATCGCATCGCCACTTTTATGTGGAACAGCGCCACCCACCTGGAGGTGTACTGGGCCTGCGCCGGGCTTGGTGTGGTGCTGCATACACTGAATATTCGCCTCGGCCAGACCGACCTCGAATACATCATCAACCACGCAGCGGATCGATTGATCATTGCCGACGCCGATCTGCTGCCGGCGCTTGACGCCGTCGCCGACCGTATACCAACAGTAGAACGGCTGGTGGTCGCCGCTGAGCCAGGTTTCGAAAACTGGCAAACCCGGTTACCGAATGCGGTCGACTACGAAGCTTTTATCGCCTCACAGCCCACACACTACGACTGGCCTGAACTGCCCGAAACCGCGCCGCTGGGTTTGTGCTACACAAGCGGCACCACAGGTGATCCCAAGGGAGTGGAGTACGAACATCGCGCGCAGTATTTGCACACCATGTCAGTGATGGCCACTGACTGCATGGGCCTCAGCGGCACCGACACATTGTGCGGTATCGTGCCAATGTTTCATGCGCAGGGCTGGGGCTTGCCGTGGGTTGCACTGACCCTTGGTATTAAACAGGTGATGCCACATCGATTTATGGATGCAGCGCGCATCGCACAGCTCATGTCCGATGAACAGGTGACGATCTCTGCCGGTGTGCCGACCATCTGGCAGGGCATGAAAGTGCTTATTGAAAAAGACCCGCAACGCTATGACCTGAGCGCACTACAGCGGCTGACCGTTGGTGGGTCAGCTGCACCGGTTTCACTGATCAGATGGTATTGGGACAACCTGGAAGTTGAAATGATACAGGGCTGGGGCATGACTGAAACCAGCCCGCTCGGCACCACATCAAGGCGTGTCAGCAAGCGCAGCCATCTGTCACTCGACAACGACCAGCAATTCCGCAATATGGCCAAGGCAGGCCAGATTATGCCGGGCATCGACATCCGCATTGTCGACGATGACAACAACGATCTGCCTCACGACGGCGAAGCCGTGGGAGAAGTATTAATACGCGGCCCGTGGATTTGCAGCGAATACTACAACAACCCGCAACCGGAAAAATTTCGCGATGGCTGGCTGGTGACCGGTGATGTTGCCGCCATTGACGATGACGAATACCTGATCATCACAGACCGCTCAAAAGATCTGATTAAAAGCGGTGGTGAATGGATATCGTCGGTTGATCTGGAAAACCATATTGTCGCGCTCGACGGTGTGGCGCAGGCCTGTGCGGTTGCACAGCCACACCCGCGATGGGATGAACGACCGGTGGTGCTGATCGTGACCGACCCGCAGTCAGAAGTCACTGCCGATGCCGTTATCAGCCACTGCGCCACACGCTTTGCAAAGTGGCAGCTGCCCGACGATATTCTGTTCGTTGACAGCATTCCGCTAACCACGACTGGCAAGATGAGCAAGAAGCTGGTGCGTGCAAAGCTTGAAGAAGATGGTTACACACTACCTGACCTGCGTTAGGAGGCTGTGCGTCAGACTCCTAACAATCTTTCTGCTTAACCTGCAGTACCAGTTCCGCGCGACTGGTAACACCCATTTTTGCGTAGATTGACTGGGTCTGATTACGCACTGTGGCTGGGGCTACCCCAAGCGCACGCGCCGCCTCTTTATGACTGTTGCCATTTGCCAGCAGTCCGGCTACCTGTTTTTCGCGCTGGGTTAAGAGATCAAACTTGCGCAGCCGACGCAGCACCAATTGTTGTAGTTGCTTATGATTGCCACCCGGAGCGGGACCGCAGGTCACAATCAATTGCCGGTCTACCAATATATGTTCACCCGGCATGTGAATAAGGTTAAGCAGGTGCTCTGGCAATCGATCACCGGTCCACTCCGGCCACAGATAACCGAGTTTGTCTCGCAGCGTACGCAGGCCAAGCACCACGATACCGTCCTGACTAACAAGAATCGTATGGCCGTGTTGTTCATCAGCCACTGCTTCTGCCACCGACAATTGCATTGCGCAGGATAACTGATCTACCGCGCACTTCAGATAATCAAGTTCTTCCTGCGTCCAGCGTCGACTGCCCAGACCGCCGCGATAGCTGGATAGATAAAACGAAGCGGTGCGCCCTTCCCGCGCATGCATGGCGGTGGCCATTTTATTGATGCCATAGCAATCGGCCAGGGTGATCATACCGTCCGTTTGCGACTTGCCGCGGCGGTCGTAGACGGCTGTCTGTGTGGGGTTCTCGCGCACTGCGGCGGCGAGGAGATCTTCCTCGGCCATTTCGCACCAGCTTTGGTAGTACTCATCGGTGAGGTTATGCGAGTACTGTGCGTGGATATCTACGCTATCGGTTTTGAGTTGGGCCCAGCCGTACCACGCGCAATCGAAACCGACGGTATCGGCAAGCTGGCGAACGGCCCAGCCGGCGAGGGTCTGTGCATCGTTGTGACGCGCCAGCGCATTCATTTCGCCTACAAAACCTGAAAACTGCCGTAAGCTGTTTTGCATTCGCTCCCCCCTGCCGCTGCTTCCGCGTGGGCGCTCAGCGCCACGCTTTCTCCTCACCAGTGTACGACGAACCGGGGAGCGGGTCATCTCCAATGAAAGCATTGAGCACATTGCGCATGATTGTCGCAACGTTATTATCGCCGCCGTTACACGGTAATGCCTGGCTCCAGGCGATAGAGCCGGCGGCGAAAACGGCACCGTTGGCCGGGGTGTTGAAGTAGATCATGTCACCGCGTACCTGTGGATCCTGCGAACCACCCCGGCCGGGAAACGCATAGGTGATCTCTTCCGACACAAGCGGATAGTTGTCAGTATGACCGCAGCTTGCCGCCAGCAGTAATGTATGCGGCGGGGTACCAAGTGCGAGGTCATAACGGTCGAGTTCCACACCGGCGGCACCACCGAGCGCCAGGCCAAAGTCACCGATGAGTTCTTCATCGCCAATGCCTTCGAATATCCACGCGACGCGCCGGTGAAAGCTGTCAGGCATGCGTTCAAATGGCTCCGACCGATCCATCCCCTCAGCAGTAAAGCCGAGGCCGACCAGTTTCTGCGGCGCACGACCCCGTGAACGCCACAGACCGGAACGTTCGCCGCTGGACGCCAGATACCCCTCGCCGGGTTCTGCCTGCCAGGCGCGAGAGCCGACGTCGAGTTTCCGTATTTCGATACAGGCGGGGTCATCAGGCACCGTTGCAGTGACCCAGTAGTAGCCGTTGCCGCCGATGTACATCACACGGCCGCCACCGGTCAGATACTGTTCAGTGGCGTCAAGCATTTTCTCCGAGTAGTACTCCGGGTGCGTCACGTTCAATACAGTTTTATACGGTGCCAGTGCATCGGCACCCTCGGCGTGTACATCGTGATCAGTAATCAGGTCGTAGTCGTAACCGGCATGCTCCAGCCACCACAGCAGAGACAGATCAGCCGGCAGTGCCCAGGGAAACGTCATACCCGCCATGCGATAGCCAGGCCGGATATTAATGATTGGTCTTTTCCATGATGAATAACATACCCCTGCACCATCGGAGTGATGGTCATACGTCGACAAGCCAAATTCCTGCAGCTTGTGGTATTCAATATCATCAGCCGAAATAACCGGTGTGTGCGCAACGATCGCCTGCGCTATTTGTGCATCAAAACTCAGGTGCTCGTTGGCATAGGCAAGATAGGTAAAGGTCGACATTTGCACCGCGATTTTTGCTCGCGGCACATCAGGCCGGACGATAAACGGTATGCGATCAGTTTTATCACCAGCCGTTACGCGCAGCGCATAGACACCGGACTTAAGTGTGGTTGGTGGCGTCCAGTTAAGCACCGGTGCCCAGCCACAGTCGGTTAATGAGTCATCGTGAAAAGCGACGCCACCATACTGCGACGGGTTCAGACGAAAGCTGTCATCGCGACCGCGCCAGTTCCATCCGGTCATCGCGCGCACCGGTCGATTAACACCTTCTGCGTGTAAAGCATGTGGCCCGGTATCGATGATGGTGTCACCAATACCACTGTCAGTGTAGCCGGCGGTTGTATCCCAGAATGCCAGTGTGCTGTCGGCGCTATTGTCTTGTGTCTGCTCTGTTAACTGAAATATTTCCTCTGCGGACAATACCCGGTTGCAAATACCAGGGCGATCAAGCTTGCCGTTGTACAGCATGGATACAAAGTCACCACGCTCCGGATTGTGCTCATGCGCACCAGCCAGATAAAAATCACAGTCAGCGGGCTGTGGTTTGCAGCGCAGTGTCTCCACCACATGACTGTTATGATCAATCGGCGCCACCGGTCCAAATTCAGAGTTCCACGAGTTCTGTACCGATATCTGCCGCAGTCGCGCCTCGCCCGTTGCGCTGTTAAAGCTTGCCGCCACCAGCAGCCACACCTTTGGCAGCACCGGAACATCGGCGGTTACCTGATCGACGGTTTCGCCATCCCCCACCCAGAATTCAACCTTGCCTTCAGGGTTAATGCCCAGTGCATAGCCACGAGAGTCATTAACGGACCAGCACCCCATGATTGTCTGACGCGACCCACCGGGTTTAGTTGGCCATACAAACGCGAATACCGTAAATGAACCCGGCGCCGCAAGCAGGCGCTTGTCATCAACCACTCGCGCAAACGATCCGTTTTGTGTGTACTGCCGTCGCACGTCGATTGATGAAGGCAGATCAGTATCGATAACCTCTTCGATGAAGCCCGGGCCCTGCGGGTTATAGTCACCATGCACCAGGCGCACAATATCAATATCTGCGCGATCGGTGCCCTCCGCAGACACCATAAAATCAACCGCCTCACCCGCCTTCGCCGCGAGTGGATCACTGTAACCGAAGAGACGGATATCGGTCATCGTCAGCTCTCCAGCAGATCATTTACACGCAGTAAAAACACGGCGTGATAAGCATCATTAAGTGAATGGTATTGTTTGTCGTCGACGACTCGTGGCGGCATACCACGCTCACCAGACACCGCCATAATGCGATAACCTTCTTCACCATCTTTCAAACGCATAATCACGTATTTGTCTGCCATTTCTGCGCGACGAAAATAGTTGAGCACCCGTGCCAGCGCGTCCGAGTGATGACCCAGTGGATCGGCCTTGTGCTCGGCTATCAACTCAGGGGTGATCATCGGCTTTAGCCGCTCGCGCAGACGCTTGTTAAAACGCCGATAGTAGAGCGCTTGTTTATCGTGTACATCCACAGCTTCTTCAGGCATCGCCTCACCTCCTTTCTCTGTGCGTTGTGCGCGGCGCTCTCCGGCTTTGCGTTTGCGAAAGTCGCGAAATTGATCGCGTGCACCGGTTAAACCTTCACGCGCAACGATGGTGACGATCAACATAATGGCCGCCACCAGAATGATGCGCAGCGGACCCAGCTCCACCATGCCTTTATCAATTAACGTTACGATGGCAGCCCCCAGTACCGCACCTTCGGCACGACCCAGCCCACCGATAACCATCATGGCGAACAACAGCAGCAACTGATCAAGAGAGAAAATACTGGGAGAGATCGACCGGTAGTACATCGCATAGAAAGCCCCAACCACGCCAAGCGCCGCTGATGAAATTACAAAGACCTGTAAGCGAGCACGGCGAAAGTCGATACCCACAGCCTCACAAAAGGATTCGTCTTCGCGACTGCCGCGCGAAGCACGCAATAACAATCCAAGCCGTTCCGAATTGACCAGTCGCCACACCAGCAACGCGCCGAGCAGCAAACAAAACGCACCGGCAAAGCCCAGTAATAATCCGGGACGCTGTAAGAACCATGCCTCCGGTATAAAACTGTCAACCTGGGTGATGGCGCCGTTAGTCGTAGTTAGCGCACGCAACTGCACAACAAACACGCGGCATATTTCTGCAACGCCCATGGTCAGCAGCGCATAGTAAAGCCCGTCGAGCCGGGTGGAAGGTGCGGCCAGAACAACTCCGGCGACAAAGCCCGTTACAGGCCCTATCAATAACATCAACGGCCACGGCACGCCGAGATACACATTCGCGGCAGCTGCCATATAACCGGAAACACCGACCACGGCGAGTGTCGCCAGTGAAAAGATACCTGCGGTACCTACAATCAATGTCCACAACACATTGATGGCCGCGTAAATACAGAAGATAGATACCACGGAAATCATTGAGTTTGACAGAAACGGGGTGACTACCACCAACAGACACAACGCAATCGTCCACCACAGTGGCTTTTTATCTGCCAGTACCCGTTCGCGTTGCAGATTTTTATGGTTGTGCGCATCGCGCCACTTAAGCCAGTGCCTGCGTGTGAATGGCACCCTCAGTCGACGGCGCTCCTGCAGGCCATCAGGATGGCCTTTTAGCTCCCATGGTCGACGCCCGACCTTGTAGTAAGTTTTATCGGTCATTCGCGCGTGTCATCCAGCAAACCACCAATGCCACGCGGCCGCACAATCAATACGAGAATAATGAATGCGAACGTTGCCGACATAACGTAGCGCTGCCCCAGAAAGGGTATGGTGCCAACAATGGCTTCAAGAAAGCCGATGAGCAGTGCGCCGATCATTGCACCCGGCACCGAACCCAATCCACCCAGCAATGCTATCGTTAAACCTTTTACGAGAGGCACCACTCCCGCGGTCGGACTGACAAAGATAGTCTGACTCAGTAGAGCAGCCGCCATACCCGCCAGGGCACCGGTTAGCATGAGTACCGGCAGAGCAGTAACCTGCCTTGATATACCGGAATAGGCAGCCCCTTCAGCGTTTTGCATCATGGCGCGTACTTCAAGGCCACGTCTGGAATAGCGCAGCCAGGCAAGTGTCAGCGCCATGATGATAGTGGCGCCAATAATAGTACCGGCCTGGTCGTAACGGATTCGTGCACCCCAGATCTCCCAGCGGCCAAAGCCAAATATCTTTGGCAACCCCTGGTTACGCGGGCCGAAAAAATACAATAAGCCCTGAACTGTGGCGATGTTAAGCGCCAGCGTAATAATCAATGCCCGTACCGGGTAGTTAGGTTTATCGTGTATGGGTAAAAATGCCAGCAGATAGATAATCGCACCGCACAGGGCACCAGCCAGCAACGAGGTACTGACCAGTGCAAATGCCATCGTCGCAGAGGCCATAACTGATTTACCAAATGTCGCTGCGATGACCGGCTTTAATGCGCCCGTTACCAACCATGCGGCATAACCCGACACCGCGAATGTTGCACCATGCGCCATGTTGATCATACCAACGCTTGACCACAGTATGGATATGCCCAATGCCATCAGCGCATAGATTGCCGCCAGGTTTAGCGCGTAGATCAGTAAGCCCAGATCCATTAACCGCCCCCCGCTATGACAAAGGCTCTAGGCATCAGGCAAGCTCCACATGACCGACATCACCACGCATGCGACCAGCATGCATTCCAACAATGCGGTCAGCACGGTCGGCCAGCAAACTGACGTTTTGTTCAGCGATGATCATCGCGCCTTCTACCGGCAGTGCCCACAGTGCATCCATGACACGTTTGGATATCTTTGGTGCCAGCCCCAGTGAAGGCTCATCGATAAGATACAGGGTTGCTTCGGACATCAGCATGCGGCCAATAGAGACCATGCGCCGCTCTCCACCCGAAAGCTTGCCAACCAGATTATGCTGCAGTGGCTCAAGCGCCGGAAAAATCGAATAGATATGCCTGATGCGCTCGCGACGATGGCGCCACGCGCTGCGCGTGTGAGCACCACACTCCAGGTGCTTGCGCACTGACAGGCCGGGAAAAATAGCATCGCCCTGCGGCGCCACACCGATTCCCATCTTTACCAGACGCGGTGTGCGACGGCCGGCTCCCAGTGAACGAGTGCCGCCAATTTCAACACCGTTTAGTTGAATCGAGCCCTGTTGCCAGCCGGTCATATGCGTTATCGCACGCATCAGCGTGGTTTTGCCATGACCGTTGAGCCCCACCAGACCAATGCGTTCACCGGCACGGACGGTCAGGTCAATTTCATGCAGCACACGCAACGGCCCGTAACCGGCAGACAACTGTTGTATTTGCAGCAGTTCAGCCATCGGCGCTCTCGAACTCAAGCATCAGCGTTCTCGAAATAGGCAGCCTTTACCCGCGCATCGGCAAACACCTGTTGTGGTGACCCACTGGCGATTACCTGACCGAGGTCGAGCACCACGACCGAATCTGCCACGGCGGATAACAACTCAAGCCGATGTTCAATTAACACTAAACTGATGCTGTATTCATCAACCAGTCTGCGCATGATCACATCGAGCTCGTCTATCTCGGCGTTGATCAGACCAGACGCCGGCTCGTCCATCAGCAACACCGCCGGATGACGCATCAGCAGACACGCCAGTATCAGTTTGCGCCGATCAAACGCACCGAGCACTGCGGCTGGTGTATCCCACGATGTATGTAACTGCACCAGACGTGCAGCCCACTCGGCATCGTGACGACTAAGGTACGGTTGGCTCGCTTTGCGCACTGCGCGAAACGTTTCACCAATGGTGAGCGTGCTCGGTACCACAGGGCTTTGATAAGTGCGGCCGACGCCTAGACGTGCACGCTTCAGGAACGGTAAGCGGGTGATGTCATCACCGCGCAGATAGATGTTGCCGCTATCGCAGGGGTAACGACCACACAACACTTCAAACAAGGAAGTTTTTCCGGCACCGTTGGGACCGACCAGCCCGAGTATCTGACCCGGGCTGGCCTGCAGGCTGACGTTGTCGAGTATCTGTCGCCCGGCCAGCTTCAGACTGACCTGGCTACAGCCAAAGAGCGCGTCCAATCTGTTACTTCATCCACGGCGCTTTGGCAAAAGGCTTTTCCGCAAACGGTTGCGGCGCAATGATGGTGTGCTGATCATCCTGAATCTGGAAAAACAAATGCGCCTGTCCTGCTTCAGGATCATCGGTCATATTGGGATAGCTGATACCGGAGTTGGTGTCCGGGTCGTTTTTATAAAAGCCATTGATACCGCGATACTCCATCGCACGAATTGCATCGCCGACTTCGTCAAACTTTGACGGATCACCCACCTGCTCCCACGCCTGTGCAAGCATGTTGATGGCATCATAGCCGCCACCGGTGTAGACCATGCCCATGGTGCCCGGAAAACGCTCACG
>CAYMFQ010000099.1:0-18478 GCA_964389335.1 uncultured Granulosicoccaceae bacterium
AATATGGTGTCGAGGTTTCTGGTTGCGATGAATCTGCACCCGTAGACGGTGCAATTGAGGCGTGAAAATACCAGGTTAGTCCGTGTGGTGGATGCGCAAGCTTATCCACCCTACCCTGTCATACCTGCAATCGTAGGGTAGATAAGCCTCAGGCGCATCCACCACATACGACATGCCTTTGCGATACATCCACCACTAACCACACCTAACTCGCGACTTTTTTCTTCTTCTTTTTTGCAGGCTCGGCTTTCTTGCGCTTGTCGGTAATTTCCCATTTACCGTTGACGTACAAACCGGTCCAGCCAGAAGGCTTGCCGTCACTTTCAGAGCGAATGTAATTTTCTTTTGTTTTGCGACTGAAACGAACGACGGTAGGAATGCCATCCGGATCGGCCTCGGGCGCATCAGCGAGATAGTAGAACTTTGGCGACAATCGGTCTCTGAAGCGCTTGAGTTCCGACACCAGTGGCGCCCGGGTTTCACGTGACTTTGGAAACGTGCTGGCGGCCATAAAGAGTCCGGACGCACCGTCGCGCAATACAAAATACGCTTCTTCATCCTGAGTACACGGCAATTCCGGCAGGTGTACCGGATCCTCCTTGGGCGGCGCTATCTCACCGTTCCTGAGGATTTTCCGGGTGTTCTTACAATCTTCACCAGTGCAGCCCATGTACTTGCCGAAGCGACCGTTTTTAAGCTCCATGTTCGCGCCACACTTCTCGCACTCAATGGTCGGACCTTCATAGCCCTTAAGCTTAAACTCGCCTTTTTCGACAACATAACCTTCACACTCAGGACTGTTACCACAGACGTGAAGCTTGCGCTCCATATCGATCAGGTAAGCGTCCATAGCCGTGTCGCACTTCGGGCAGCGTTTTTTGGCACGTAGCGCTTCGGTTTCCGCATCGTCGTCGCTGGCGCTGACTATTCCGTCTTCGTCACCGAGGTTGATGGTGGTCTTGCAACGCTCCTTCGGTGGCAACGAATAACCTTCGCAACCCAGGAACACACCAGTGGAAGCCGTTCGTATCCCCATACGACGACCGCAGGTCGGACATTCCACATCGGTATAAACGATGTTGTTTGGTCGCATGCCACCTTCATCTTCATCGAGACCGGCAAGCTTCAAACGTTCTTCAAAAGCGTTAAAAAACTCGTTGAGTACTTCCTTCCAGTTCTTCTCACCCTCGGCGATCTGGTCGAGGCTGCCTTCCATGTCAGCAGTAAAGTTAAAGTTCATCAGGTCAGGGAAACTGTCGTCGAGCCGATCAGATACGATCTCCCCCATCTTTTCGGCAAAGAAGCGGCGCTGATCAACGCGGACATATCCGCGATCCTGAATGGTTGAGATGATCGATGCATAGGTCGACGGCCGACCAATACCCCGTTTCTCAAGTTCCTTAACCAATGATGCCTCGCTGTAGCGCGCCGGCGGCTTGGTAAAGTGTTGTTTCGGATCCACCTGGTCAAGCTTTAATACATCGCCTTTGGCGACGTCGGGCAGGATGGCATCTTCATTTTTACCGCCGGGCTTTTGAACGCGTGTCCAGCCATCAAAGCGCACAGTGCGACCTTTTACCTTCAGGGTAAAGTCATCAGCACCTACCGTGATTGTGGTTGAGTTGTACTTGGCAGGCACCATTTGGCACGCCACAAACTGACGCCAGATTAACTCGTACAGCTTAACCGCATCAGCGTCCATCTTTTCCAGATTAGCCGGCCTCACTTCAACGTTCGAAGGTCGAATCGCCTCGTGCGCTTCCTGTGCGTTTTTCTTACCCGCATATTTAACCGGTGCGTCCGGCAGATACTTATCGCCATACTTATCTTTTATATACAGGCGCGCTGCATCGACGGCGTCCGCCGACAGATTGGTCGAGTCGGTACGCATATAGGTGATGTAACCCGCTTCATACAACCGCTGCGCCAGGCCCATGGTGCGCTTTACGCCATAGCCGAGACGCGTGCTTGCTGCCTGCTGCAGGGTTGACGTGATGTACGGCGCCGATGGTCGACTGGTGGTGGCGCGGTTTTCCAGATCCTGCACCGTGTAGGTGGCTTTATCGAGAATGGCCTTGGCCACCATCGCCTGATCTTCGTTTACCGGCTTAAACTCTTTGCCGCCCTGATGGGTGACCAGCAAGCGCATCTCTGCGTCAGCTTCAGTGTGAGTGTCAGCGTGAATATCCCAGAACTCTTCCGGTGTAAACGCCTTGATTTCGCGCTCGCGTTCGACAATCAGCTTCACCGCCACCGACTGCACACGTCCGGCTGACAGGCCGCGCGCCACTTTTTTCCACAACAGCGGCGACACCATAAAGCCGACCACCCGGTCGAGGAAGCGGCGCGTCTGCTGCGCATTGACACCGTGAATGTTCAGGTCACCCGGCTTTTCAAACGCCTGTTGAATAGCATTTTTGGTGATTTCGTTGAACACCACCCGCTTATAGCGATCATCATCGCCACCAATGATTTCCCGCAGGTGCCAGGCAATCGCCTCCCCCTCGCGGTCCAAATCCGTCGCCAGATAAACGTGGTCTGCCTTTTCGGCGTACTTCTGCAACTCGTTGACGACCTTTTCCTTGCCGGGCAGAACCTCATACTCCGCCTGCCAGTCGTTATAGGGATCAACGCCCATCTTGCGAATCAGTGCGGTGCGATCGCGCTCAGCCTTGATTTTGGCTTTCTCTTCGGCGCTGAGGTCCCTGGCAATGGGAGCCGCTTTTTTTCCGTTACTTCTGGCACCGGTAGGCAGATCGCGCACATGACCAACGCTGGACTTGACGATGTAGTCTTTGCCCAGATATTTGTTGATCGTTTTGGCCTTGGCCGGCGATTCTACTATTACTAGATTTTTACCCATACTCGACTCAGCCAGGCCCTCGATTCGCTGTTCGTCTGTGAAAACCAGTTGTGGAAGATGGACCGGAATCGGAGCCGGTCAAACCTCATATTATATTGGGCTAGAATTTCAGAAGGTCAACTGATTCTGTTCGGAACAGCTGTACTGACGGCGTTGAAGCCGCGGAAAATCAGTAACCTCTTTGCGCGCGGGTCAGCTTTAAGAAACTCTAAATAGCTGTTTTTACTTAAAAAACATTATTCACAAATAGCTGATATCACAACGGTCTGCCCCAATCGGCAGCAGAGACTAAACAATTTAGCTGCCGCTGTATAGTAGCCGGCGACAAAACCATCGGTGCGATACAGGCTCACACGTCGCGCATCGACACTCCGCCTTGCAAGTAGTGTGGCAACCGCCGGCAGCCCAGAAACACGCGGCGCTGCAGCATCGCGTCACCTGGCAAAAGGCGTTTCTTCAATGCCCTGCGCACCGGTACCCTCAACGGCAAACAGCCCGCCAGCGTGCGGTTGTGTGGTGCCCGGCGTCAGACCGGCACTGATTGATGTGACAAACAGCGTGCGCATATCCGGGCCGCCAAAAATCGGCTTTGACGGCCGCTCAATCGGCATGTCGATAACCTGATCTACCTTGCCATCGGGCGTTATCCGCAGCACCTGCCAACCGCTGACCGCTGCCATCCAGTAACAGCCATCGGTGTCTACTGTGCCGCCGTCCGGGCGCCCGGGCATGCCGGCGGTGTCAAGCAACACCTCACGTGGCCCTGGCACGCCGTCGGTTTGGTCATAACTGCACTTCCACACCGTTCGTACGGCCGCGTTAGACTCGGAGAAATACATGGTGTTGCCATCGGGAGAAAACGCCAGTCCGTTAGTGGTAAAAAACCCGTCCGGTCCGCGAAACACCTCGCCGTCAGGATCAAGGCGGTAAAACGCACCGTGTGGCTCGCTGCTTTTCACCGGACCATCGAACATGGTGCCTGCCCAGAAACGTCCCTGCCGGTCAGTGCCACCAT
The DNA here is from genome assembly GCA_964389335.1 of uncultured Granulosicoccaceae bacterium. Taxonomy (GTDB): domain Bacteria; phylum Pseudomonadota; class Gammaproteobacteria; order Granulosicoccales; family Granulosicoccaceae. The sequence continues at coordinate 3,879 of CAYMFQ010000099.1, forward strand.
CGTTAAACCGGTTGTCGGGCTGATCGCTCTCAGGATCGACGACAGCTATCTTTTCGCCGCTGTCGGCGGAGTAGTAGTGGAAACCTGAGCGCGTTGCCAGCACCAGCCCTCCGGACTCACGCAGCGCCATGCAGCCGACCGGCTCGCCAATCGTAAAGTGTTCGTTGTGGCCGCTGGACGGATTGAATCGGTAGATAACACCCAGCGGTATATCAACCCACCACAACCGACTGATGCGACTGTCCCACAGCGGCCCCTCTCCGACAGTTGACTGACTGTCCACAACGCAGTTAATACTGATGGTCATAGAGCCTCACAAGGCGTTAAACGGGTTTTGACTGATATCAGAAGCACGTAACAATGACGTCTGACCAACACGGTTTCAACAACGCGGCAGCAGCAATATTGTTAAACAACATTGAATGCCACTCTATTTAACCACCACCTCTTGTGCACGACAGCAACGGTACAGATCACTCAGTACGAGTGCTGCTATTCTGTTCTGTTATTAAATCGGGGAATTGTATTGCCGGTCTCGTGTAAAGCTGATCGAGCCAACACTAATACCAGACTATTCGCGCTAACCGAACAACCGGCCGCACTTATCGCTGCGGGAGCCTGATCTGCAGTTCGGTACCCAGCACTCTGGTCTCAAACATTTTAAGCGGTCGCAAAGCCGGCGCGGCGAGTGCAGCGCCGGTACGCGCATCAAACAGTCCCTGATGCAGCGGACACTCAACCCGCTTGCCGTCAAAGTACCCGAGGCACAAATTGGCACCAGCATGCGAGCAACGTGCGTCGCTGACGGTTATTCCAGCGTCTGTATCATACACGGCGAAGCGCCGCCCGTGCGCCTCGACTTCAGTGATATCACCCGGTTCGATCTGCGCAATATCTATTAACGGCAGCCAGTCACCGCTCATGTCTTGATGGTACCGCGCCGGGTAAACTTTTCAATCATCAAGCCGCGGTTTACCTGACACGCTGTAACCGTATTTGCCGTAGCATGTCGATGTGCGCTCCCACATACCCTCTGTTCTCCGTATGGATAACAGATCCAAGTTTTTCACTGAGTTCAGGCAATGCATGAAACGGAACCGACGACGCGTAGTGATGTGCCGCATGGTAATTCATGTTCCAGCATAAAAACCGCCACGGTAAGCTCACAGTATTGCTGCGGGTGTTAACTTTCATGTCTGGCACTGTCGGTCGGCCGACATGTTCCGTCATACGGATAGCCCGCATCACCGGCTCCCCAAGCATTACCGGAATCAGCCAGTACCACAGTGGCCACGTCCAGCCCTGCACAACGCTCACAACAACAACCCCCAGATAAAACAGCAACATCAACCGCGCTTCCAGTATGACGGTACCGCGCTCCTGTTTGGGAATAAACTTCTTTTCAGCTGCACTGATTCGCCCAACACTGTGCAGATATAACTCGCTGAGTTTGGCGCGCCAGTACGGGACAGAAGACAAATACCAGAAATAGCCTTTCATATTGGCGGGCAGCGTTATCATTTCAGGGTCTTGCCCGTGGCGCTGTGTATAAGTGTGGTGATCGCAGTGTTCGTAACGAAAAAAACGATTGGGCAGCATTATCACCAGCCCGCAGATATTGCCCACCACGTCGTTTAGCCAGCGTGTTTTAAACGCCGTGTAGTGAATGCACTCATGCTGCAATGAAAAATGGTGCACCAATACAATGCCGTGCACGAACATAGCTGGTAGTAACCACAGGGTCCCCATGCTGACATACACAAGATAGCTGGTGCACAACAGTAACAGCAGCCACAATGACAGCCGCAGCAACGCCGGCCGGTCGGAGCGCTGCATCAGGCGCTTAAGCTCACGACGAGTTATCGCCCCCTCGTTCATTGCCTGCGTAATTGGTGTCAGCACCTCGTCAGATTGATTCGCCATATCCTTTCGTGCCACGTTGAGGGACTGCCTTTTGACAAACTTCAATACGAAGTTTTATACCAACCGGCCTGCATACAGCAACACACGTTCGATCACCCGTGGGTGCCAGCGCTTAGTGCTCGGTTGAGCTGCTTGTATTTTTCACCACCTCGGCCAGTAGCGCAATCAGGTTAGACACACCCTCGTCTCCCGAGTCATTCAGAGCTGCTTTTTCCTGCTGTGCGCCGAGCGCAAACAGATGTTCAACACGCTCGTGACCCGCGTGTGTACCGAGCGCGTAGACCCTACCCTGCCTCGTCTCGGTTTTACACAGCCCGTCGGCCTGCAGTATCTCGAGCAGATCAGAAAGAACTTCTGACTCAATGAATGTCCGCTGAGCCAGGTCCGACAAGTCGCGTTCGGCTTGCCCGTACAAGGATGCAAGCACACGCCATGCTGGCACGGTTAAACCACTGTCGCGCACTGCCTGATGAAATTGCTCGCTCATCTGACGCGTGGCACGCGCCAGGTTATACAACAATAAATTATCCACCGGACTGTGTTCTGCTGCTGCAGTTTCGAGTGCGTCGCGTCGGGTGAAATTCACCGGTGTTGCGGTAGCGTATGAGCCATCGCAGAACACCAGCGCATCATCGTTGTGCCTGACCAGCTTCTCCACCTGTCCAACGATGATCCAGTGATCCCCGCCTTCGTAGATCTGCCAGGTACGACAGTCAAATCGCGCCAGACAGGCAGGCAACACAGGACAACCCTGTTCATTGTGCGAATACCCGACACCATCAAACTTATCGATGCCACTTTGCGCAAAGCGGTTTGACCAGTCGATTTGCGATGAAGCCAGCACATGCACCGCAAAGTGCTCCGCCGTCTTAAACACAGGTGCAGACAGCGCAGTCTTGGTAACACTCCACAGTATCAGCGGCGGATCCATCGACACTGAATTAAAGCTCGACGCCGTCATGCCAACCGGCGCACCATCTGCCTCACTGGTGGTAACGATGGTGACACCAGTCGCGAAAGTTGATAACGCGGCGCGAAAGTCACCGCTGTCTATTGCGCTCATTCCCTGCCTCCTCAGCTACTACAGCAAAGCGCAATCAGGCGCTCTGCAATAGCGTATCTACACGATCCATCATGTCATCCTTGTTGTACAGATCGTAGTATGCAGACTGCATTAGCACCGGCGGGCCAAAGAAAAAGCGTTCGTACAACGCCTGACGGTTACCAAAGCCGGAGATCGCAACATCATGCGCCAGTCGGTACAGCGCCACCCGATCTCTGCTCTCCAGATTTGCCACCTGGAAATACTGCTCAACTTCGGCACTCATGGCGTTATCAAAATCTGCCTCACAGGGCGTTGCCATCAGAGATGAACTGCCGATAAGGTGCAGGATTTCAATCATGCGCGGGTACATTTTCGGATACAGGTTGCGCGAGGTATCCAGCGGGCGGCGCAGTGGCATCCAGGTACCATATTCATTTTCATGGGCCTGCGCCTCTGCAGAAAACAGAAATGCCCTGACGCTCTCTGCCATCATCATCACTTCTGATATCAGGCTTTTAGTATGCAGGTCTTTATCGCGTCCGGTGGCTTTTGCGATAGAGCACATAAGCCCGACCATAAACTCAGACTTCGCAAGCTTGCCGGCCGCCACCTGATGCGCCATGTGAACCACCGCATGTGTGGCACCAAACGCCTGGTTGCATAGTTCCGGCTGGCCATACATAAACACTCTTTCCCACGGCACCAGTACGTTATCAAAGATAACCACGGCATCCATTTCTTCAAAGCGCGAAGATAACGGTGCATCGAAGTGAGACTTACCGTTGTCGTAACTGTCGCGACACAACAGCTTCAGACCTTTGGTGGCTATGGGAATCGCAAACGCGAAGGCAAACGGAATGTTCTCTTCCGAAGCGCGCAACACTGTTGACGGGAAAACTTCAATTTCATCGGCCAGCGGCCCCAGTGTTGCGAGCAGGCGCGCACCCTTTACAATAATGCCTTCGTCGGTTTCCTTCACTACATGCAGTGCAACTTCCCCGCTGAACTTACCGGAAGCCGCCTGCTGATGAGACACCGCCGGATTCACCAGCGTGTGAGTGAGCACTTTGTCGTTCTTGCGCACAAAGTCGTAGTAATCGACCATGTTCTTTGCGAAGTCCGCCTGACCTTTGGTGCCCTGCGCCAGAAAATCAGTGGCCGCAGCAAATGACATCACTGATGCGTTTTTGTAGTCGGGCGTTCGACCGAACATGCCATTGGACCAGGTAGCCCATTCGTAGTAGGCCTTGCCACGCTCGCGGACATCATCGGCTGACTTCGGAATCTTGTAGGCCATGGCGCAGCGATCGCCATCTTCATCGACATAGGTAATTGTGTCCTGTAGCGCCGGGTCGTGCTGGCGGTCCAGAAACGATGCCAGTGTCGCCGCACCACGCGCCATACCCGGGTCTTTGGTCACATCGGCAACGCGCTGCCCTTTCGTCCAGATTTCGCGATCGTCCTGCAGGCCGGCGATGTACTCCGCACCGGTTCTTATCCCAGCTACATCGCGTGTTTTAACTGCTGGCTTCATGAATGTTCCTCGCAATTGGGGCACCGGAGTGCCAATCAGGATTTCGTTTTATTTATTTAATTGTTGCCGCCGCTACCGCCCGGGCGCCGCGGCGAGATCAGGTTTGTTGTCGCTGGTAGAGTCGTCGTCACCAGCGGAAAAACCGGCAAACTTGTCCAAAATCGCTTCCATCGTCTGCCACTCCTCATCGGTGATCGTTGCGCGCAGCCGCTCGTGGATTGCCATTACCTGAGGGCTGACTTCCTTTTCCAGCTCACGGCTTTTGGCCGTCGCGACGATGTATACGGCACGCCGATCAGTGGTGGATCGCACCCGCTCGACGAGGCCCTTCTTCTGCAGCCGATCGAGGACACCGACCAGGCTAGCCGGCGCCAGCAGCGTGTGTCCTGCCAGATCCACAGATTTGTATTTGTCAGATGACCAGACAACTCGCAAAACCCGCCACTGCTGCTCTGTCAGGTCATAACGGGCGAAAAGGTCTCGGTACGGCGGCATGATCGAATCGAGAGCTCGGTTCAGGATCATCGGTAACGACTGGTCGAACGTCAGCATAATAACTAACACCTAAATGGTTTACATATTAATTATATCAATACTACATAGTTTGGCAAGTTGACCAATAAACCTCAATTGATCAGCTCGTCACGGAACGAACCCGAACACAGCGATCATGTGGCGGGTCGTTTCGCAGCTAATGTGCACTCGTAGTACTATGTGGCTGAGGCTGAATTTACTCAGTAATTGCCACCTGTGACGCAACCAGGCGTCGCCCTACTCCATTTACGGAATTTTGGTGTTAGTCGAGGGATTGTGACAAATGTCCAGTTTTTTCGGGGCTCTTCAATACGGTGCTTTGTCGGTATGGCTGCCGCTCATGGCACTCATCGCCCTGCTGCTCTATTCACTATGGATCCGATGGCGCTACCGAATTCGCGTCGCCGAACGCGTTAAAACCACTTCCGACCATCCCGAGTTCCTGCGCTCGTCCGGGCAAAGGCGCGAGCGCATATTAAGCGCCGGCGATGGTATCGAGCAGGCTGGCAACCGAGGTCCGGCAATATCGCTTAAATGGACCATCATCGGCATCGCGTCAATTTTGCTACTGATAATGACCGGTTTAGGTGTCCGTCAGTTTGGTCAGGCGGTCGAAGTCATTGAATCCGGTGAGCTGGCCGCGGGCGGCACACTGACACGAGAAAAAGCCTGCGAAAAGTTTCCGGGCCTGTGTTGAGGCACAGGGTCGTGCATAACTCCCTCTCTCCAGATTTTCGCGCACGTCGCCATTTACTTAAACGAGCAATGAACACCGGCGTGTTGTGCGCCTGTGGTGCCAGCATCGTCGCTGCTGACGAGGCTTTGGATCCAGCACTGTCGGCGGGCTGTACGCTGTTTGAAAGCTCGAAATTTTCTTCGGCTTTTTCTTCGGCTAAACAGAGCAGTAATCGAATTGCAGATCAAACAGCCAGCCACAACAACCTCTTTATGCTCAACGGCGTCGCGTACGTACTCGACCCATCATCAGGTGATCGGCAGTTTGATCGTGCGCTGGCAGAGTCATTGTTTTTTATGTCCGAACTATTTGGCGTAACACCGACTTTCGCATTTATACAAAATGCCACCACGCCAAATGCCTACGCCACCAGCAAGCCATTCAGAACTGCCCGCGACAATCCTGATCTGCCCGGCAGAGCTGACGGTACCGTGTTGCTTGCTGATTCCATCATAGGCTGGATGAAGTCCAAAGGCATTGATGACCCGGTCGCAGCCACGCTCGCCATCTGCGCACATGAGTTTGGTCATATCGCGCAGTTTAAGTACCGCCACCAAAACGAAAAAGTCTCCTCTATTTTGCGCGCAGGTGAACCTGGTGTTAAACGGCTGGAGCTGCACGCAGATTTTTTATCAGGCTACTACATAGGTGTCGCCAGGCATCGAAACCCGCAAACACCATCCGCATCAGTTGCCTTTGCGGCCTATGTCACTGGCGATAACAGAGTAACCAGCTTTACGCATCACGGCACACCTGAAGAACGTGGTCAGGCAGTGGTTGCCGGGTATCATCAAGGCTATGAACAACGCTCAACTTTCAACGATGCACTGGTCGAAGGCTTACGGTATGTTGGTGCAATTGATTGATCAGATATGCTGTCGGGTCCGCGGCTGCACAGCGACGAGACGGCTGATTCTACCGGTCGCTCTGATAGTGATTGCCCACAGCACTCAGAGTATCGCGCAGAGTAATACACAGAGCAGTGCACAAACCCCACCTGACCTGAACGCCTTTCAACAATACGATAAGACCGTATCAGATTTGCTCACTGGTAAGTTCACAACACTACCGGAAGCGCTTCAGTCCGAATCGATCGACGCCCCCTTTGCGCTGGCTCAACTACTACTGCAAAACAAAAAGCCGGAGCTGGCGTTACAACTGCTGACAAACCGTGAGACGGCATTAACTTCGTCTGACCCTCGCCTGACCTATGTGTTTCGACTGCGCGCCGAAGCGTGGCGTCAACTCGGAGATAAAAAGCAGACGCGTATCAGTGAGATTTCTGCACTTGAAGCGATGCGCGAGCGCCTCGGTTATCAGCACCCGGTGTTCATGTCAGCAGTGGACGAGTTTTTCCAGCACTGGAAACACGACGACACGGTGGACCAATCCGCTCTGAGTGAACTCATCGACTGGTTGCAGCGCCCCGTTGAAACAGAAGAGACCGCAAGCTTCACTGCAGAGTCCGGCGCAGTTGTGGTACCCCTCTTTTATGGCACCAACCGACAGCGCGGTGCCAGCAGTGACCCGGCCGAATTCTACGGTACGCGACTCGGTAATCTGGAAGTCGGAGAACTGTCTGTGACCATACCTCCCGGGCACCAGCATTCGGTACTTGAAAAACCGGCGTTCTGGCAACTTGCCGGCCGCACCAATCAACAGAAGTTTATTGTGCTCGCAGATATAAATCCGCTCACAACAACAGAGTTCTCCGATCGTTGCTGCGACGAGAAAGATAAACTGTTACTGATTCATGGCTATAACGTATCGTTCTATAACGGCGCTTTGCGTGCTGCGCAGATCACTTACGACCTTGAGTTTCCCGGAACCGCTCATTACTTTAGCTGGCCGTCACAAGGTTCACTGTGGGGCTATTTGAGTGACTCCAACAATGTAGTCGCAAGTCGCCCGGCAATAATCGAATACCTTGATTTGCTAACACGAACGTCAGGGCGCCTACATATCGTTGCGCACTCAATGGGCAACCGATACTTACTGGAAGCACTGGAAATTTTCCTGCGCGACTTCCCTGACCGGCAGCTGGGCAAGATTATTTTCGCCGCACCTGATGTCGACCAGATTGAGTTCGGAATTCGCGTTCAGTCACTTTACGGCAGGGTCGACGGCATGGCGTTGTACAGTTCCAACAACGACCAGGCACTTAAGATCTCCCGCTCAGTAAACGGCAGAGCCAGAGCCGGTGACTCCGGTGCCACATTACTCGACCTTAAAGACGTTACTTCAATTGATGTTACCGGCCTGGCCGAGGACTCCCTGGGGCACAGCTACTTCGGCGATGCAGACCAGGTACTGGCAGATATGATGGGATTCGTGCAACTCGACTGGTCAGCCGATCAGCGTTGCAGCCTGACGCCGCGAGATCAATCGGGCTGGAAAATAGATAAACGCGGCTGCCGCATTGGCGCACTGCTGGCTGCCAAACAACTGGTTGAGAAACACAACCGCGACGCCAGCGACTTTGTCAGCCAGCACATGGCAAATAACACCGACGACGATCCACAGTTCTGGCAGGAAGTACTGGCACTGATTGATCGGTTGCTGGTTGAAGACGATTAAATCGGAGTTCGTGCTACTTGCGCGTTAACCGATCCCGCAAGCCTCTACGGGCATCAAGCATCTGCCCTTCAAGACCGCTGCGAAACGAGTCGCGTGCCTGTTGCACGCGATTGGATCCAGCCTGGCTCGCGGACAAAAACCCATGCTGTTGCAGATGACCAACCACCCAGAAGCTTTCGGTGTGCGCACAGGCATCCATTAACTCGTAGGGTATATAAAGATAACCGCCGTCACCATAGGCCTCTCCCCAGCTGTTTCTAACGATGTAGTGACTGCGAAGCTGGTCGTAACCGACTATCAACATGGCGTGGCCGCCGGCATCAGCAGTAGACGACAGGCGACCCGCAATAGACATATCGCCATTGTCTGCTGCCATCTCATAGACCGATGAAGGCAGAAAGATACCAAAGCATACTGGAATCTCCGCAGCCAGCGCGGCCTGCACACCAGCGCCCGGTGCAACGCGTGTGTATTGCAGATTTTCGAGAAACAACGCCTGCTGATAGATCTCATCCGGTGGCTCGGTTTGCCACAGATGCGTATCGCTGTAAGGCCACAGTGTTTCGTCGGGTGCACCGTACGCAAGCAACGCCGCCATACACTCCGCAATGGTGGCGCCGGTGTCATTCATAATGTCGCCACGCAAACGCCGGGTGTTGTAGTAAACAAACAGACGACTGAGGTCCATTGCCCCGGCACCTGTTTTGCGCAACAACAACTCCAGCGCTCCCACCGCGGCATTTGCTGTGCAGCTGCCCAGTGAACCCTGATTCTCAACCGGAGAACACAATTCACGCAGGTCCACACGCTCAGGCAGATCAGAGCTTGATCGATACGTTTGCAGTGACGACTCCGGTGCTGCGGCCGTATCACGCAGGTATCCACTCAGATTTACCGTATGTTCCCTGCCACCAAAACTGATCGTTGTACCTGGCATTACCAACTCCGAAAACGTGGTATTAGCATCGTTGTATTAGTGGTTGATATGAAACCTGATCGGCCGCACCGGCTGGCCCGACATCCAAACCTGCCCGCTAAAATCGTTACCGTTCTGTCCTGGTGCCAGCGTTCCCACGATATCCGCCACATAAGAACCATTGGCATAGACCATCAGCTTGCCGGTCGTCGGGTCGCCCTGTATTTCCACCATACCCATTGGTGCAATAACACCGGAACCAGTAATTCTTCCGCCACTCACAACCACATTAACAACACCGCCCTCGTCCAGTCGCCAGCTTTCGTTAAAAGCCGCCGGACTGGGCACGGGGTTAGGAGGCTGAATGATCGGATTGTCGATAACGGGTTGATCATTGGCCGGCGGGAGTGGCTCCTCTTCTAAAAACACAGCAACGGCGCCCGCACCAAACAAACCTAAAATTCCATAACTGAGGTACTTCTTGATATCGGTTTTTTTTGACTGATCGCCTTCAACCACTTCCGGCCCTTTGAAGTCATCATGGTTATTTCTACCGTTAAACTTATCCTCGGTATTGTTGTTCCTGTTATTGTTGTGCCTGAATTTGTCGTTGTCGTTATCATTGTTCTTCGGTTTTGGCCGAAACGGGTCACGCCCCAGCAGCCGCTGATATAAATCCGCATTTATATCGTTAAGCTTGCTTAGCATCTCCTCGGCACCAGCGGTGGTCCATACCATTTTCGACAACTCGTCGATTTCGTCCTGCGATGAGGTTGCCTCAAGTATTGCAGCAGAGAACTCTGGCGCATTCTGATAACGGAACTTCGGTGGCTGCAACGCCTTGTGAATCACTTTATCCAGCGCTGGCGGTATATCCGAACGCACTTCACTGGGTGGGTGCCATGTGCCATCGGGCAATACATCCATCAGCATTTCATAAAAAATACGGCCAATGGAATAAATATCTGCTGACTCCCTGACAGCGTTCGGGGCAGTCATCTGTTCCGGTGCCATGTATAACGGTGTACCAATACTGGCCACTGAGCTGGTAAACACTTCGGTTTTAATACCGGTCGCTATACCGAAGTCGAGGATCCGAAGCTTAAAATCAGAGCTTCCGGGATCACCGTTTATCATGATGTTTTCCGGCTTAAGATCCCGATGTACAACGCCTGTTTCATGTGCCGCAGTCAAACCAGCCAGTATTTCCAGTATTATGCGCACCACCTGCTGCAGCGGCGCATTGACGTTTTGAACCATGTTCGACTGCATCCAGTTTCTTAATGGTTCACCCTGCACGTACTCCATTACCAGGTATATTTGACCGTCCGCTTCATTGACGTCATACACCGATACTACCTTGGGGTTGCGGATCTTCCGCGTCATCACACCCTCGGCTATCATCCGGTCCCGGGCCTTGTCGTCAACCAGCGTTGGATGAATAACCTTCAGCACCAGCTCTTCTTTGCTGAGCTGATCATTGACCAGGTACGCGACCCCCATGCCTCCCTGGCCAAGCTCACGAACCACTTCATAGCGATTATTAAATACATCACCGGGCGTCAGAGTGGGCGTTGCCTTCGGGGCGCGGGGCTCATAGACCGTTTCCTGTAGATTTATCGAGTCTCTGTCGTTCACCCTCAGCTGCCTCCCGGAGCCAGTTGCCGATTTATATTGATAACTTCAATCAAGTTATGGTTTGGTCGCTTAAATCTGACCTGCAGACACAGTTGATTGCCATAGTCTTCAAGCGGAACCAGTTCGTCACCATCACTCAACTCAACGCTGCTGCCTGCCGCATGCTGACTACCGTTAACGGCGACCCCCAGTGCGCTGCGCACCAGCAGGTTAAGCCGTCCGTTTAATACAAACAAATCAAAATGATGTCTGGAGAAACGCATTGATGCATCTGCATCCAGGCTGCCCCGCTGATCATAAATGCGCAAAGATACATCACTTGGAAACGGGTTTGACTGCTCGTCAAAAACCCGTGCAGAGCGACCAAACTTCAGCGCGCCGTTCGCTCCGGTACCAATCTTAAAACCCGGCGCATCATCAGAGTTGAACCCGGTAAACTCAAACTGCACGTGTCTTGGCACCCGAGTCTGCGCCTGCTGGTAACCGCGCGAACCGAGTTCAATCTCGGTATTCTCAAAGCGCTGCAACGAAATAACCTGGCGGGTCGTGGTCTTTTCGGCGCCAACGTTCAGTGCATCTGTATTAAAGTCAGTATTGATCAATCCACCGGTACCGATACTGGCGTTGGTCAAATCAATTTTCTGCACAATCTGCTGAGTGGAATCACTGGTTACCGTCACCAGCAGCGTGCCGCCAAACAGATACCCTTCCTGAAAACCTTCTTTTGAGCGCGTGGCAATTTCAAGCAATACATCGATGCGAATAGTGCCACCGGCATCAAACGGACCCGCTTCAACATAAAACTCACGTTCCTGTCCGGCCTCAACTGCCCCCCAATCCTGTGGTAATTGCTGCATAGTTGTACCGGGCTCTCGCTTGAACATGCGCGAGACAATCATCGGTCGTTGCGACAGGGTACTGCGATTGTGCAATAACATCGGGATTGCAAAGCGCTCTCCTACCCTCGCATCTACAGCCGCACCAGCCTCGACGATAAGCTCTGGCGACAGACATACTGCACAATGCTTGATTGGCTCCACCAGCTGCGAACATTCGGCAAACGACATACAGCGTAAAAGCGGACAGCGACACTCGCTGCAAAAAGCCGCACTGGTATCCAGCGCTGCGCGATGGCAACAAGGCTTGTAGCCAGACCAGTTCATCAGGTTTGCAGCTGATAACTACACTGACTGCAAAAGCGTGCACCTGCGGGATTGGCGGCCTTACATTGCGGACAAACCACGGTCGCGGCCGATGCATCGGGCTGTGATTGCGGGGGCTGTGATTGCGGCGGCTGTGTTTGCGGAGGAGCCTGCTGCCCACCGGCAACGCCAATTACACCCTGCTTAAACTGTTCGAAATAGTATTTTGCGTCCTCGCCTGACTTTGCGCCGCTTTCTATCAGACGCTCAAGCAGTTGCTGCTTTTCCTGATTGCTGGATGCCTCGGCGCGTGCTCGCTCGGCAAACACATTCGCCACATCGGCGGACAATCCTGCATTGATCGCAAGTATCTGATCGGGCGTCATCCCCTGTTGCAGCCGTGCCTTGGCGATTTCGGTATCATCGCGCTGCCTTGCCAGTGCCAGCTCTCGTTCCGTTTCACTGTTGGCAACCTGCATAGCGATTTCGGCATCAGCGCGTTTGCCATCCTTTTCAATTTCCATCATGTCCCGCAGCACCTTTGCCTGCTGCACATGTGCCGCCTCTGCTACCGCCAGTGACTCCATCTCCGCCAGCTTATCCAGCGCTATTTGTTGCTCCCGATCAAGCCGCTCGGTCTCCCGGTCGAAGCGCTCCAGGTCCATCTTTATTTGCCTAAGCTGAACATCGTTTTTGGCGTTGGCAATATCCAGCTCTAGGCGTGCGTGAGTTTCTGCTTTTACTTCTGCAATCTCGCCTTCGATTGCTTTCATCCGAGCGGTGCGCTCTGCCGCTTCCTTGGCGTCAACAAATTCAAACTCCAGTGCCAGCAACATCTGCCGCAGCTCGTTGTCACTCGCCGCCGTGATCATCTCGGTCTGATTGGCAGTGGTCACTTTCAGCTGGTTGACTTCGGCGGTGCGTTCGATCTCGCGTCGGTAGTGCGCAAGCTTTGCGTCAAGCTGTTGTTGCTCACGGGCATCCGCCTGCGCCTGCATCTGCGCCGCCTCGGCCTCGTTTAAAGCCCAGTTGATACTGACCGAACGAACAATGATGCCCAGATCCCCCATCAGCCGCTCAACCGTCAGCAACACATCCGCCTGAATTTTATTTTGCAACGCAGTGTCGCCGCGCACTTCGGCTGCATCGCATTGCTGAATAACGTTTTGAAATACCCGATCCTGCAGATGCGGCATCAACCTTTCGTATACAGCACCTTTAGGTGTTGCCACGCTATCGGTCGACAATCCGATAATATTGCCACCCGACCCCGGGTCCACCTGCAATTCAATCGTTACCTCGCCCTGCACTTCCACCTTATCGCGCGACAGAGCAACAATCGGTAGTGTTGCCTGAAACGGCTTGAGGTCAGCTATCAGCAACTGCAGCGCGTGAGATCCGCCAACCGCTTCTTTGACCCCTTGCCAAATGCCCCCCAGGGCCAGATGAGTACCGTGGTCGGTGTGCACCACCGCTCCGTCTCTGATCAATACCGCCAGTAAATCAGGTGCTATAGCAATGCGCTGCTGCAGCAATCCCTTAAATTGTTCAAGCGGAACATATTCGCAAAGTACACCGCTGTCAGTCAGATTGATGTTGGCGGATAACAAGTTCCCTGTCCTCTAACGGCTCGGATAACGACCCGGGTAACGGCCCCGGGGATGACGCAGCGCGACTGTGAATCGATACAACTCACTGATAATGATCATCGCTACGATGCTGGCGCCGAACCAGTGCGTACGCACCAGTTCGACAAATCGGTCCCATCCGGAAAACCTCTGTGCGACACCATCGAACAGCTCGACACTGGTCGCGGCCCCGACAACAGAAGTTGCCAGCGTCAGCAACGCGACCACCACCGACAGCATTCGGCTCAGCCGCGCATAGCGCGTGACCGGATGTGCTTCAGGGTGCGCGTCAGGATGGTCGGGTGTGGCGGTCTCGGCACTGGGCGTGAAAGCGGCGCCGGCGGCAATCGTATCGGCACGCGATTCGGCGTTAGTTTCGAGAAAAGACGGAGTATTAGCCCGCGCGGATCCGCTTGTCTCAGCAACAGTCAGGTTATAGCGGCGCCGTATAAACCAGCCGATGACGGCAAGAACGATTCGCACCGCAACGAGCAGGACCACGGCCACGGTGAGGTAGAAGAGAGCAGAATTGAGTGTAGAGGAACTCATGGCGATAGCGCCCGGCCCCGTGCATGACACGAGTCAGAGCAGAATCCCATAGTCTGTAGCACCATAAGCCGTGTGATCCCTCAAGGCTGACTGCATTATTGATGTCGTCAATAAATGACCGATGTGCGTTCGAAATTGTAGCAGAAACGAGCGCCGCAAGGCCCGCCAATTGGTGCGCTAAATCACAGGGTGGGAAGCGCGCTTAGCGCCAGGTTGAAACGCGCAGTCCCTTCGCGCAGTTTTCAGAAATTGCCTCTTGCAGACCGCACCGACGTTGCATCAGGTGCGGTTCGTTGATCTACTCCACAACCTCAACGCCATGCTGAAGCGCACCTTCCATCAACATTTCCCACAGCGACAGTGCAAAGCCACGCGGCA
>CAYMFQ010000100.1:0-18372 GCA_964389335.1 uncultured Granulosicoccaceae bacterium
GCCATCGCGACCGGCGCATGCTTCAACCGCCGGTAATCTCCAGGTACTTATCGGCGTAGCGCTGTCCCAGTGTACGCAGGCCGGCGCCACTGAAGTGCGAGCCCGCCGAGTCATCGACACGCGCCGGTAAGTCAGTGGCCGGCACACATGCCGTTAGCGGATCAGCATCGGAGTTAAGCGCCATCAACCGTCGGTTAACACCGGTAGCTCGACGCGTTTCGCCGCATATAAACGGTGTGTCGCTGCGAGCCCATGGTTCGTTGCGGAAATTGTTGATCAGGCTGTTGAGCTTTATCGCATAGTAGTTTTTATACTCATTCGATTCTTTTGATGTAAAGCCGGTGGCACCAGGATCGGACGTGCCTTCATACAGCCAATCATTCTCGCCCTGATGCCAGAGGATGGCATCCACACTGGACTTATGCGGCATCTCGTTCAGCGCTTTTTTAATCTTGCTGGTCAGCTTGCGATAAAACGATGAGTTGTAATCCCAGTTGGCTATGCCTTTACCCGGATCTGCATCAACAATAAAAGCAGGCACACGATTGGGGGACTTTATAGCCACCGATTTGGCAAATTGAAACGCCAGGTTGTTATACGGGCGGCGCGAAGGGTTATTCAACGAGTTGTTACCCGGGTGCGCATTGTCATCCCACACCAGGTGCAGATCAGCAATCTGCCAGCCATCGTCAGTGTAGGCAAATACACGCTCGTGCGGTGCATCCAGTGTTTCATCAAATTCCGTTTGCGACCCCAGTGCATTCGACTGACCGGTGATAACAATCACCTCTGTCACATCTTCCAGACGATATTCATTGTCAGCAGTCTTGCCAAACTCGACGGTGCAGGTTTGACCATTTTCATAACCAAAACCATCACCGTCCGGATCACTGTCGGCACTCTGACAAACGGGTCGACCCGGTGTGGCACCACTGGTTGGCGGCGCAGGCATCAGACAGGATTGACCGTTCTCGTATCCATAACCATCACCGTCCGGATCAGAGTCAGAGCCCACACAGGTGGGCAGCCCTGCAGTGGGCTCTGTCGGTTCAGGTGTGGTGTCTGCTTCCGCAAGACAGGTCTTGCCGTCTTCATAGCCGTAGCCATCGCCGTCAGCATCGCTGTCCGGCAACAGACATTTACTGAAACCACCGGTGTTGTCATTGCCATTGTTGGCAGTGTTGTTATCGTCAGTGGTATCGCTGCGGACGATGCATGATTCATTATCCTGCCAGCCATAGCCATCACCGTCCGGATCGCTGGACGCAAGGCGACAGGTTGGCAATATCCGACAACTTGAACCATTGTGCCAGCCGAAACCATCGCCGTCGGTATCGAGTTGATCACGCGGGCAATTGGATAGTGGTTCCAACACCTTGTCAGCAGACGAGCCGGTTACAATACACGAACGATCATTTTCCCAGCCCCAGCCATCACCATCGGCATCAGAATCTGCTGACTGACAGTAGGGGTGCCCGTTGTCTGTATTGCTTTGAGCACTACTCTGAGAATACACCGCCGCATTGAGCAAAAAGCCGGTGGCAACGGTAACCACTGCGGATACGCCAGAAAGGCGCTGAGATGAAAACCTGAACATTGAACTTTCCTGGTAACACTGTCCCTGTTTAATTTATAGACCACCCGCACGCAATATCAAAAGGCATGTGGAATAACTGCACGACAGAGACGATCGTTAGCCCGATGCGCAGCAGGCAAGCGACTGCTGGTGGCATCGCATTGGAAAGCTGGCACCCGGGTTTGTTTCAGCGGCACTGGTTGCGGCGTGGTCGTTGCGCCGGCGAGAAGCATCAGGCGCACATTGCCTTGATGCGCGCCTCTACAAACAGCAGGTGCTGTTGTTACCGCTCTATCATTTCCAGGTATTTGAGACCGTAGCGCGCGCCAATTTCGCGCAAACCTTCCGCGGTAAAGTGAACTTGATCAGGATGCAGATCGAGGCCATCGGCACCGACGCAAGCGGTCCATGGATCACCGTCATTGTTGAGATTGTTAAGGATGCGATTAAGCGGTGCATTGGCTGTTTCACCACAGATAAATGGCTTGTTCATACCAAACCAGCTTTCCGAGCGAAAGTTGTTTATAACGTCTGCCAGCTTGCTTTCATAGAAAGGAGTGTCTTCCCAGTCGGTCTCTCCCTGATGCCAAAGAATACCGTCAACAGTGGCTTTGCTTGGTAGCTGGTTCAGCGCAGAGATTACCCGGTTTCTAATAGACAGATAAAAATCGGATTCATAGTCCCATGTCACGATGGGTGCACCAGGCGCTGTTACCAGGATGATGCCGACGCTTCGATGCGAACGTTGCTGCGCGACCTTCTTGGCAAAGTGGAAGCCAAAGTTATTCGACGGGTCGGTGGAGGGGTCGCCGCGCGGATGCCAGTTTTGATCCCAGATCTGACGCAGATTAGCCTGCAACCAGCCTTCATTGGTAAACGCAAACACGCGGTCATTTGGCTCATCGAGCCACATGTCATAGTCGGTGTCGGCCCCCAGTGCATTGGACTGCCCGGTTACCAGGATGACTTCTGTAATCTCTCCCGCGAAAGGAGTCGTGTTCGCCGGCGCAGTTTGCTCAGGTTGCTCGTTTACTGTCTGCTCGGGGTCGGATTGTTCCGGCTCGGCGTCAGTTTGCCCGGGCTCAGCACCCGCCAACGTTTCCTGCTGGTTTTCCGGATCATTGTTGGTTGTGCCACCGCCACAAGCCGCGAGTGTTACCACGGCGAGCAAAAGGCCCACCAATGCAAAGGTTTTTGCTGCGCCGGTTAGCGCATTGTCAGCCGCAGCCTGCGGAATGAAAGGGGTAATCTTACTTATCATTTGTAATTTTTTTCGGTTACGACGGTTGTGTTACCGGAGTGCCCTGACACAGCACGCATCGAGTTGTATTGACAAGATCAGGGCGACCCTAACTGCAATTGCATCACAAAACAATGACAATACGGGAACAGGTTAAACCCGCGCAGCAGTCAACCATCTACTCAATCAGCACCCACGCAGCAGCCACACAGCATAACGCCTGCATCGCAGTGCGTATGCGGCTAACCGCTCAGTGTGGGGTAATACTGCGATGACTAACGGTTAAATTGTGTGACACACAGCAGGTAAGCCGTGTGCCTTTTAACGCGGGCTATCCGGTTGTAACGCGTCGCTATGCGTTGAATTCGCCGGCCTGAAACTTCTGCCACGTAACGTCAATGCTACGTTCAGCGATATCAAACAGCTCATCAATCTGCGCGGTAGAGATGGTTAGCGGTGGGGATAAAATCATCGCGTCATCTACTGCGCGCATAACCAGACCATTGTTGCTGGCTTCATCCCGACAGGCGACACCGACATCGCCTTCCTTTGCAAAACCGGCATTGCCGGACTTATCGGGCGACAGTTGTATTGCGCCGAGCATACCAATGCCGCGGGTTTGCCCAACAAACGGATGAGACGACAGGCGCTCAAGGCGGGCCTGGAAATGCGGCGACAGCTCCGCGCCTGCCAGCTCGACAATGCGTTCGCGTTGCAGGATCTCAATGTTCGCCAGCGCGGCGGCGGCACAGGCCGGATGACCCGAATAGGTGTAACCGTGGTTAAACTCGCCGCCCTGCTCCAGCCCCTCAACCACTCGATCGCTCACAACCACACCACCAATGGGCAGATACCCGGAGGACAGGCCTTTGGCGATAGACATGATATCCGGCGCGATTTCAAACGTGTTACTGCCAAACCACTGTCCGGTACGACCGAAACCGCAGATCACTTCGTCGGCGATCAGCAGTATATTGTTGGCCTTACAGATGCGCTGGATCTCGGGCCAGTAAGTCGCCGGTGGCACGATAACACCGCCAGCACCCTGCACTGGCTCGGCGATAAACGCAGCGACGTTTTCAGCGCCCAGCTTATCGATGCGCTCCTGCAGTGCCTGCGCCGCACGCAGTCCAAACGCTTCCGATGATTCGGCAAAACCGTTTTTGTACCAGTGCGGCTGCATGATGTGCTCGATATCCGGAATCGGCAATCCACCCTGCTTATGCATCGGCCCCATACCACCCAGACTGGCACCTGCCATGGTGCTGCCGTGATAGGCGTTTTCGCGACTGATGATTACCTTTTTATCGGGATGCCCAAGTGCGCTCCAGTAGTGCCGCACCATGCGTACAACGGTGTCGTTGGCCTCGGAACCCGAACTGCAAAAAAATACCCGGTTGAGACCATCCGGTGTGAGCTCGGCAATACGTGCAGATAACTCAATAACCGGCGGATGCGATGTTTGAAAAAACGTGTTGTAGTATGGCAGTTGCTGCATTTGCTCAAATGCTGCCTGCATAATTTCGGTGCGACCATAACCGACATTAACGCACCACAAACCCGCCATACCGTCCAGAAAACGATTGTCGTCGGTATCCCATAGATAAACGCCTTCAGCCCGCTTGATAACACGCGTACCCTTACGGTTAAGCGCTGCGGTATCCGTAAAAGGGTGAAGGTGATGCAACGCATCGAGTTGTTGCAGACTGTCAGTAGACGCGTTGTGCAGAGTGCCCATAATTGCTACCGGTTCATGGTGAGTAGCCCGACAGTTTACCTGTCGTATCGCTCGGGGGAAATCCGACAACACCAAATTTGCAGCACGCGGCGCAGTCTCGACGTTGCTGCCACCGGATTGCTATAGCTTTGAGATTTCCGCCAGATCTTTGGAAATATCGTCGGTCATGCTAGAAAACGTGCGGCTGTAAGCCGCAACCATAGAGGAGTAACTTTTTCGCTCGACCTGCTCGCGATAGTCACGAATTTTTGTGCGAATAATTGATGCCGGCTTGGTGCCGGTCAGCACCTGCCATCTGACCTGCAGGTAAACATCGTCGTCCAGAGTGCCGGTCATCTGCAGTATATCGACGCGTAATTGATAGTCGACATCGTTGCCCAGCCAGGGGTACGCATACAGTTTATCGAGCCCCATACGCGCCGCAATATTGGTAATAAGGATGCGGGAAACATTATCGCGCAGCGGCTCGCTCCAGCGATGGTATTCGGCCACTTCCAGTTGATTGCTGTCACGCGGCGTGACGATATTAGAGCGGTTCAGTGTTTCGGGAATGGTAATTGGACCAATACCCACCGCGAAGCTCGACACAGACCCGCGCAGGTCAAGATCGCTGTTCTCCGGAGTCAGCACATAATAATCGGGTAAGGGTGTGTTGATGCAACCACCCAGAACAACCACACTCAACAGCCACATGCGCAAGCCACGTCTGCACTGACGTCGCGACAGGCACAGTATGCGGTGACTCAACCCGATTAATAACGCCAGTTTCAACCCAGTGTTTTCCCGTGTGTCAGGCCTATTTACCAAAGAGGAACTCTTCCGGTTTGCGCTCAACCGATTCGGATACAGCAAGCACAGCGCGTGCAGCACTTTGCACGTCTTTCATTGTATTTAGCAAATTGTAGTAAAGCGGTGAGTCCGGTGCGATACCCGCAATGGCCTCATTGGATGTTGAGATAAACTGTTCCAGTACCTTGAGCAGGCTATCGAGTTCCCGCCGTGCGTCGCTGGCCAGCGCTCCATACTCATCGATGGTGGCATCGGCAGAACTGATCGCGGAATCTATTTTCCCGACGACATTGCCCACCTGTAGCTGTGCCAGCAGCGCATCGGTTCGGGCCAGCGCCGACTCGGCATTCACAACCATCTGCTGCAGCGGCAGTTCATTGATCGTCGCCAGTGCCTGCTGCACACCCTCGGTCACCTGTTGCAAATCAGATGGCACACTCGGCATGATCGGCGTGCCTTCGCTGTCGACTTCGATCTCGATATCGGCGGCGGGTTCGTAGTTATCAAGCGCCACAAATAGCTGGCCCGTGAGCAGATTGCCGGTTTGCAGCTTGGCGCGCATACCGTTCTTTATAGCGCGGCTGATCGTGTCCGGGTCGTCGACATACAGACCGGAGTTGCCGCGCACCCGCTCCGGCTGCAGTTCGATATGCACCGGTACCTGCACCTCGCCAGTGGCCGGATCCGTGGTCAGGTTGATGTCAGTGACACTGCCGACCTGCACGCCCTTATATTCCACCGGTGCGCCTTTGGACAGCCCGCGGACCGAGCCATCAAAGTAGATAACATAGAAAAACTCACCGGTGCTGTAGTCCTTAATCATCTCCTCACGCGCGGAGTCACGCGACGGATGCAGCGTAAAGATGTGTCCGTCCTCGACGGTGGTCGGAAACGCATACTCTTCAATAATGCCAAACGCCACCCCGCCCTGCGCCAGCCCCTCTAGCGATGGTGTGCGCACCCGGAAGCCGCTGGAATTCAGACTCAGATCCACACCGGAGACGTTCCAGAACTTGGTGGTGTTGCGAATAATTCTGTGGTGCGGCGCGTCGATGAAAATTGTAAATTCGACACCGGCGTAGTTTTCCAGAAACCGTTGCCCTTCGATTTGTCCGACTTTTATTTGCCTGAAATACACCGGCGATCCAATACCCACATAACCCGCTTCTTCTGCACGCAGTTTGAGGCGCAGGCCCGGTGCATCTGTGTCGGTTAGAGGTGGTTGCTCAAGCCCCTCGAAGGTCGATTCAAATTTGCCACCCAGCACCGACTCGACCTGGATATAGGCGCCGGACAACAACGTACCAAGCCCGGACACACCACTGGCGCCAACACGCGGCCGCACCACCCAGAAACGCGCCTGGTCATTCAGATACCGACGCGAATCCACTGACATCTTGGCGTTGATAACGACGCGCTCCAGATCGGAGCTCAGCGTAATGGTATCGACAATGCCTATATTGACATCGCGATAGCGAATCGGGGTTTTACCCGCAACCAGCCCCTCAGCACTGTCGAAGGTGATCTGAATGCGGGGCCCCTGTTCGCTGTAGAAGCTCGCGGCCAGGTACAAGCCCAGTAGCGCGGCAAGAATGGGTACCAGCCAAAAGGCGGACAGGCGGTGGCGTCGCCGAGGCTCCTGAATCAACGGCTCGACGGCGTCGTCATCGTAGTTGCGGCGCGATCGGGATGCGTGTGCATCGCGGCGTACACGCTGATGAGCCGGACGGCGAAAGCGATCGTTCACGTGCGATCCCAGATCAGTCGTGAATCGAGAGAAATTGCCGACAGCATGGTGAAAATCACCGCGGCCCCGAACGCGCTGGCACCAATACCCGGCTCGATCTGCGCAACCGATCCAACCTGCACCAGCGCCGCCAGAATCGCCACCACAAACACATCAATCATTGACCATCGGCCAATGAACTCGGTCAGGCGATACAACCGCGTGCGGTCATAGCGACGGTGGCCCAAATTGGTATGGATGGTAATCAACAAATACGCTATCGCAATAAACTTCAAAATCGGTACGACCACACTGGCCAGAAACACAACAAACGCGACAAAGTAAGATTTCAGTTCAATCAGCACCAGTATGCCGCCAACAATCGTGTTGGGCTCGGAGCGGCCGAACATGGTTGTGTACATGATCGGATAGACATTGGCCGGCACATAAGCCATCACCCCGGCCAGCAGCCACGCCCAGGAACGCTGCACGCTCATTGGCTTGCGCGAATGCAGCCGCGCACGACACAACTGGCAACGTGGCGGGTTGTCCAGCCACTGCAGCGACAACCGCGTCAGCGTGCCACAGGCCGGACAGGCCACAAGGCCGCACTCGGCAGCCGTTTTCATGAACGCTGTCCGTCAGTCATCAGAGTCACGCGCATTGTCAGCAGAACCAGCATTGTGACCACGCGACTGAATAATAAATTCCCACAGCGAGTGGTTATCTACCATCTGTGCAGCCAGCAGCGACAGCAGGTTGAGCAGTGCAAACGCCCAGAACGACAAACCCAGCTCGATGTTGGCCATCGTCGCGAGCTTTACCAATGCGACAATCGCGCCGAACATGTAGATCTCCATCATGCTCCATGGCGACAACGCAACGATGCCGCGAAACACCATTTCTATCCCGGGCAGGCGTCGCTCAAACCGCAGTGGCAATAAAATGTAGAGCAGGCCGACCACACGCAGCAGCGGAATCAGCAAAATAAAACCGAAACACAGCAACCCAAGCACCCACATACCTTCGTCAGACAGTGCAAATACCGCCGAGATGATAGAAATACTCTGCGTGTTGCCGGACACGCTGATGGCCAGAAACGGAAACGCATTGGCCACCATAAACATAATCAGGGCACCCAGGCTCACCGCCAGCGCACGGTCGATGCTGTTGGGTTTGTTGGCGTACAAAAATGCATTGCAGCGACCACAGCGCGCAACCTGCCCCTGTTGCAGATCGCGCTTGCGATGCAGCAGATCGCACTCGTGGCAGGCCACCAGCGTCGGCAGCACCGAGTCGGCGAGGTGTCGACCAGTGAAATCACCGGAGCCGGAAGTCGCACCGGTTTTATGCTGTGAGTGTTGCATGGTGTCATGAGCCGGGTTCGCCTGCTCTGCGGCGGGCAATGCTGAATCGCGCGCAGAGAGCGGCGTCAGCCTACGCGAAGGCAAAGTGCGGCGACCGGTATCTGTCGTCATTGATCTGTGTGGCAGCGTGCTGCTATTAAAAACCGGCTTCAGGACTCATTCCCGTTCAGGGGATAGAGTCTTTAACAAGATTGTTGCCAGTTTTACGATTTACAACGAACAACGTAAAAATCAGTGACCGGGCACAGTTGCCTAAACGTCCGCGTTTACATCCGTCGTGCGTTGATAAACCAGATCCGCCACCTCGTGACCAAGCCTGCGCCCGCGCGTTTCAAACCGGGTTGTCGGGCGAATGCCGATGATTTCAGCAAAGCGCGCCGCGTCAGTGATGCGCTCAAAATCAGTCTCCGGGTTCATCGTTGCGACAATATGATCCGCGTAATCAACCCAGTCGGTGGCGAAGTGAATGATTGCGTCATCGGTGAGTACGCGGCGGATTAGCTGCAGAAACCCGGGGTTCACCAGGCGCCTTTTACGGTGACGCTTTTTATGCCACGGATCGGGGAAAAATATCATTAATCTGGATACACAGCCGGCGGGCAGCGAGTGCTCCAGTACCTCCAGTGCGTCGTGTCGAATAATACGCACATTGTTCACACCGCCGGCGGCGAGCTCCCCAAGTGCGTGACCCACACCCGGCAGATGAACTTCAATCCCCAGAAAATTGATATCGGGCCTTGTGCTTGCCATGTGCGCAAGTGCTTCGCCATTGCCAAATCCGATCTCAAGCCACAGCGGCGCGGAACGCTCGAACCCCGGATCGACTGGCTGTGGTTTTTCACCATCAATATCGACGCCATACGTTGGCCAGTGTAAATCAAGGCTGCGCTGCTGCCCTTCTGTGAGGCGCCCCTGTCGCAGTACGAAGGTGCGCACCGATCGACTACTGAGCGTTGGACTCATAAAACCTCTGCGAGAGTATCTGCCGGACTGCCAAGTGTATTACGCGACGATGACCATGGCCACTTGCCCACGAGCGAGGGTGGGACTGACTGGTCCAGACTGAACAAATTATCGCAATCTATGTCTTTTTACATAGATAAGTTAGCCAGGACTGGTTCTATATTTGCGTGACAAATTTTATCTTTGCTGCAATACGCCGTTTATGGTGTTGCAGTGGCTCTGGCTATATACTTATTTATTCTCCAGCGCACGAGTCGTACCCCGTAACAGTCACACCTGCAGCAGCGATCAGCCAGCCAGCACCAGTTAACCCATGTGTGCTAACCGGCTTTGCTTCCGGAGCAGTGTTAACCGTGCGGTATTGGCCACAACGTTTTTTGCAATGTGGCTGGTAATAAAACAAACAGGCACCGCCTGAACTACCGCTAACAACAGCAGGTGTCAGGCAAAGTCGTACAGGAACGGAATCGAAACAAACAGGCAGAGCTGCAACCATCAACAACAGTCCGCCAGTGCGGGCAATCAGTAACACCGTCAGCATTTCATAAACCAACGCAAGAGGCGAGTCCACACGGACCCTATGAACGAAGCAAGCGCCATCACCCCGGAAATCATCATGGTGCTAGGCCTGCTTTTCTTGACGGTTTATCTGTTTGTATCTGAAGTTGTTCGCATCGACGTTGCCGCTGTCACCATCATGGTGGCACTCGGGCTTACCACCATGCTCCCCGGTCTGGCGCCTGTAATTAGCACCGCCGACCTCTTTAACGGTTTCTCCAGTAACGCGGTAATGTCGATCATCGCAGTCATGATTATCGGCGCCGGGCTCGACAAGACCGGCATTATGAGCCGCGTCGCAAACTGGATTCTGAAGCATGGGGGCTCCACCGAACACCGCATCACCCCGATGATCTCCGGCACGGTCGGTATCATTTCAAGCTTTATGCAGAACGTTGGCGCCGCCGCACTGTTCCTGCCGGTCGTCAGCCGTATCAGTCGCCGCACCAGCATCCCGATGTCGCGACTGCTGATGCCGATGGGCTTCTGCGCCATCCTCGGCGGTACCGTAACCATGGTGGGCTCAAGCCCGCTGATCCTGCTGAATGATCTTTTGCTGTCATCGAATCAGGCGCTGCCGCCCGAGTTGCAGATGGAAACGTTTGACCTGTTCGATGTCACGCCAATCGGTCTGGCGCTGATCGCCACCGGCATTTTGTTTTTTATGGTGTTTGGCCGCTTTGTATTGCCGAGCACCAAGGGCGAGGAACAAAAAGAGCGCACCACCAGAACCGCGGACTACTTTGAACGGGTATACGGCATCTCCGGTGAACTGTTCGAACTACAGGCCACGCTCGACAGCCCGCTGGTCGGTATGACGATCATGCAAATCGAACGCTCACTTGAGAACGTGCCTTTTGTACTGGCAATCCGCAACGGCGACGACGTCACGGTTGTACCTGACTCCAAGGAAGTGATCTGGGTTAACAGCTACATCGGTGTACTGAGCAACAAGCGTCAGCTGGTGAAGTTTGCGCGCAAGTACAAACTGCGTATCGTCAAAAGTGAAAACCACTTTGCCAGTGTCATGAACGCCCAGGAAACCGGTATTGCAGAAATCGTTATCCCACCCGGCTCGTCACTGGTTAGTCAGACGCTTAACGACCTGCAACTGCGACGCAACGACGGCCTGCATATTCTCAGGATCTATCGCGCCGGCTACACACTCGATACAGGCTTTCGCGACGAACCACTGCAGGGTGGTGACACACTGGTAGTGCACACCTCGTGGCGCAACCTGAAAAAACTGCGCAACAGTGAAGACTACGCCGTCGTCACCGATCACGTCGATGAAGAACTGCGCCCCAACAAGATCAAACCCGCGCTGCTGTTTTTTGCTGTGGCGCTGGGGCTGGTACTGTTTTCAGATCTGCGCCTGTCAGTGTCGCTGATGGTTGGCGGGCTGGGCATGATCCTGTCAGGCGTGCTGACCATGGACGAGGCGTACCGCGCGGTCAGCTGGAAAACTGTATTTCTGCTCGCCAGCCTGATACCGCTTGGCATGGCGGTGGAGGAATCCGGCACCGCTGCATGGATCGCCGCACAAACGCTCGCGATACTCGGCGACGTACCCATCTGGCTGCTGCAAACGGTTATCGCCATTCTGTCGACCCTGTTTACACTGGTCATGTCGAACATCGGTGCCACGGTATTGCTGGTGCCACTGGCCGTGAATATCGCCCTCGGCGCCGGTGCTGACCCCGCGCTGTTTGCGCTGACGGTTGCCATTGCCACGTCGAACTCGTTCATTATCCCGACACATCAGGTCAACGCACTGATCATGGGTCCGGCCGGCTACCGCGTCATCGACTTTATGCGCGCGGGCACCATCATGACCATTCTGTTCCTGGTCGTCAGCCTGTTGATGCTGAATCTGATTTTCTAATACGACTGCCTTCTTTATTACGCTGACTGCAGTGCAACGGCCATCGGCAAAGGCTCGCTCGAGCAATCTCCCACTGCCCTGTATCGACGCTTTATACTGACGCCTTTTACGCACGCAAGTGAAGCCTCATGCAAGCTCGACGTCTGGGCCACAGTGATATCACCGTCAGCCAGCTAGGCCTCGGCACCATGACATTTGGTGCGCAAAACACTGCTGCAGAAGCTCACAGCCAGCTTGATCTGGCGCTGCAAAACGGAGTCAATTTTATCGATACGGCAGAGCTGTATCCGGCGCCAGCCAGTGTCGACACCTATGCAGAGTCAGAGCGCATCATTGGGCGCTGGCTGAAAAAGCAGGACCGCAGCCGTCTGGTGCTGGCTACCAAAGTGGTCGGGCCGGCACCGAAAAAGTGGATAGGCTACATTCGCAATGGTCCGGTGCTCAGCCCGTCGCACATTGAAACAGCGCTACACGACAGCCTGTCGCGCCTGGGCACCGATTACATCGACCTGTTTCAGATTCACTGGCCTGCCAGAAACACTAACTACTTTGGCAAGCTAGGCTATGAATACGGCCGTGACAAACACGACTACCCCATAGAAGAAACCCTACAGACGCTGGCGCGGCTGCAAAGCGCGGGCAAGATTCGTTGCTACGGCGTGTCGAATGAAACACCATGGGGCCTGCATCAGTATTTAACGACCGCCGCACGTGAACAGCTGCCCGACATCGTATCGGTGCAAAACCCGTACTGTTTACTAAACCGCACCTATGAAATTGGACTGGCCGAATTTGCACACCGCTCCGGCATCGGGTTACTGGCCTATTCACCACTGGCGGGGGGCTCATTGTCAGGCAAGTATCTGCAGGGCAACCAACCGGAGGGCGCGCGCCTGACGTTGCATCGCAACTACTTCTATCGCTACACCACGGCACGTGCGACGGAGGCGATTGCAAGGTATGTCGACATTGCCAATGACTTCGGTATCGCACCGGCAAAAATGGCGATGGCGTTTGTTCTGCGACAACCGTTTGTAACGTCGACCATTGTCGGTGCCACTAACACACAACAATTGCAGGAAAACATCGACAGCACTGAAATCGAGCTGAGCGATGAAGTCATCAAGGCAATACAGTCTGTACACAACGAGCTGCCGAACCCGTGTCCATAACCGTAATTGCAGCCAGTGACTGAGCCATTGCCATTAATCGACACCCACGTTCATCTCGACGATGACCGCTTCGATGTCGACCGCGATGATCTCGTCCATCGTGCCGCCGATTGTGGTGTACACACGATGATCATGCCGGCTACCACGCAGGCGCGCTGGAGCAAGCTACAAATCATTGCCCGACGCTACCCCAGTGTATTCCCTGCCATCGGTCTGCACCCGATGTTTCTCTCCGATCATCAGGAATCAGACACCAACGCACTGGAAACACAGCTGTCGTCATCGAATCAATCAGCAGCGTGGATCGCCGTGGGCGAATGTGGGCTCGATCGTTTTGTGCTGAAGCAGACCGCCAATAAGCCGGAACAAGCCGAGCAGTTTGCACAGCAGATATTTTATTTCGAAGCGCAGCTGAACACGGCAGCAAAGTTTGGCCTGCCGGTGATTGTGCACGCACGGTCAGCGGTGGAAGATGTTATCCGCTCGATCAAAGCATGTGGCACCACGCAAGGTGTAGTACACAGCTACAACGGCAGCTTGCAACAGGCGGAGCGCCTGATTGATCTGGGTTATCGACTTGGCTTTGGCGGGGCGATCACACACCCGCGCGCGAGAAAACTGCACCAGCTTGTGAAAACAATCCCGCTCGAAAATCTACTGCTCGAAACTGATGCACCGGATCAGACCGGCCACACACATCGAGGCCAGCGTAACGAGCCAGCCTACCTGCCGGAGGTGTTGCAAACCGTTGCCAGCCTGCGCAACACAACTATTGAAACGGTAGCGCAGCAGTGCAATGAAAACGCTGCAAAACTATTCGGCCTCTGACTCCAGCAACGCATCCACAAACCCCGCAAGATCATCAAAAACCTGAACGTTATCGAGATGCAGATTTTGCTCGAGTGTATGTGCACCATGGCCGGTACGGACCAGCACCGGGCTCGCACCAACAACCATGGCAGACTGCACATCGCGCAGTGAATCACCCACCAACGGTACGCCAACCAGCGCAGTTTCAAGCCGCTGCTCAATGCTTTTCAGCAGTCCCGGGCGGGGTTTTCTGCAGGCGCAGTCATCGTCGGGCTTGTGTGGACAGAAAAACACGGCATCTATTTTTCCACCGCTGGCGGCAACCGTCTCGTGCATCTTGCGATGAATGGCCTGCAGATCTTCAATGGTCAGCAGACCCCTGGCGATGCCTGACTGATTGGTCACCACCACTACGCGGTAGTCAGCCTGCGTGAGACGTGCAATAGCATCAATACTGCCTTCGATAGGCACCCAGTCTTCAGCAGAGGTGACATAACCATCCGCCTCTTCGTTGATGACGCCATCCCGGTCAAGTAATACCAGTTTCATCTGTGCCATAACGTCAGCTCAAATTAACCTTACGACTGCAGCAGCCCGATGTCCGC
The DNA here is from genome assembly GCA_964389335.1 of uncultured Granulosicoccaceae bacterium. Classification (GTDB taxonomy): domain Bacteria; phylum Pseudomonadota; class Gammaproteobacteria; order Granulosicoccales; family Granulosicoccaceae. The sequence goes on from CAYMFQ010000100.1 coordinate 14,430, forward strand.
AACATGCGAGAATAACGACCTCATGTTACCGAGCATGGATAAGCGATTGTTGCGCACCGCCTCATCGTCGGCCATCACCATAACTTCATCAAAGTAGTTATCGACCGGCGTGCGCACCTGCGCCAGCGCCTGCAATGCGGCGGAGTAATCTCCGGCATCAAACAACGGTGCCGTTACTGATTCAAGCTTCTGCAACTCATCATACAATGTGGTCTCGGTGGCACCTTCAAACAACGAGGTGTCGACCGCACGATCCGCATCGGGCTGATTCTTTTTAAGAATGTTGTTAATGCGCTTATTGGCAGCGGCAAGGCTCTCGGCCTCCGGCAGTTTGACAAACTCGTTGACCGCCCTGATGCGTCGATCAAAGTCCACCGGCGATACCGGCCGCAGTGCCGCCACTGAGTCAAACACTTTGGTTGCCACACCCTGACTGCTGTAATAGGCGCGCAGTCGTTCAACCATAAACTCAAATACCTCTTCCACCACGCCACTGATATCTACCTTGTCTTGCAGACCGTTGGCCGCGTGGTTAAGCAGATCGCGTAAATCGAGATCAACCCCCTGCTCTATCATTGTGCGCAGCACACCGAGCGACAGTCGCCTGAGTGCAAACGGGTCTTTAACACCGGTAGGCTTTTGACCAATGGCAAAAATGCCCACCAGCGTATCAAGCCGATCACCGATAGCCAGCGCCTGACCGACCGGCGTTGCGGCAAGTTTATCGTCAGCGTAACGCGGCAGATATTGCTCGCTTAACGCCACAGCAACGGCTTCGTCTTCACCGTCAAGCCGGGCGTAGTACTCACCCATAATGCCCTGCACTGATGCGAACTCACCCACCATCTCAGTGACCAGATCACACTTGGAAAGCGCTACTGCACGACGAGTGTGCGCAACATTTGCGCCTGTGCCACCGGCAATGTGCTCAGCCAGTTTGGCAACGCGCTCGGTTTTGTCGTGTATCGAACCCAGTTTGGTTTGAAACACAACAGACTTCAGTACCTCGGAGCGGTCAGCCAGCGGCTGTTTGCGGTCCTGCTGCCAGAAGAACATGGCATCAGCCAGGCGCGGGCGGATAACCACCTCGTTACCCTTTCGCACCATGTCCATGTCGGTACTATCGATATTCGATACCGTGATAAACATCGGCATCAGTTGATTGCTGGCATCGAACAGCGGGAAGTACTTTTGATTGTCCTTCATAGTGGTGATCAGTACTTCACTCGGTATATCCAGATACTCCCGATCAAAGTTGCCCGCTACCGGCACCGGCCACTCAACCAGCGCGGTGACTTCGTTGAGCAGATCGTCATCCAGTTCCACGTTACCACCCAGTGACTGCGCCAGATTTTGCACCCCGTCGGCAATGATCTGACGACGTTCGGCAAAATCTGCAACGACATGGCCCTGCTCCTTAAGCAGTGCTGCGTATTGATCAGCATGTGCAATGGCAATATCGCCCTCGCTGTGAAAGCGATGACCACGTGTCAGTCGATCGGCCTGCAAACCCAGTACGCTGGCAGGAATAATTTCATCACCCAGTAACATCACCAGCCAGTGCGCGGGGCGCACAAACTCTGCATCACGATCACCCCAGCGCATACGCTTTGGAATCGGCAATGTCGCCAGCGACTCGGCAACAATATCAGCTAGTAGATCTGCAGTACGGACGCCTTTTTCTTCAATGTTGGTAACCAGCCACTCACCTTTGTCAGTCTTGAGACGGTCGAGTTGATCCACCGCCATACCGCAGGATTTGGCAAACCCCTCAGCGGCTTTGGTCGGATTGCCATCCGCATCAAACGCAGCGCTAACCGCAGGCCCTCGGCGCTGAATGGTTTGGTCGGCCTGCTGCGTATCCAGCGCGTTGATGTGTACCGCCAGTCTTCTGGGCGAGGCATAAACAGTTGCCTCACCCATGCCGAGCTTTGCATCAGTCAGGCGTTTAACGATGCCGTCGGCAAATGCGCTGGCGAGTGTTTTGAGTGCACGTGGTGGCAGCTCTTCGGTGCCAAGCTCTACCAGAAACGGCAGCTTTGCGGTTGTTGATTCAGCCATGCTTCGCTACCTTTTGTTCGGCAGTCTGGCTGGCGAATTTCTTTACCAGCGGGAAATCGAGCTTTTCGCGAGTGGCGTAATATGCCTCTGCGACTGCCCTGGCCTGTTGCCGAATGCGCAGTATGTAGCGCTGACGCTCGGTTACCGAAATGGCATGTCTTGCATCGAGCAGATTAAACGTCTGCGATGCGCGCAATACCTGCTCGTAGGCCGGCAAGGGCAATTCCATCTCAGCCAGGCGCTGTGCTTCCTGTTCGCAATTGTCGAACGTGACGAAAAGTGCTTCGACATTGGCGTGTTCAAAGTTGTAGGCCGACTGTTCCTGTTCGTTTTGCAGGTACACATCGCCATAGGTAACCGTTGTGCCGTCGGCATGCCGCGACCAGACCAGATCGTAAATTGAGTCGACGCCCTGAATATACATGGCAAGGCGTTCAAGACCATACGCAATTTCACCCATGACCGGCCGGCACTCCAGTCCGCCCACCTGCTGAAAATAAGTGAACTGCGTGACTTCCATGCCGTTCAGCCACACCTCCCAGCCGAGGCCCCAGGCGCCCAGCGTCGGAGACTCCCAGTTATCTTCAACGAAGCGTATGTCATGCACCAGCGGATCAAAGCCGAGTGCCTTCAGCGAACCGAGGTAGCGCTCCTGAAAATCATCCGGCGAAGGCTTCATCACCACCTGAAACTGAAAGTAGTGCTGCAGCCGATTCGGATTTTCCCCGTAGCGACCGTCAGTCGGACGCCGCGACCCCTGTACGTGACAGGCATTCCACGGCTCCGGGCCAATGGCGCGGATAAACGTTGAGGTATGAAAGGTTCCGGCACCGACTTCCATATCGTACGGCTGCTGTACTGTACAGCCCTGTTCAGCCCAGTAGTGCTGCAAGGCTGCGATCAACCCCTGAAAGGTTGCAAGATCGAATTGCAAGGGGAACTCCCGAATTATGTGTTTTTGGCAGACGTTAAAAACAGGTGGTTTCACGACAGCACCATGAGGCACAGACGACCGATATCTCAATGATATTTTTGCATCAACCCACTAAGTAGTGGCAAGACAAAATGTCAGTGGAATCAGGAATCAGGCGAATGCCGGTCGATATTGTGAACACCCCGGTTATTGTCGCTGAATTTATGCAATACGGCTACCGGTCTGTGATTGCCGCAGCCAGTGGCAAAGTGTTGACTCTGCCTCAAACCGAAACAATGTCCACACCATCGCAGACGCACATCGCCGAAGGCGGCCTGATACTTGTACTCTGGTGATAATAGTTCCGTTTCCTCGTCTGGGTATGTTGGGTGCGCTCAATGATGTCAATAACAAAAATGCTGAAACAACCGCTGGCCATCGCAAGCCTGGTAGCAACCGTGCTGGTGGCAACACCCGCTGTATCCGGCGTCTACAAATATATTGATGAAAATGGCCAGGTCGCCTACAGCGACAAGCCGGTGGAAGGTGCGCAACGTCTGAAAATTCGCTCGCGTACCACACCGAGCTACGCAGCACAGCCGAGCCCCGAGCAAAACAAGGAGCCAGCCAAGGCCGACAACACCGGCTTTAAATACGAGTCATTTGAACTGCTTACACCAAAGCACGACAAAGTGGTGTCCGATCGTTCCGGCTCGGTGCAGGTTATTTTTCTGCCAACTCCAACCCTCGCGGCGGACCACGAAATTGTGGTCACCGTTGACGGCAAAGACATCAGTCGTGGCCGCCACGCCAATATCAGCCTGTCGCAGGTACCGCGCGGCAGCCACAAGGTCAGTGGCCGCATCGAAGCGCCCAGCGGCGAGGTGTTGATCAGCTCGCAAACCATTACGTTTCACGTCAAGCGTCCGATTATCGACGAAGACAGCCCGCTGGCATTCGGCAACTAAA
>CAYMFQ010000101.1:0-14543 GCA_964389335.1 uncultured Granulosicoccaceae bacterium
GAATAGGTCGACACACAATACGGTACGAGGTAGGTCAGCATCATTTGCAACAGGTTGCCACCACTGAACTGCTGACTGACCATCGCCGGTGCGTGGTTGATCAGGCACAGAATTGTGCCCACAACCGCGGCAACCTTTAACGCGGTCCAAACCACTTCCGGCCGTCGAGCGAGCGATATAAACGATTGGTCAGTATTCAACAGTGATCGCCGTTGTGTGTCTCAGAATACAGTGTAGCCGCAGGCCATAAAAATCTACACCAGAGCGGCCGGCTGCGCGCTATCATTACCCCTATCATAGCCAACTGACACAACACGTCTATGCTGAGTATTTGCCAATTTGAATGGTCGCGGTTGTTTCTGACCCGACGCGGCTGGCTGTCAATCGCCGCGTTTGTGCTGATATGGGTCCTGATTCTGGTCACGATCATGGCGCCGGCAGCACGCGTGGTGACATCCGAGCTGAGCGGCCTTGCGTCGGTAGCGCTCGAAGCCATTGGCCTGCAAAACCTGTCGCGCTGGGCATCGGTCGAAATGGCACTTTACTGGGTTATCTCTCTGTACCTGTTGCCACTGTTTAGTATTGCGATTGCCGCTGACCAAACCGCGTCAGACAAAACCCGCGGCACGTTGCGCTTCCTTGCACTGCGCACCACCAGAAGCCAGATTTTCTTCGGTCGCTTCCTTGGACAATACACCATTCAGATACTGCTGGTCGCAGCGACGATCATCAGTGTATTGCTGCTGGTCGGCTACTACTCTGCGGACAAACTGGCAGATGCGATGCAATCAGTGCCAGTGGTTTTCGTCAACCTGTTACTGGTGCTGATGCCCTATGTTGCGCTGATGGCGCTGTTGTCAGTGGTGGCGCGTTCCGCCAGGCAGGCGACGCTCTATGCCATTGTGGCATGGACGGTTATCTCGATTGCTATCGCGTTTATCCAAAGCCGCTACGGACCACTGCCACTGCTCGACTGGATTTTACCCGGATCGCAGATTGGCAATCTGCTGCGGCTGGACGGCTGGGACACACTGTCACTGGCACCGGTGCCTCTTCTTCATACCGTTATTCTGTTAGCTGCCGGCTGGTTTGCGATGCGGAGGGTTGATCTGTGAGCCTCATAACCACCAGCGGACTGAGCAAGCACTACGGCCGCGTAAAAGCGCTCGACTCACTCGACCTGACTCTGGAAGCCGGTGATCCAATCGCGCTGGTCGGGCCAAACGGTGCCGGTAAAACCACCCTGTTAAGCCTGCTTTGCGGGTTTATCAACCCGAGCGCCGGGCGTGCCGAGGTACTCGGTCACCCGGTCGGCAGCAGTGAGCTGGTCGGTAAACTGGCGGCGCTGCCGCAGGACGCAAACTTTGACCCGCGCATTTCCATTGAACGTCAACTGCACCTGCTGGCGCGACTACAGGGCATGTCGTCATCAGCGGCAACCGACGAGGTACAACGGGTGCTCGACACCGTTCAACTTGGCGACATTGGCCCGAGAAAACCGGACCAGCTAAGCCACGGTATGCGTAAACGGCTGTCTCTGGCGCAGGCTTTGATTGGCAGCCCGGAACTCATCATGCTTGATGAACCCACCGCCGGCATTGACCCGCCCAACGTTAAAATCATTCGCGATCTGATTCGACAGGAATCGTCCGGCGCCACGTTTATCATCAGCTCACACAACCTCGACGAACTGGAAAAACTGTGCGGCTCCGTGGTGTATCTGGCCAACGGTAAACTGGTGGAGTACGGACCGATCGATCCATCGGCGGATTCCGGTTACCTGACACTGCGACCCAACGAAATTGACCCGCAACAATTTATACCGGCCTGCCAGTCACTGCAGGGCGTCAGCAGTGTACAGCAGCAGGCTCAGGGCGATTTTCTTATCCGCTATGACAGACAATACGCGGTCGATCAGCAGTTATTGCAGCTACTGGCGGCTAACGGGTGGTCGTATCGGTACCTGATTAATGGCCGTTCACTCGAAGACCGACTGTACGGCAGCGAAGCCGGTTAACGACGCCGCTTTCCAACGTGCTATCACAACGCGGTTATGCGCGTGGCTTACGCTTTGGCGGTACCTCGGTATAGATATATTGGTCTGGCGGTAAGAAGCGCACCAGTGCAAATGATGGATGCAGCACATTGACCTTTCTGATCAGCGTGGTCATGGCGGCGTCGAGTTTACGGTTCGACAGGGTACCGGCGTCGTCACCAATAATGCGCTTTAAAGACTCGCGCGACATACTCTGTTCAGGGTAACGCAACAGCTGCGACAGCATTTCAAACTCGCTGGCAGACAGCTTTTCAGTGCGGCCATCAAGTGACGCCGTTGATTCAAATTCATCAAGTGATGGTGTCGGGGCCATACTGCTCTGCGCGTGTGGTTAATGGTTTAGCTACACTCGATGCGAAACGTCGCATCGGTACTCGCGATGATATGCTCTTCTGACACACCGGGCATCAGTTGCGTGAGCGTCAGACCATTTTCATCGATGCGAAACACACCGAGGTCTGTCACCAACGTGGTCACCACACCGGGTGCAGTCAGCGGCAGCGTGCAGGCCGGCACCACTTTGCTTTTTCCGTCGCGGTCGCAATGCGTCATGGTGACGATAACGCGCTTCGCACCCAGCGCCAGATCCATCGCCCCACCAACGCCCAGCAACGGTTTGCCCGGCACCGCCCAGTTGGCAAGGTTACCCGACTCATCCACCTGCAGCGCACCAAGAATCGCGACGTCGATATGCCCGCCACGAATCATCGCGAACGACGCGGCGGAGTCAAAGTAACTGGTGCCCGGCACTGCGGTAACAGGCACCTTGCCAGCGTTGACCGGATAGTCCATCGCCCCACCCGACTCAGGCGCCGGGCCAATACCGAGCATGCCATTCTCACTGTGCAGCACAATGCCGTGCTCAGGTGTAATGAGGTCTGCCACCAGTGTCGGGATGCCGATACCAAGATTAACGATATCGCCTTTGTTCAGCTCAGCCAGTGCCGCGCGTGCCATCAGTAAACGCGTGTCATCCGTTTTTTTGCCGCTGGCAGAGGCCGATGTGCCGAGATCTTCAGGCGTTAGCGTAGCCTGCACCAGATAGTCGACATAGCAGCCGGGGGTATGAATTTGATTCGGATCGATCTCGCCGGTCTCGACAATTTCTTCCGCTTCAACAATAACCAGCTTCGCGGCGGTTGCTGCCGCATGGTTAAAGTTGTTTTCTGTCATGCGGTATTGCAGATTGCCGGCGCGGTCAGCGCGCCATGCACGTATCAGCGCGACATCACCCGGCAGGGGTTCTACAAACACCATCTCAGTACCGTTGATGACGCGGGTTTCGCGGCCCTCAGCCAGCAACGTGCCGGCCGCAGTGGGGGTGTAAAAACCACCAATACCGGCGCCGGCGGCTCTGATTGCCTCGCTCAGCGTACCCTGCGGTAACAGTTCGCAGCTGATTTTGCCGGCCATGTGGGCGTCGACGGCCTCACGATTGGATGTGAAGAACGAGCCTACAGCGCGTGCGATCTGGCCATTGCGTATCAACCGCCCGCCGCCCAGACCGATCTCGCCAACATTGTTGCCGATATAGACCAGATCGGTTACGCCGGTCTCGGCCAGCGCGTGCACCAGATGCACGGGATAACCGGTCATGCCAAAGCCACCCACGATCAACGTATCGCCGGAGCTGATTTTCGCGACCGCCTGTTCGGCACTGATTTGAGGTATCTCTCGGTTCATCGCCCTGCTTCACGTTGCTATTGTTGACGTTACAAAAGCTGTAACCAGATACTATTATCAGCTGATCGCACACCCGGTTCAAACCACCTATGACCGCACGCTACGCCATTTATTTTTCACCCGCAGACAGTACTGATCTGGCGCGCTTTGGTGCAACGGTCCTCGGCCGTGACAACAACTCACACGGGCAGCGTCAGCTACGCACCAGCGCCCCTATGCAGCCGTTTGAGGATGTGTCGCGATGGCAATCGTACACGGAAAAAGCAGCCCACTACGGCTTTCATGCCACCATCAAGGCGCCGTTTGAACTGGCACCGGATTGCACCGCCGCGGAACTGCTGGAAGAACTATCGGGTTTTTGCACAGAGCAGGAGCCGATTGAGCTTAACGCTCTGGCGCCACAAACACTACAGGGCTTTACCGCGCTGGTCATGCCACAGCAACCGGACGCACTGACGCAGCTGGCCGCAGAGGTGGTGCGACAATTCGAGCCATACCGACAGCCATTGTCTGCCGTGGATATCGAACGGCGCATGGCGGCCGGTTTGTCGGAACGGCAAATCGACAATCTGCAGCAGTACGGCTACCCGTACATTTTCTCTGATTTTAACTTTCACATGACGCTGTCAAACCAACTGCCGAAAGACGAACAGCGCTACCTGCCGTGGGTACAGAGTCTGTATCAGCAGATGGTACCGCAAACGCCGGTGCTCGACCGACTGGCGGTGTTCCGGCAGGTTGATCGCGACACGCCGTTTGTGCGAATCGCGGAATTTCGGTTCCAGCCCTGATCCTCCACCGCTCTCCTGTTGTACAATCCTGCGTTACTGGTCGACACGCAGACTCGCGGTGCAGGATGTACCTCGCTAATCGCACCTCGCCGTACGCCCACAGGCAATGCGCCTGACAACAGCAACAAGGCAAAAGCCGATGCAGCAGCAACCTTTTTCGATGCGACCCGGGTTAAATAAGCCCACAACCCGTGGGCCCGGCCAACGCCACAATAAACGAACGACACTATTGCCGTCATGGCTGTGGCTGATGTGCGTGCTGGCCGTGTTCGCAAACCTGCCCTTCGCAAAACCGATCGCGGCTGAAACTGAACTCTCCGGTAACACCACACTACTGATGGTCGAAGAAGATGGCTGCCCCTACTGCGCCAAATTCAACCGCGAAATTGCCCACATCTATCCAAAAACGGAGGAAGGTAAAACTGCACCGCTGCAACGAATCGATTTACACAAGTCGTGGCCATCCTCACTTGATCACATCGATCGCCCCCGCTTTACACCGACGTTTATACTGGTGCATGACAACCGCGAGATCGGCAGACTGATTGGCTATAACGGCGATGAGTATTTCTGGTTCTTACTCGGCGAACTGCTGCAGCAAGTAGAACCCGCTTCTACAGATAGCCCTGCGGTATCGGGCGACTCCGCATCGTCTGAATCACCCGCGGTATCGGATGACTCAAAGGCCTGATCATGCCTGCCCCGCCCGACGATCTCGACCAAATGCAGGTCAGCGCACGAGAGGCAACTGATTTTCTTAAGGCGATGGCACATGAGGGACGGCTGATTATTCTGTGTCGGCTGGCGCAGGGTGAGTGCTCGGTCAATGAACTTGAGAGCATGCTGTCTGCTCGACAGGCAGCAGTATCACAACAACTGGCGCGTCTGCGCACCGAAGGACTGGTCAGCACACGACGTGCTGGCAAAACCATTTACTATGCAATAAAGGATGAGCGCGTAAAACGAATGATCGAAGTGGTCTACGACCTGTTTTGCAAACAGCACGAAGAAACAGGTGCAAAGCAGATCACTCGGTAACTATTCAACAGAGAGCTTATGAAAATTCCACCGCCGGTTTTCGCCGTGACCGCCGCGGCGCTGATGTGGGCACTGGACAGGTTTTATCCAATCCTTGAAACACAACACAACTGGCCGCTGGTCGTGGGGGCAATGTTGATACCGCTCGGCATACTGGTCGACGTGCTTGCAGTGGTACAGTTCAGAACGGCTAAAACAACCGTCAACCCGATGCACCCGGAAGCAACCAGCAGCCTGGTAACGAACGGGCTTTACGCCTACAGCCGCAACCCGATGTATATCGGTTTGTTACTGTGTCTGGTTGGTGTGGCGCTGTTACTGCGAAGCCTTACACCACTGGCGATACTACCCCTGTTTGTTATGATCGTAACCCTGTTGCAGATCATGCCTGAGGAGCGCGCACTGCAAAAAAACTTTGGCGACGAGTTCAGTTACTACAAACAAAAGGTACCGCGCTGGCTGTGGTGACTCACAGTTATAGTGTGCAAAACGGATCTGTCGGCAGTGTGATCAGCCACACGAATTTAACCTTTGTCACTGTAGTTTCATCTAATCCTGTCCGATAACCCAGTCTCCAGTGGGAACCCGTGAACGGACCAGCCATCAACTGCGGAGAACCCGCGCGCGGGTCGTCCACTACTCTCGCTGCCCGGCAAACCTGCCACAGCAGCCAGGCACCGCAGCCTTTGAGTTACGGTAGCTCCGGTTAAGACTGCCGGTACCGCATTACCAACAACCGATTAGCATGAACGCTGAACGGTTCCACCAGGGAGGGTGTAGAAAGAACCTCGATGATCATGGAAGACAATATCGACTCTTAACGACAAGACCAGGGAGGTCGCAATTGGAGGGCGGAAGAGACCGTCCTCCTATTGAATTAAAAAAAAGGTGAATTAAAAAAAGGGCCCGCATACATCGCAAGGCCCCTGATAACCGCAATAACCACTCATACTTCGCGTTACTAAACGCTCGTACCAAACTGCTCCTTACCGACCTTACCGGCCCGCAGAGGGTCTTTCCGGTTTGGTGTAGCCACGCAACGCAATTACCTCTTCAACATCCAGCCCGAAGTAAGTGCTTGACGCCGGTGGCGCCAAATCAAACGGCAGCACTTCGGTTTCGCCGACATCAACGGTTTCACTACTCTCATCGGCCAGCGCACCATCGAGGTTGCGATCATATAAAAAGTCACCACCGGTATCCGAATCGTACTCACAGCTGTTAGTCGGCGCATAGGTAATGTTTGACCCACCAGCCGGCACCACAAACAAATTACTCACACTGTCAAACTCAAGCCACTGTCGCTGTGCTTTTTCAATTAGCGCATGGCTGTTGCCAGGCCCGGCCCAGTTACAGATAAACCCGTTTATCTCCCCTGCGCTGTGCACGCCGCTGAGCAGACTCTGTCCATAGCCATACCACGCTTCCCCATCGACCACATCATGGTCGTTTAATCCGACATTAAGTACACGGCTATGACTATCGTGCGCACCAGCCTGCCAGGTATAGGCATAGGTACCGGCACTGCTGTAGACATCGACATTGGCGACAAACACCGAGAAGTTATTCGCCCAGCCATCCACTGCATCGACAGCGGAATAAGACGGATCTACCTGATTGTCCGCATCAAAGCCATTGCTGCCACCGTGGCCACAGAACATTCCGTAACGGTATTCGGTGTTGAGCTGCTGCTGATCAACGCGCTCAAATGCTACCGAACTCAGATGTTCAACCGCACCATCAGAACACTGAGGACCGCTAAACCAGTCTTCAACTCGGAAGCGTATCGCCCCTGAATAATCCCATCGGTCTGATTCTGAACCCGGATTAAAATTCATATCCATTGACGTTTTAAGCGCTGACTCGGTGCCGTCAGCATCGTACTGCGCCTCGTGCAACACTACCTTATAGCTCCACTCCCCTGATTCACTGTCCAAACCGATGTTCGCTTCATCAAACCACACATTCGGCAGACTCAGTGCGTTCATACGATCAGCGACGGATACAGTTGCCCCGGCCAGTACATCAGCCTGCTGCTCAGGGCTGAGGCGCCGTACCACACCAGCCATGGTTACCAGCCCCGCAAAGGTACGACGGCGCGCTGAATCGAGTTGCGCATCCATCTGCGCCGCCGCACAGGCATTGCCGGTTAACGCGTCGTACTCGGTCCATATACCCAGATCACCTGTGGGTAAACTCGGGTATAACTCCGTCGCACCGGTTATGAAATCCGGAGCCGGCTCTGCATCAGCACCATCGGGGTGGTTTTGATAATACAGCTGCGGGCCAAAGCAATCGGCATTGTGGCTACTGCCACGCAGGTGATCAGCACGGAAGAACTGCGCCGTTCTGAACTGACCACGCAGGATACCGGCGACTCGCTCGGCGTCTGCCCTGAAACCGCTGGTATAAGGCGCAACCGGTGCATCGGAAAACATCGTCTCGCCAAACGCGTCGGTTACCGGCGCCGAGTCAAAATCGAACGCGTCTGAATCAACAACCCCGTCGTCGCCTTCAGAACCCGGCACCAGCACAACTCCGCCAAACTCGTCTTCTACGCCTGTTGGAAAGTCAAAACCACCGTCAACGCTGCCATCCGAATCAGTCACCGGCGCTATGAAGTCAATGCCGCCTTCTGATCCCGGATACTCGTCTGCAGTGTCAGCGAGTACCCGGTCACGAGCAAATGGTGAGGCTATCGCAAGATCTACCGGGAAAAAGTGTTCAAAATCCAGCGCGTTAAACAGAGGCTCTGTCGATGCGACATCGACGCTGTACTGATCGATGACCTCGAGTGAGCCGTTGCCGTCTTCGCTAAACTGGCTCCACACCAGATACTCGGTTTCTGCAATGCGCACAATCATCTCTGCACCACCCTGATCTGCGCTAAAGGTTGCCACACGAAAGCCTTCCGCGTCAGCGGGATAAGACTGCCCCACCGGTTGCGACGGGTCGCGTGCATCATCGACAAACGGATCAAAGCGGAAAATCCACAGACCATTCTCAAACACGGCGTCGATATCGATCAGACCATCACCGTTCAGATCATGTCCACCCGCCAGTTGCTGCGACTGGAAGACAAAGAAAGTCATCTTCAATTCATCATCAACCAGAGCACGGGCATGGATATCAACTTCATGGCCCTGACTGGTACTTAAACGAACATAACCCGGCACACTAACACGCAGCTGACGATCTGGCTCATCGCCCTGATAGAAATCGTTGTCGCTGATGCGTTCAAAGCGCGCATATACCTCGCGAACACCGTCAGGGCTGTCATACACATCGATATTGATGGTCATCAATACTTCGTACGATGTGCTAACTGTTCCATCGTCAGCGACATCCTCGATAAGTTGCACCACGGTGTAATACGCAGGATATTCAAGTGACACATTACCCTGGCCATTCACCGGCCCTTCAACAATGGCATCCGGCAACAATGACCACATCTCGGTGCCATCGCTGCTGACCGTGAAGGCGGCTGACAGATCACCCGCGCCTTCCGCACAGTTGTTAACGATGTCACCGGGCATGGCAACCTCGGCACAACTGGCTGGCACACCGTCGAGGATGCCATCGAAACTGACAATCGCATCGGCTGCGAGCCTGGTTTTTATCAGCTCCCGGTTTTCACCTTCGGCGTGGGCACTGATAATGTCTGCACCCAGGTTAAGGGTTGCGATACCGTCGGTCTGCGAACGAGCTACCAGTGACTGTACTTCAAACAGCGCGGCGTCAGCCTCGCAGTTTTCCGTGCCAAGCGTTGCATCGGCGCCTATACAAACGTAGTCACCTTCAACGGCCGAAGTTTCATTGTCGATATACTCGGGGCCGGATGCACCATTGAGCTTAACGCCGCCCTGCACATAGAGGCTGACACCAGTGATATCACCCGCGTCACCGGCAACCGGACTGCGCAAGCTAATCTGGCATTCACGACCGGCAAGCCAGGGCACATGTACGGCAAACTCCGGTGCCACAGCTCGACCCTCTTCATCAAACGCCGGGGCAAAGAATCGCAGATGCTCTTCGGGTTGATAGAACTCACCTGCGCCAGTTTCATCAACCGAGTGAGATGACGGGCAGAAAAGCGACAACTCGTATTCGATCGCACCAGGCAATGCCGCCGCAGTAAACTTAACTTCACGATCAACATCCAGTTCACGCAGGCCACGCAGATCCTGTGGTTCCTCGTCATCTGCGTGTACCGACACATGACCATGCACTGGTATGTCGCGTCCAAGTGGCACTGTGATCACACCATTAGATGCAGCGCGGGCAGGACAGAATTCATCACCACACAGCAGTGGCTGACCATCAGCATCTGCCGGCGCGCGGTAATCAATACGGTAGTTAAAGTCCACATAGCTGCCGAGTGCTTCAAGGGTCTCAGCGGCGGCCAGCATTAACAGACTAACGCCCTGCTCTGACTGTCGATAGATTTCAAGCTCGACGTCTGTGTCAAGTGGATGCGTGTGACAGTTGGAACCACCAGCGACACCAAACTCATACAGCCCCGGTGGTTCACACGTCAGCACCACTTGCTCAGCGTCACCAAGCAACGCGCTCTGCAGCGTTATCGATTCGATGTCTCCTGGGTATACATTGCTGGTTGTGGCAATCAGTGCACGCACCACGGAACCATCGTCATCGACACCGGCCACCGACTCAATGATCAGGTCACCAGAGTTATGAGCGCCCGGGTAGTCGGCATCGGCATCACCGTATGATGCAAACCCTGGTACATTGGGATCGTAGTCATTCGGGTCAAACAGAAACGGCAGTCCATCCGCATCGTTGTCATAGACAATGCCAATCGCGTTATCGGCATCCAGTGCGCTATACAGTGCCGGATAGGTTTCAGGACAGGCGCCATTGTCATCCGTAAAGCAGACAACTTCGCGCTCGTCGTAGTTGTCGAAGTCGTCAATCAGCTCGTCGTAACGCAGTACCTCAAGGCTGATCTGGCCGTTGGCGGAAGGGTCATCGGCGATAAAATCACGTACCACCCGCGCCAGGTATACCGGGCCATCACTGTTGCTCTGATCATCAAAGATGGCGATCAGATCATTGTGCGACAACTGCGTAACATACGGTGCAGCATCCTGCGGCAGCGGATCCATGACGTAACGTTTTTCGGTCTTGTCAAAGGCCAGCTTAACGAAGGTAATACCGTCACGACCGGCGTCAAGCCTGACCGGCACGGCGCTGAAGTCGGGTATCGCACCAAACTTCGATTCGATATCTTCTATCGAGGCAACGTTTTCGTCGAAGTGATCGCCGGCGTAGCGAATGACAACGCCGTTCACCGCACGACGCAGAGCTTCGTAGTCATCAGTTGGCGCAAAGGACAGCACTTCCGGCGGCAGCAGGTTCGCACCAAAGTAGTCGACCGGGTTTTCAAGCACCAGCCAGTCACCGTAATAAAGGCTGTGGAACTCAATAACACCGGTGCCGTTGCCATCCGGCTCTACCGGCAAGGCGACATCGTAAGCCAGATTTGGCACATCAATCAGACCGAGGCTGTTAATACTTGCCACACCCAGATCCACAAACGCGCGCTGCAGTCCATCCGCTTCGGTAAACACATCGACAAAGCGCAGTTCAAGCACCCAGTAACGCCCTTCGCTGTCTCTGAACAGGTAGAGTGACTCCGGCGCGGGCTGATTGTCGTCATCAACAGATACACCGTCCGCAGTCTCGTCGTCGAGTAGCTGACTGTTACCGGTGTACACCAGCAGCGAATCATCCAGTTCAACGGACCCTTCGGCAATTGACTCGAGCAGCGCACGCGCGTTGGCACCGACAGCAGCCTGTAATCCATACAGCGGGAATTGATTGTCCGTTTGGCTTAACGACAGTTCCAGTTCACCGTTAGTGTAGCTGCCATGCAGTCGGGCAAAGCCAACACCAGAGTTTTCCGGTCCGACCAGTCGATAGCCATCAGTATCAGACATCAGCCGCAGGTCACCATTGCCAAGACCTTCGGCTTCATCATCGTCGGTCAGGTACAGAGGTGCACCAGGCACTTCAAAGTTTGACAGATCGATCCACTCGAACTGATCATCGGTGTTTTCGATTACATTGCCATTGGCGTCAACGTCAAAGCCCGGTCGGCTCTGATCACTCACCAGCCCGACACCCGGGATATGAACAAACGCCTGATCTGGTCCTATATAAAGCGGCGCATAAACGTCACACAGGTTTATCTCCGGGACGAATCCGTCAGCGTACAGGTGCAGCTCCGGCAATTCGTTCTGATAGCCGTCGATTTCAAAACGCAGCACATAGTCACGACCGTAGTCGTTGTCACGTCGTGTCGGCAATCCGTTAATGTAATAAGTGCGACGCACGGCACCATCTACGTCAACCAGCTCGGAGCTCACGCCAACATCAATGCGTTCGCCCTTGAGCCGCTCGCCAGTGGATTCTACATAGTCGACGCCATACACGGAAAGCTGCAGTCGCTGATGATCAGCGTCCGGATCAGAGCCATCGTACATTTCAACGGTACAGGCTGCATCGACCAGATCACTGCGCGGGCCCAGCTCATCGATAAACTCATCGACTGAGTGCTCCTGATACTCCGGAATCAGCGGTATGTCAGACAGACTGGTCATCAGCGCTTCAACTGCCGCATCAAAAAGTGCTCCGTCATCAATTTCAGTGATGTTGAGCAGATCAGACATCATCCCGGCAACGGATACCTCTCCAATCGGCTCCAGCGATTTTACGTTGCCATAGTCCGGCACGTAACGCGTTTCAGCCTGACCATCGTCACGAGTAATGGTAAACGGGGTATAAAAACCACGGCTTTGATCTATCAGGTATTCACCGCGCAGCGCAAAGTCGAGAAAGAACAACGCCGAGCGAATGTTCACTTCGCTGTCGCTGGTGAGTGTCTGTCCGTATAAACGCGCCGGCAGTGCTGCGGTTAAACCACGAGCCACACGGTCACGCGCGCGTGTGTAATCAGGCTCGGGTGGGCGGGTGGCAGAACCAAGTACCAGGTCGCGATAACCACTCGGGTCCTGCGGATAGATATCGAGCAGCGCATCGGTCAGCGACGTCTGTGTATCGAACACATATTGCTGAAGTGCAGACTCTATCGCTCGCGGGGCAAACTGCGCCAGAAAGCGATCCTGCTCTGTCAGTTGCTGTGCGGTGGCAACCGGTGAATCACCCAGGGTAAAAGACAGCGCCCTGACCAGCTCGGAACTGTCAACTGTATTGGCGCCACCGGTTAACGGACCGCGACGATCCGAGTGGATGGCAAAGCCGTCAGGTGTAAGCTTGATATCTTCAGAGACCCACTCAAATTCCTCAGCGATGGTTGCGGCAATGCGCTTCAGCGGAATCTGTCGGTCGCGATTGTCTACCAGCGTATCGATAACATTGGCCGATACCAGTGTGGTTTCGTGCAGTCGCTCTCGCAGTTCATGCAGCACTTCAATACGATCGACCAGTGTGTAGTCAGCGCTATCCTGTACCCCGCTAAAGATGCGATCCATTGCATCGTTTACCGCCTGTTGCGCTGACTGGTCTGACGCACTGGCGTTCAGCCCCTGCATTAACCGAGCACCAACATCCTGCAGAGCCGGTACATATTTAAACGGCGGCCGTGGCAGTCCGTTCTCATCGACCGCGCCAAGCTGTGCCAGAGGATCATCAGTGTATTCACTGTCTGCATCAAGTTGACCTGCGCCAACTTTAAACAAACGAATCTCTCTCTCACCCAACCCTGCAACACCCGGCAGCGAGTCAGCATCCAGGTGGTACGGTAAAGACAACCGCATCGCAACCACACCAGCATCACCCGCTTCATTTTCTTCAATGATTACGCCTAGCCCCAGTGACAGAAAAAACCGTCGCAGTGACTGCCGCAACTGCTTGTCCTGCTCAGCTTCCACCGCTGCGAGCGCCTGCTCCAGTGCAACGCCGTCGGTACGATCTCCAAATACCTCAGCGAGTGCCTCTTCTGTACCAGCCTCTCTGGCTTCGTTGATGGTGGTCTCAACCGATCCATTCAGCTGTTCGTTTAATACCGACTCGAAGCCTGACAACAGCCCCTGCGATTCACTGTTTAGCGATGAACCAAGTGTGCTCTGTTCGTCGTCGATAACTTCATCAGCGATAGCCACCACGTTTTCCAGTTCATCCAGTGCACCGTCTTCGGGCGCCACATCTGAACCATCAAGCACACCGGCCAGTTGTTCAAGCTGCTCATCTTCTACCGCCAGCTCCAGTTCATCTTCCTGGGTTTCGATGACATCATCGAGCGTCAGGCCTTCGGGAATTTCTATAACTTCATTGGCGGTTTCCTCAAGCACCTGATCAATCTGGGTGACAACCTCTTCTACTACGGTGCGAATCAACTGATCAACCACGGTCGATGAAAGGCCCATCGACTCCAGGCTTGCAACGGACTCGCGAATACTGTCGACGATCTGCTTCACCACCCGGTGTACGATCGGATCAACAGCGACTGGTCGCGGTGCCCCGGTATCATCAACGTCTGCCGGATCGGCAATCGACTGAATGGCCATGGCTCTGCGTACACCATTGCGTTCGCGAACAATCACGGCGCGCACCTGCAGGCGGCCAAGCGCACGGAACGCAGTAAGGATTTCATCTTCTGTGGCGACATCGGTGACCAGCGCCTGCTGTAGCAGATAGTCCCTGACATCAGCGGCCGTCACATTATAGTTGCCGGTAATATCTGTTTTTACCGTTGCAACCGGTGTCTGGTAATCAACATCGGCCAGTAAAAAGAGAGACACCAGCGCCTGCACCGGTCGCATATCGTTGCGGCTTAAGCTCTGAGATTCAGATTCATCTGACAGGAACAGTCCGCCATCACTGGCAACAATGCCGCTGTCATCATCAGGGTAGCTGGTAACAGAGCCACTTAGCGCCAGCGCCGATTCAGGTTCCGGTGTTTCGTTACCGGCACCTGTCTCAGGCTCGGTTGG
>CAYMFQ010000101.1:14643-18270 GCA_964389335.1 uncultured Granulosicoccaceae bacterium
GCGCCGTTGTCTGTACCATTCCCCGACGAGTCAGGGTTGTCGGTGGCGCCGGCAGATGGCTGTGCCGCGCCAGTGTCAGGTGCTACATCGGCACCGCCCGACCCTCCACATCCGGCAATCACCAGCGACGTACAAAAAAGTAGTGCAATACAACCGCGACGTATATCCCTTGGCCGTGCGACGGCCCAATCTGCTTTCATGTTCCCTATCATCCAGTAGATAACACGCCCGGCATCACGACAGCTATCTGCGGTAGCAGCATTGGCTGTAGCACCTGCAAACCAGAAAATTCCGTGTTCTGCGATTTAAAAAAATTGTTACGTCTAACGGAAAAGTCGGCATCCGAGCCGAAGAGTTAATGGATTTATGAGAAACAAATCACACAGATGCAAAGCATAAAAAACGTTTATTAAAAGTAATTTACGAGGTTGTTTTCAGGTGAAAACGAATTTGGCAGCAACAAGCTCCAGTTGCATTGCCAGTGTGCCATTCAAGCTTTAGTCGCTAAAGACGATAACCTGCGCGCAACACTGGACATGGAGGTTCCCCCCAGATGATGTATAACGCCAAAACAGTTGCGAGAAAGTTATGAGCTCACCGCAAAACGCCTATCCATCGTTCGACTTATCACCGTTCTGTGCCAATGATCAGGTCTACCTGACTGCGGACACCAGCGCCCATCGATATGACCTGCCCAACCAGCAGTCACTGCTTCAGACGATAAGCTCCCTGTCTGAAACACCGCAATGGCCCATTACCCTGGTCGTAATCGAACTGGGGTTGCTTACAGCGAATGGTGCTGACTTTGACGAACACACACGCAACGCCACTACCCTCGCTGCGGGTGCGATGCTGTCACACTGCGTGCGTCAGAGTAACAACGCCACTCCGCCCGACCAGGCATCACCCAGCCTGACCACGCGCCACACGGTGGAAATGACCGGTGATGCATCGGCACGACACACTGAATTGTTCCGACTTACCAGCGCGCAGTTCGCACTGCTCAGTTGTGCGACTGCGGGCCCTCTGACTGCGCTGTGTGAACACGCCATGGGCGTTATCTCAAAGCCGGTATACATCGGCCAGCAGCAGCTGCAGCTCAATCCCAAAGCGGGTATTGCGCGAGGTCATCAGCACCGGCCGGACGCGTTGCTGCGACTGGCGCGGACCGCGCTGTATATTCAAAAGCACGGGCACGAATAGAACATTCGCGTATCATCACGGTTCACCCATCGGAGTGCCCCGTATGATAGTTAGAGACACCAACGACCTAAAAGCCATTGGCAGCTACCGCGAAAAAGCCGGCGCCTGGTCCAGCGCCCGTTACCTGCTGGACAGCGACAAGGCGGGTTATACACTCACCATGACAACGGTGACGGCAGGCACCAAACTGACGCTGGAATACAAAAACCACCAGGAATCCAATCTGGTGATTGAGGGCGTCGGCAGCATTACCGACGAAACCACCGGCACCATCTATCCACTGTCGCCGCGCACAATGTACATGCTCGACAAACACGAACGACATACCATTGAAGCGCAAACTGATATGACACTGGTATGCGTCTTTACTCCGGCGCTGGTCGGACCCGAAACACACGACGAAGATGGCTCTTACCCGCTGCTAAACAGCTAACCACTGTGCCGCTCATGGCAGATTCCTGTATCGATACTCCTTTACAGCCCGGTCTGGTACGTATCGGGCTTGGGGGTGGCTGCCACTGGTGTACCGAAGCCGTATTCGCTTCGTTAACAGGCATACACAACCTGCGACAGGGGTTTATAAGCTCCACTCCCCCGAACGATGTCGGCTCTGAGGCCATATTGCTCGACATCGACGAGTGCACAATACCCCTGCGGGTTGTGATTGAGGTTCACCTGCGCACCCATGCTAGTACCTCTGCACACTCGCTGCGCACCAGGTACCGAAGTGCTGTGTACATCAATAACGATGAAATGCAGCAGCGCTGCAGCGCTTTAATAAAGTCAATTGAAGATGACTTTGCAAAACCGATCATCACAACCGTAATACCGATGGTTGCATTCACCCCCTCTGATCCACGCTATCACGATTACTATTACTCCAACCCCGATAAACCATTCTGCAACACTTACATCGATCCAAAACTCGCGCTTTTGCGACGCGAGTATAGACACATAATGAAACCGAATCAGTAGCTTTTATTGAAGCCAAAGGCGAATATCGGGCACCCGCCCCAGCTCTGTAAACAAGTATTAAACCCGGCGTAACTTCCTGCCGCTACGCGAGCGTATCAGTCAGTAATCTCGTAATCAGCAAGGCAGTCAGGGATGTGCAGCACACGCAGTAAGCAATACATAAGACCAGAACTTACCCGTGCAGATTTAAAGTCTTTCCAGATTGCTAAATACGTCGCGATAAACCCTGCACGAGGCGATATTTCTACCGCACTGCGAGCCGCCGAAAAGCAATGCAAAACCAACCTGCTGCCCCTGACTGAGGCACTGGCTGCATTTGACACATTCAAAGATGACGCACTGCACTCGGTGTTCGTCGGTCACAAGCAATGCCCTCGCCACTATAAATACCCGCTCGACTGCACCGTACTGCAGCTGATCCGACTTACCGACCGGATGACCGGCGTTATCTGCGACAGACAATCTGTCACACCCGGTGGTCGCACGAGAGCACCATTACGTGTTGGCCCTGAGGGCTTGCTGTCCGGCAAGAGCCCGGCCACCTCACTAAACAACGCAATACAGTTCTTTTGGCCGTATCTGTCGGATGAAGACCTGGACGAGCTGCACACGCAGTGCGCACTCTATGTGATGGGCAGCTGGAGCAAGGCACGTGACGCTGAAAAGACAATACACAAGAACCGCCTGAAGCAACGCAAGCAATCACTGGAGCGATTATTCAGAGGCGTTAAGCCCCGGCTTACCACCGAGTTTGAAATCCACTGTCGCCTGATTGCCCGGGAGCTGCAGGACACCGGCAAACAAGACATTACCTGGCGCGAGTTTAAGCAAACGTACCCCGGTATTGCCAGCAGATACCAGACGGACTTACTTAAACTACAGCATAAGCAGACAATATCGTCAGCACAGCTAAGGCAGGTGGAGTATCCGACCGACTTTGATCTGCGCCTTATCGCATGGGAAGGCCCCATGCGACAATTCGAGGCGCCACAGCTTCTGCTACAGATTCGGAACATACCACTGCACTTTCGCTTTTCACAGGGCACTCTGTTTCATCAGGAGCTATCTGCTGAAATAAAACAACTGGCCCGAAACACCGAGCACCCGACAACAGAAAACACCATCGGCTGGCTGCGCGTACACCTGGATGACGACAACCGGCTGTGTTTCATCGACGAGGTACAGTCAGATGCACTGGAACTCGCCTATGAACTCACTCGCAACGCGCGTTACACCAGCGTGGCAAACGAATTCATAGACGCCTGCAGCAACTGGAACCTGCACGCCTTTGCCACCGTGTACCAGTGGGCTCTACTGATCGGCTACCGCCCCGCCATTCACAGCCGCGAGTCCGCAGCAGAAAAAGACATGATGACGGAAAGTGAACGAAAGTGGCGGACCTACTACGACCCGATCATCAGGAAGTACAAGTTAAAGCCCGAGTCGTTT
>CAYMFQ010000102.1:0-10102 GCA_964389335.1 uncultured Granulosicoccaceae bacterium
CTAGCTTGTTAAAGAGAACTAACGCCTCTCGAAACTCATCGCGTTGCGTGGCCTTTGCATCTGTTGCCAGATAAAACTGCTTGTAAGTGTCACGCGAGACGGCAAGTAGAAGGCTGGTAAACAAAATGCGAACCTGCCAGGGCTGATCACCAACCGCAAGTAGCGGAATACCATCCTGCGCAAGGCGCACGCCCTGCTCAAGCAAGCCCTGCCACTGCCCGGAGAGCATCTTATCGTCGTACTGAATTCGGTCCTGGCTGTACCACATCCAGTTTTCGCTATGGATGTTAACCGGCATAGCGATTATTTGTTCTTTATGACTGACCGCTTCAAGGACCGCCGGAGGAAGCGTGGTCTGCAACCGGTCTACCAGACCGGGGTCGGAGATGGGTTCGATTAAACCCAGATCGTAGAAACTGCGAACGTCTTCACCCGCATTCCACTGTGTTAAGGTGGGCGCATAACCTTTGGCCATTCTTTCAATGGCCTGTTCCCGATTATTGCGCTGATCCGCGGCGGTTGAGTTATAGAACAAACCGTTGCGCCCCTCATACGCGCTGACGAACACCTCGAGTGCGGCTGACTCACCGGGCGTTGCCCACCAGTGCAGAATTTCGGCCTCGGGTTTGTCTGCAGCGCTGGCGGCAGCACACATGAACACCCCCACCAGGGCTGTAGACAGCCGACTGTCGCGAATGATTGATTTCAAATAACGCGCTGGCATTCCATAACTGCTATTCATAACTGTTAAGTGATTGCCCAAATTTGTATGGCAGACGGCCAGGGGGTTTATTTACCATTCATACCAGTCTTCAGGATCTCAATATCGCACCAGACTTTATATAAAAGACCTAAATTCATAACCAAGACTTATGAGCCCTAGAGTACCAGCAGTCGCCAACGTGTCAAGCAGTCACTTTGAGATCGGGTGTGTATTCCAGGAAGCGCTCTACTTCAGCGCCGGCAGCCGGCTTATAGAAGTAAAAACCCTGTAGTTCATCGGCCCCGAGCTCTGCCAGTTGCCGCCACTGCCAGGCAGTTTCGACTCCTTCAACTACGCAGCGCTTATTGAGTTTTTTACTCAATGAGATCATGGCAGATACAACTTCACTTCCACTACCGGACTCAGTCATCGGCAAAACAAATGATCGATCTATTTTTAGCACATCGATTGGGATATCGATCAGTGTTTGTAACGACGCGTAGCCGGTACCAAAATCGTCAATGGCGACATGAATACCCATGGCCCTGACATTCTCCAGAATACTATTGATGTCTCTGGTGTTCTCACCCAGGACAATGTTTTCCGTTATTTCAACTTCCAGCCCGGCGCATTGTTCTGGCAGAGAAGCATTCATCACTCTGAGTCGGTTGTAAAGCTCTTCGTGCTGCAATACCTCTCCGGCAATATTGATGGCTAAACGGCCAACCCGAAATCCGTTGGCACACCAGCTATTGACATCATTGGCTACTTGCTCAAAAAGCGAATAAGTGAGGCTGGTTATCAAACCGGCGCTTTCTGCTACCGGTATAAAAACGCCAGGAGACACGATTGATCCGTCAGGCAATTTCCACCGCGCCAACACTTCGACAGACGAAACACTGCCAGTCTGCGCATCCACTTTTAACTGGTAGTACGGAATAAACTGCCGCTTGTTGATACCCTCACTGATTTGATTGATTAGATTATTTTTCTCCGTCAGGGCCAGTCGCAAACTAACGGAGTACTCGGGTATGAAGCCCGCCGCCGGCTCAAAGCTCAGCGATGCAAGGCGCGCGTTTGATTGATGCTCCCAAAGTAATACATCACTCCACGCGGCAGCGCTCCCCATACTGGAAGTGGCAATACTGACATCCGGTCTGACCAGGATACCCCCAATAACCAGTCGACCCGTCAGATTCCGATGAAATGCCTGCCCCCACTCCCGTGACAACTTCGAGCGGGCATCGCGCACTACGCAACAGAACTCTGCCTCTCCACTGCGACACCAGCCCAACTCCTCGTTACCCCAACCCGCCAGGCGTCGGCTTATTGATCGCACCAGCGTGTCTGCCTGATGACTGCCGATCAGCCCGTAGAGTTCATCGAGGTTGGTTATTCTTATCAGCAGCAAATGAAAAGTGCCGCCTTCTTCGAGGTCGCGGCTGCACATAAGCTGGTTTTGCAGTCCGTTCAGATTGGGCAGGCCGGTTTCCCGGTCTGTGTATGCAATGCGACGCAGATCGACTTGCGCTTTCTGCACTCGCTCGTGCTCCCTAACCAGCTTTCTCCACAGCGGGACTATGACCACAGCACTGAGCAACACCATGACAATGATGATTGCGGCGGTCAAAATCTTGTGTACGTTTTTTAGCTCGACCGATTTTTTGTCAAGAATTTCACGCAGTACGCCAGCCGACTTCTGATAACCCGCCATGATACTGCCGTTATATGCGCCCGCAGCCTCGATTGGCAGCATCGGGTTTACACCCGCATCGCTGCTCAGCGCGAAGTTTGATTTTGCGAGGTAGCCGGCCAGCTTGTGGTTGACGCTGCCCTCCGAGCTATCCACTACCCATTGAATCTCTTCCCAAGAAGAAGTGCTGCGCAGCGCCGGTCGCATGTTCAGCAGCGCATTCAGCTGTCCAGACAGGGTCTGCATTGACGCCAGGGCGCGGCGCTTTACCAGCTGCAGGGTACGCGCGTCGGGTTGTGGCTTACGGGACTCTATCCAGAAATCACCCATTACACTGACCGAGTCGTGAATGGATATCTGAATGTTGTTTACCAGCGACTCCGTTCTGTGCAACACCCGCTTACTGCCGATGATATTTTGCACAATAGAGTAACTGGTAAAGATAGCCACGCTTAGCAATACCAGCGACATGACGTATCCCAAACTAATGTTGGAAATCTTAGACACTGACACTCCGTGTTTCAAACAATTGACGCATCAACCAATTTGCATAATTCACAATACCGCCCCATTCGATTGGGGCGTTATCTATGTCAAAAATGATGCCAACCGAACCAACGCGAACGTACCCGTACACCACCTGACACTTACGAACCCCGCCCACATACGCAAAAAGCTAACGCAAACCGTCAATAAGCGCCCGGTTTAAACAATCGTTTACGAATTAACTGACGCACACTGCGATGAGCATGGAAACGCCTGCCAGGTCAATCCGCTGTCGATACGAAAGTTCGAGTACACTGCCATAAACATGATGGGGAATATCAATGCAGAACAGTGTTGCTGCGGTAATTGGCGCAGGCTTGATTGGACGTGGCTGGGCAATTGTTTTCGCACGTGCCGGCTGGCAGGTAAAACTATACGATATCAACGCTGACGCGCTGCAGATGGCACAGCGCGAAGTAAGCACTCAGCTGAACCTGCTTAGCAGCAACGGCTTGTGCGACGACACCGCCGCCGTGCAGAACAATATTCATTATATTGCCGATCTGGCAGCGGCACTCGACGGCGCTGACTATGTGCAGGAGTGCGGCCCGGAAGTGCTTGATGCAAAGCGCGAGCTGTTCGACAGGCTTGACCAGTTGTCCGCACCAGAGACGATACTCGCAAGTTCCAGTTCGGGCCTGATGACATCAGAGTTTGCCGAGAAGTTGCAGGGTCGTCAGCGCGCACTGGTGGTGCATCCGGTCAACCCGCCGCATCTGGTACCACTGGTAGAACTGTCGCCTGCAAGCTGGACCGATCCGGCCATTACCCAACGTGCACACGACATTATGACCGCCGTTGGACAGTCTCCAATCATTGTGCAAAAAGAAATCGCCGGGTTCATTTTGAATCGCCTGCAGGGTGCCCTGCTGAATGAAGCGTTGCGCATGGTTCAGGGCGGCTACGCTACAGCAGACGATGTTGATAAAACGCTGCGCGACGGACTGGGTCTGCGCTGGTCATTTATGGGCCCGTTTGAAACCATTGATTTGAATGCACCAGGTGGTCTTGGTGACTATGCCGATCGATACGGCGGTATGTACCAGACCATGGCTGCCAGTCAGGCAACCGCACCTGACTGGACGACAGAAGGCGTGGCTGAGCTGGTGAGTGCTCGCAGCAAGATGCTCGACCGCGCTGATATAGGCAAACAACAGGACTGGCGCGACAATCGCCTCGCCGCGCTGATCGCACATAAACAAAGCAAAACCCGCACGTAGACTTTGCATGGTTAACAGGCCCCGCAATGGGGCGGGGCCAGAACAGAAGTCACCAACAACCACATGTATTAGAGGGCTGCCTGATGTGACCGAATTTTCATAGCGACAGTCGTCAGTTCAAGGCAAAAAAAATCGCAGTCGTATTAGAACAACTCAAGATTGTTTTAACGCAGAAATGGCGGCTGTCTCGAAGAAAATAGTTACCTTATAAGTCAGGCAGCCCACTGGCATTAAGTCAGATTACCGGGCGCGTCAGCCACAAAGCGATGCAATAGTTCCGACAGTTGTTCGAGTTCCTGCTGCGACCATCGATCCTGAAACAGGTAAGTTGCCTGCTTTGCAAACGTAGCGCGCGCTTCTTTCACTTTTTTTAAACCGGCTTTCGTCAATACCACGAACGCGAGCCGAGCATCCCTTTCATCTGACTGTCGCGACACCAGCCCGAGTTTTTCCATAGGCGCCGCCATGCGCGTGACAGTAGAAGCACTGACATGCATACGCCTGGCGAGCTCCGCACGCGCAAGTCGATGCAGCGTTGCCCTCTCCAGCTGTAAGAGTAGAAAGAACTCATTGACCGATAGCCCGTGTACCGATGAAAACTCACCAGCCATTCTGGCCCTGACCTCGTCAGCCGACTGAAGCACCCGTAACGCGTTGGTTAAATGTAGTTTGTCCATAGCCATATTTTTTATTTGCATATTGCTTGCATATGCAAGTATATAGGAATATTCTTTCAATAACAACGGCAGAGGCTTTAATATCATGAACCTGGAAACTGTTTTTTCGTTAACGAGTGTATTGGCGATGGCTGGATGGCTGGTGCTGCTATTCTCGCCATTGCTGCCACGATGGGCATTTACAGTCCCGGGTCTGGTAATACCGTTACTGTTGTCGGGGGTGTATGCAGCACTGCTCGCTTTTAGCATCGGCGGTGAAGGTGGCGGCGGATATGGCAGCCTGGCCGAGGTTATGAACCTGTTTTCAAGACCGGAATCAGTGCTTGCCGGCTGGATACACTACTTGGCCTTTGATCTGTTAGTGGGTGCATGGATATGCACAACAGCGCGCAAAGAGCACATCAGCTTTTACCTGGTGCTGCCTTGTCTGCCGCTGGCGTTTCTTTTCGGTCCGGTTGGGTTTATCGCGTTTTCTCTGGTCAGGTTGTGGCAGCGTCGCACAGGCTCAGCTACAGCAATCTAAAGTGCCATTAAATGACGTCAGGTGCCACCGACGTCTGTGAGATCTATTTTCGATCTGACCGCGATCTGCTATCCAGACCTGACTGGCGTTGTTCATCAGTCAGTTTCTGCCACCAATCGGCATAAGGGGTGTCCTGTGGTTGCTGACCGCTGTAGTCCGGTGCCTCGTCGGTCCACCACACCGGGCCTGCTTCACCCAGAACGGTTTTGGCTTCAAGCACCGTAGTACGGTCCCCAGCCATGCGCGCCTGCATCAGTTTCTTGATTGCCGTGCGACGTGTGCTGTCATCAATGTTTGGGTTGGTACAGCGTTTTAATACACCTCTGGATACCAGATAGCGGCCATCATCCGTATGTGGGCGATCTTTTTTTGACATGGATTACAGGCTCCCGGGCACCAAACATTCGATCACAACACGATAGCTTTTTGTGCACTGTCAGACCAGCGCAAAAAAACACCCGCCAAAACGCACTGAGCCACTGACAAAGTCAGTGGCTCAGTTAACATCAATGCGTTATACGACTCAGTTGTAGACGTACATCGTCCACTTCCTGTCGTAGATGACTACCCGCCAATATTGGACAACAGTGCCGGATTGGTCACCAGGTTGCGCACGCCGTGTGCTTTGGTTTCGTCGAAGATGTTGTCACCGAACCAGTTACCAACGGTTCTGATATCAACCTTGGCTACCTGCGGGCGCACACTCCACGACACCTGGAACGGAGAGCCTTTCATGTTGTATCCGGGCCCGGTGGTTGAACCTGTGTACTGTATCGGCTCACCGGTGTCAGCCGGAATGTTCAGCGCCTGCTGAAAGCCATCAACTTCACCGGTTTCGGTCAGTTGGACAAAATCCAGCGCACTTTCATCATTAACCAGTACATACACCTGGGTTTCCACTCGCAGCTGCGGGTTCTTGATTGATTCACTCAGACACGCGCCAAGTGTCGGACCAGGCATAACCTGCGCAGACGAGTGTACGTAGTGCACTTCAATCGTGTCACCGGGCTGCAGGCCACCGAAATCTCCGTCCACTGCCGCCAGTTCAGCGTCAGTGAGTTCACCGGCATAGTTAAACCCGGTTCCGTAACCTTTGCCGTCACCGTTACCGGCGTACGCTGTGAATTCACCGCCCTTGTGTTCGGCGCCTTCATGAAAGTGAATGTTGCACAGGTTCATTTGCTGATAGTCCGGTGCCATTTCAAACATACGTGGGTTTTCACCGGTGGCTGCGTCAATGTCACGTGGGGACTGCGGTCCAAAACCGGCACCGTTTGTGGTTTTGGCGAGTTCCGCGCGTTGTTCCGCTATCACATCATCCGAAACTTCGGCACCGTCTGTCGCCGCGATGGTTACCGTACCTGCCAGCGCCAGTGCCACTGCGGCACCGGTCATGTGTATCTTTTGCATTTTGCTCTCTCTGTTACGTGCAGCTTATTGCGTGAAACTCGGCCTGAGATCGCGCGCCTGCGTGTTAAGTTCCCAAGACTGGTACCTATTCTCAGCCTTGGATTAACTTACGATTGATGAACTGAAAATCCGATTTCGCCCGTCTTAATCGTTTCTGCCAATAAGATGAACAAATCATGAAATCAGATAACACGGTATCCCCGGCCCGCTGCACACTGGCGCGAGCAATCCCATCCTCACCACCGGGAGCGTCGTAGTACAATGTGAAAAACAACCTGACAGCCTTATGAAAAACCGTCTTTGCCCCCACTGCCAACAACCACTTACCGGCCAAACCGCCTGGGACACGCTAAAACAGTCTGAATTTCAATGTGATAGCTGCGGCAAACCCAGCCGTCTGTCGACCTTCGGGCTGAATCTGATCTTTGTTATTTTCGTCGCGTTATCGATACTGATCGTCAACCGCATTGGCTACACCATGCTGTCGATCGTACTCTGCGCCGGTGCGGTTATCGTTTATATACTGGCTACGCTCTACTGGATTCCGGTAATTCCAACCTCCCCCAACTATTCATCGACTCGAAGTCAGGAACAGCCAAGCTGGTACAAGCTGCCGGTTATCTGGATTGGCATTGTCATTATTGCCGTGGTGTGGGGCTGGTGGTCACTAGGCCTTGAATAGTTCCAATACCACCCGTCCCCCACCGCAATCCTCTGCCTCCAGTGAGTTCTTCATGGCGGTCAAAGACATTCTGCCACTTGCGGCAGGCGTCGCCATCTATGGCCTCGCTTTTGGCGTACTGGCCACACAGGCGAATCTTGACAGCCTGCAGGTTGGCATCATGGGGGCAACAGTATTTGCCGGTGCTGCACAGATACTCGCAGTAGAACGACTGGTAGCCGGAGCCGGTGCCATTGCAGCGCTGGTAGCAGCCGTCGCCATTAACCTTAGACTGTTACTGGTCACGGCATCCGTGCGAGAGATTTTCACCGGCAGACCCTGGTGGCAACGGGCACTGGGTGCTCACATGGCCACAGATGAAAACTGGGCACTGATGCTGGCTACACGCGCGCAGGGTAAAGATGTCGGTTACTGGTATCTGGTGGGCGGTGGTGCCTGTCTGCTACTGACGTGGCTCGTGGCCACAGTAACCGGCGCCCTGTTTGCCGCCAATATTCCTTCCCCTGCTGCACTGGGGATGGACTTTGCCTTCACCGCCGCGTTCATTGCTGTGGCCCGCTCGCTGTGGCGCGGCGCGCCCGATTTGTTGCCGTGGGTCACTGCGGTACTGCTGGTGTTGATACTTACCTCTCTTAAGATTATGGACAGCGCATGGGCACTGGTAGCCGGCGGTATTGGTGGTGCAGCGGTGGCAGCGTTAACAGGGTCAGACACATCGACTGACAAGGCAGCGCGTTGATGGAAGCATGGGGCGTTATCGTCGGCCTTGCCATTGCCACTTTTGGGATACGGTTGTCCGGTGTCCTGCTAGGCGAACGTTTACCGACCACCGGCCCATGGGCGCGCGGCCTGCAGGCGCTACCGGGATGCCTGATTGCTTCCCTGGTTGCGGTGTTACTACAGAGTGGCGGACCGGTTGAATGGCTTGCAGGTGCCGTGGCACTGGGGGTCGCGCTGTTCACGCGTAACCTGCCACTGACCATGGCAGCCGGGATTGGCGCGGTCTACATACTTCGACAAACCGGCTTTAGCGTGTGCTAAAGACCTCATAAGCGGGGCCAGTTGCGCTGCGACATAGCTTGCATCCCAGCATTGCAACCACACGCCGGAATCGCTAACATCAACCTAACGGCAGCATCCAGGGCAGGGGCGGTTCGTGTTGAAAAAGTCTCATTACGGTTTTTTCTGTACATTAGTCACCATTTGGCTAACCGCATCAGCGGGCAGCGCCATGGCAGCAGATGTCGTGGTATCAACGCTCGAATGGCCACCCTATACCTCTGCCAATCTACCCAAAGGCGGCGCCAGTACGGAAGTGGTGCGGCAGGCATTCGCAGCCGCTGACGTAGACATGGGGGTCGAAATCCTGCCGTGGAAACGCGCTATCTCCGCCGCCCGTGAAGACCAGAAGATTGTCGCCTACTACCCTGGTTATCACTGCCGACACGTTGACGGTTTCGTCGCCTCCAACCCGATTGGCAGTGGCCCGCTCGGCTTTGCAGAAAACATTGAAGCCCCGGTCACCTGGGCATCCATCGACGACATTGGCGAACAGCGCCTCAAGGTAGGCACTGTACTCGGCTACGCCAATACTGACGAATTCGATGAAAAAGCAGGCACTGGATGGATTCGAGCCATCCCTGCTCGGGACGACATCACCAACCTGCGCAAACTGCTGCTGCAACGCATCGATATGGCCGTTATCGATAAGCTTGTGCTGTCATACCTGCTTGCCACCGAATCATCACTACAAAACCAGAGCGACCAATTGCAGTTCAACGCAGTTCCGCTGGAAGAAAAAACTCTGTATTTATGCTTTAACGACGATGCCGACGGTCTCGCCATGCGCGACCGGTTTAATGAAGGCCTCGCTAAAGTAGACGTGGAAAAAATTATCGAACAGTATTTTGCAGAAGAATTCTGATGATCGCAGAGACAAAGCCCATTGAAGGGCTTGAAGGCGATGCAGGAGCAAAGCGTGGCAAGCCGGGACTGTCAGTACAAAACAAAATTCTGTTGTATGTCGTACCGATCGTACTGGCCTCAACTCTGATCGTATTCGGTTTTTTTGAGCTCAATGCGCGCTCTTCCGCAGAACAGCAGTTACGCACCAAACTCGACAAGCTGGTACAAATCCAAAGCGCTGTTATCGCTGAGTCGTTATGGAATCTGGTTGATGAGCAAATCAAACTCATTCTAGAAGTACTGCATACTGATCCAGACGTACTGGCAGCGGCAGTCTATGATGATCGCGATCGACTGGTGGCAAGTGTTGGCGAATTATCGCAGCTCACATCAACCCGCTTTGTCGCCAACGAAGACATCATCTACGACAGCGGTGATCAGCAATCCCGAATTGGCGAGTTGCGTGTCGCACTGACCGATACACAACTCAAGGCACTGACCAACGAACGGCTACAGCTGGTGATTGTGCTTGCAAGTATCCTGTTGGCGGCGATCATCGGTGCCATACTGCTGGCCAACCGTCAGATCATCGGGCGTCCACTGGCCATGATGCTGGAGTCAATAAATGACTCCAAGGCAAGTGGCCCGCTGCGTCTGGTCGAATGGACCAGCAAGGATGAAATCGGTCAGGTTGTTTCTGCTTACAACAGCATGCAGAAAAGGCAAAGCGCCTACGAACAACA
>CAYMFQ010000102.1:10202-17910 GCA_964389335.1 uncultured Granulosicoccaceae bacterium
ACCTACCTGCAGGTCGTCGAGCAGGCTGCAAATACAGACCGCTTTCCACAAACCTCCATTGACGGACGCGACAGCTGGATAGAACGACAGATTACCCGCCATCGAATGACTGGCGCACCGTTTATTCAGGAACTGTCTGATAACCAGTGGCAGCAAATCAGTAATCGTCGCACCGACCAGGGCGGCACTGTTGCCGTGCACTCTGATATTACGCAGATAAAACGTATTTCCGACGAACTGAAGCGCGCCAAGGAAACCGCTGAAGCTGCCAACGAAGCGAAGAGCAGCTTTCTCGCTACCATGAGCCACGAGATCAGAACACCGCTTAACGGCATCATTGGCATGAGTACGTTGCTGGAAGGAACGCAGCTGAATGATGAGCAACGCGACTACAGCGACACGATACGAACCGCTGCTGACACGTTACTGACCATCATTAACGACATACTCGATTTTTCAAAGGTTGAAGCCGGCGCCCTTGAACTCGAGCGCACACCAATGGACCTGGTTGAGACCATTGAAGGCGCAGCGGACCTGGTCGCTTCTAAAGCCGCCGAGAAAAACATCGAGCTTGCGTGTCGCATAAACCCCGATGTACCGGCGGCTATGATTGGAGACCCGGTTCGCCTGAAACAGATATTAATGAATCTGTTGAACAACGCGGTTAAGTTCACCGAGGTTGGCGAAGTGGTGTTAACAGTTTCCACAATGATGCCGGACGCCGGTAGTCAGCCGGGAGAGACCGCGCTGCTAAACTTTAACGTGCGTGATACCGGTATTGGCATTCCGGCTGACCGGATGGATCGATTGTTTAAATCGTTTAGCCAGGTCGATGCTTCCACCACACGTCGCTACGGTGGCACTGGCCTTGGTCTGGTGATTACCAAGCGACTGGTTGAGCTGATGGGTGGCGAGATATCAGTCGATAGTACCGTTGGCACCGGCACCACCTTCAGCTTTACCCTGCCCGGTGAGGTTGCAGCGTTGCCGGACCGACAAAGCCGCGATAAACAGCTTGCCGCCATTCGCGGCTCGCGCGTATTGATTGTGGACGACAACCGCACCAATCGCTTAATACTCAGTGAAAAGCTGCGATCATGGGAGCTTCAGCCCGAGGCAATTGGTGTACCCAACGACGCACTCGATGTATTGAAAGGCGGCGAAACCTTCGACGTTGCGATCGTCGATTACAAAATGCCCGACATGAACGGCTTCGAGTTCACCACGGCGGTTCGCGATCACTGTGGCGACTCAGCACCACCAATGATTTTATTCAGTTCCATTTCACCAGTCGAGGAGCGTTTTCGGGAACAGGCCAGCGCTATGAAATATGCTGCCTCACTCAGCAAGCCTGCAAAGTCAGGGCAATTACTTGCCGCGCTGTCAAAGGTACTGGCACCGGACACTGTCGACGTCGCATCGACCGCCTCTACCAATAGCGTTGAAGTAGACGAATCGATGCGAATTTTACTGGTCGATGACAACCGTATTAACCAAAAGGTTGGTCGCAAGATTCTTAAAAAGCTGGGTTATAACATTTCGGTGGTCAGCAGTGGACAGGAAGCCATAGAAGCCTGTCGCGAGCGCGAGTTCGATATGGTACTGATGGATATAGAAATGCCCGAAATGGACGGTATAACCGCAACTGCTCACATTCGCGAGCAACTATCTGCAGACCAGGTGCCATACATCGTTGCACTAACCGCTAACGCGATGAGTTCCGAACGCGAGAGCTATCTGCAATCCGGTATGGACGACTATCTGTCCAAACCCATTGATGTGGCAGCGCTGACCGAGTCAATCAACGCAGCGCACGAACTAAAAAGACAGCGCAGTGCTGCATGATTAGTGTCCTATGACTACGATAGATGAATCTGCGATCAAACGACTACTGGAAGTAATTGGTGGCGATACTGAGGATCTGAAAGAACTAATTGACGACTTTGGGCAAGTCGCGCCTGAGCTGGTTGGTAATATGCAGGAAGCTGTCGCAGCAAACGATACAGATAAACTACGCATCGCTGCCCACAGCCTTAAATCGAACGCCCGTGACCTGGGCGCTTTGCAACTGGGGGAAGACAGTGCCGCGCTGGAGGCAGCATGCTCCAACGGCGAGATTACAGACGCAGCAGCGAGCGTCGACAACATTGCCGCATCAGTAGCACACGCAATTGAAGCACTGAATCAGCTGTCGCTTGAGTAATAACTCAATTGCCTTGTGGCCGGCGGCTTTAAAACGAAGTTCAAACAAGAAATAAAACGACAAAGATGTTTGAGCCCACTCTCTCTCAAGACGGCGCGCTCAACAAGAAGGACAGCCCTGCGCATATTCTTATTGTTGACGACAACCTGATCAATCGAAAGAAAATTCGATTGTCGGTGCGTTCGCTCGGCCATGAGTCCACCCTCGCTGAAAACGGCATGGTTGCGCTGGAAAAGCTGCGCAGCGAATCCTTTGACGTTGTATTGCTTGACCTCGTAATGCCGGAGATGGATGGCTTTGATGTATTGAAACAGCTCAAAGCCGACAAGCAGCTTAGTCACATACCGGTCATTGTCGTCACTGCCTACGACGAGCAAACCGAAAGCGTGGTAAAGGCTATTGAACTCGGTGCCGAAGATGTATTGCCCAAGGACTTTAACCCGGTATTGCTGAACGCCCGTCTCGATGCATCACTGAATAAGAAACGCTATCGCGATCAGGAAATTGAATACTTCAAACGTGTCGACGCGCTGACCAGCGCGGCGGTTGTCATAGAGTCGGGGCGCTTCAACACAGACAAACTTGAGCTGGATAAAATGGCGGCCGAACCCGATTCACTCGGGCGACTGGCAGCAGTTTTCAAAGGCATGGCATCGGAGATCTACAATCGCGAACTAAAGCTGCACCGCAGTTTACATATATTGCAGGGCAGCTTTCTGGTAGTGCTTGTCGGTGTGGTATGGGGCCTCAGCCCTGCCCTGTCGAGGATGCTGGCCAGTGCCGGAACGAACCCACTGGGGCTGGCGGTCTGGATAAACCTGATTATCGCCACCAGTTGTTTTTTAGTGGCTGCCTACCGAGGCAAGCTGCCACGGCTTACTGGTCGCGAGGTTTTATTTTACATTGGCTGGGCGGTTATAGCCGGCGTATTACAGCGCCTGGTGACCTATTGGGTATCTGGCAACGTAGAGGCGGCGATGATCTCCCTGATCGTCACGCTGCAGGGGTTTATCGTTTTCGCATTTGCCGCGGTAACCCGGCTTGAGAAAGCAACACCGAAACGCCTGCTCGGTCTGGCAATCGGGCTTATTGGTGTCGCACTGGTGTTGTGGTCAAAGTTCGATGCCACCGCGCTGACTCAAAGTGCCTGGCTGCTTGCAGCAACACTGTTGCCGCTGTTATTCGCCATTGAGGCAATCGTGCTGGCCGGTAAACGCCCGCAACATATCGATATCTTTGCGTCCGTTGGATTAATGACCGGGTTTTCCGTGTTGTTTTTACTGCCAATGGCAATGGTAACCGGCAACATGATGTCGCTTGGACCAACGTTGGGTAAAGTCGAGCTACTGACGCTGTTACTCGGCATTGCAAGCACCGCATCGATACTACTGGCGTTCAGACTGATTGCAGTTGCGGGGTCCGTCTTTTACAGTCAGTGCGCCTACACCATGACACTGGCCGGTGTTGTCTGGGGCATGCTGCTGTTAGATGAAACACTGCCGGCAATTGCGTGGGTGGCGTTTTTCTTTATCGTGATCGGCGTGTATCTGGTAGAGCCTAAACCCTCGTCTGACGACATCATTATCAAACGTTCGTTTACCGACAACGGTGCTGCCGCAAGACCCCGACCCAGGGCAAGCGATGGCCGAACATGGATACGCAAACTTACACCCGCGCTGATCGTTGGAGCGACCGCCGTCTGCAGCGTATTTTTATTGAACGGGCTGGCGTGGTTGTATCCTTCTCAAGGCAGTGGCATTGCGCTTGTTAAAGCAGACGCCACACGGTTACCGGAAGTGGTTGCGTCATCATTGCCCGAAAAAGTCATAGAAACACCATTCATTAACGACTCCGGATCAACAGCAGTCCCCAGACCGGTTGTTATCGCCACCGCGAACGACAGTGTACTAAAACCAACCCTGACCACTACCAGCCCGCAGCCGGTTACCGATGCAACACCAATAACTTCAACGACGCCACACACGAAACCACGCACAGCACCCCACAGCAGTGCAGATAATATCGATAGCACACGCATCGTAACAGCGTTGTCGACCGATCAGGTCTGGTGGTCAACACTGCGAGTGCAGTGGCGGTTACGGTACCGGCGAATAACACCCAGTCAACACCCGTTGACAGCAGACCACGTATCGCTGTGAACACACCTGCCGCAACCACAGTGCCACCTGTGGTACCCGTGGTGACACCCGATTTATCCCGTGAATTTCTGTTTATCAGCGCCGATGACCCATTTGCGCAGCTGACGGTCACAGCGCAACACAGTGTTCTGATGATACCGACTCCCGACTCCGGCACAGTATGGTCTGAACTGTCTCATGGCAGCCGCCTGACGGCGCTGGCCGGCAATGGCCAGTGGTTCCAGGTTCGCACCGAGGAAAACCGTGTCGGGTTTGTACGTCAGGCCGCCGTTAGCATTGAAGCGATGCAGTAGCGCCAGAGCGCAGTACAAAGCGCACAACATACAACACAAAAATAAAGAGCAAAACAGAACCGATGCGTACCTACCTGACAGTCCTGTGTCTGACGTTACTGGTTGCCGGCCACGTGCTGCCCGCCTCAGGCTGGACAGGTTATATCAATGATCGCTCAAGCCCCGGCGAGCAGTACGGCTATATGGATACCACAGCAGTCGGCGCAGACGGTGGGAAGTTACGTATAACCTGTTACCCACCGCAGGGATTTCGGCTCTATATCGATGAACGAACCCTTGGACCAGATGTGCCTTCCAAAGTAGAAGTAACTGTCGACTCTCTGACCACGCTGGGTTTTCAGCTGGCCCGGCACGGTCCGCGCTTTTTTGTCAGCGACCAGAGTCCGGACTTTTGGGAACTGATTGCACAGATGATAGCTGGCAGAATTATACATCTGCAGCTAAGTGACACGCAGCAATACCGCTATGGACTAAGCGGCTTTACCGGAGCATTTAAAAGCCACTGCGGATGGATGGAAACCGCAGATAACTATCGCGCGTTTATTGCCCGGTATCGGTAACACAAGCCATTCATCCGGCATTCAGCCGCGCTGCCTGTAGAATACCGCTGCAGGCGCAAGTATTGAAACACTGTGACACAAGCCGGTGTACACCACTCACTGTATGCTTCAGGTACACTACGTCTGCGGCATTGCACAGTCGCCCGTTTTCTCATTTGTTTGTTCACCGCGAGTTGTATTACGGCAGAATCTTCGCTGTATGCGGCTGGCCGGACCGATTATTTTTTATGGTAAATGTTATGAACCCAGCGCGTATCTTTGCATATTCGCTTCTGCTGCCGATACTTGCCGGCTGCCTCAGCGACAACGATTCAGCATTGCGCGTCTCCGAGGACTCACTAAGCGCCCCGATACCGGCCGAAATCAGGCAGGTTGCGGCACTGGGCAACCTTCCTCTCGAAATACAGGTCAGCGTCAACGGCACTCTGGTCAGACAGGTTCCGGCAACCGGAACAGAAGATAACATTCCTGTTGTGGTCAATTTGCCAGCTGATCAAAACAACACAATTGACCTGGCCTGGTTTGCCACCGTCAATGCCCAAAAGCTGTTACTGGCAGATTTCTCAACAGTGATCACACCCGGCACCAGCGAAATCGATGTCAGTAGCTACAACAGCGTCGGTGATCGCTTCGACGAAGATGGCGACAACCTCAGCAACCTGAAGGAGGCGCAGGAAAACCGCAACCTGCTGTCCGAGTTCGATGTAACCGTACCCTTTCAGACCACATTCGGCGGCGTGTTTAGCGATATTCTCAGCGACGGTATCGATCCGGATACCTCAGGCGGGACAGTGGAAGTCGACGATCCAAGCAGTTTTGCGCTGCGCCACGACGGCACTAACATGGAAGTTTATATATGCGGTCGTGACCAAACGCTACAGGGCGATAACGAAGCCGGCGACGGTCAGTACTGGCACGACGACACTGTGTTTATATTTCTCGACGGCAACGACAGCGACAGCTCAAACTATGACAACGTCGATGACTTTCAAATTGGTTTCGTTCGGTCAACCAACCGAATGGTGGTATCAAAAGGCGCAGGCAATCAATTCTGCCCTCAGGGCGCGTGCATAACACCACCGACGTTTTTTAACGCTAGCAGCAACTGTGAATACGAGTTGATTGTGTCTCTGCCAATGGCAGAGTTAAACATAACCCCGGGCACCGCAGTTGGCTTTGATATAGAAATAACCGACGACGACGATGGCGGCCTGCGCGAGGGATCAAGCGCATGGATTGGCTTTAATGATCGTTCTGATCTAAACCCGTCAACTTTTGGCACTATTACCCTAAGCCCGGTCACCGCAGCAGGCCAGTAACACAGCAACTGATACGACCGCAGCGGCACATTGTCTTGCGGTTGTATCAGGAAGCGTTTTTTTCCAGCCGCACCTTGCGCAGGCAAATGAAATCCATCAGCAGTGAAGCCGCAGCCAGTGCGGTTACCTCGGCGTGATCATAGGCCGGCGCGACCTCGACCAGATCCATGCCGACGATATCAACGTCCGCAAGGTTTCTGATAATGGTTTGTGCCTGCCACGTACTCAGCCCACCGCAGACCGGTGTGCCAGTACCCGGCGCGAACGCCGGATCGAGACCGTCGATATCAAACGTTAAGTACGTTTTCGTATTGCCAACCACCTGCCGAATTTTATCGATCGTGGCATTAACACCGGCTGTGTGTACTTCGTTGGCATCGATAATCGTGCAGCCATGTGTGCTGTCGTTCATAGTGCGAATACCAACCTGCACGGAATGCTCAGCGTCAATCAGCCCTTCCCTGATTGCATGGTAAAACATGGTGCCATGATCAATGCGCTTGTCGGGCTCTGCCCAGGTATCCGAGTGAGCATCGATCTGTATCAGGGCCAGTGGCCCATGCTTTTCCGCGTGTGCCCTGATCAGCGGATACGACACTGAATGATCGCCACCCATGGAAATTAAAAACGGCGCCTCGCGCAGTATTGCTGCTGTCTGTTGATAGATTGCCTGCGCTACATCGGCCGGATACCCCGGGTCAAAATAACAGTCGCCATAGTCAACCATACTCAGTGAGGCGAATGGATCAAAACCCCATGGCCATGGACCACCGTCCCACGACAGGTTACTCGACACAGCGCGAATAGCGCGTGGTCCAAAGCGCGCACCGGGTCGATTCGTCACCGATAAATCATAGGGAATACCCCAGGTCACAATATCAGTACCGCTCAGATCACGCGTATAGCGACGCCGGAAAAGACTCAACGCACCCGAGTACGTTGGTTCGTACCCCATGTCCGCGTTTTTTGCGGCGTTAAAAGCGAGATCTGTATCTGTTAGTGAAGCCATGATTTCTCTACGTGCCAGCAGTGTGCGCGGTAGAAATCCGCACAAGCGAGTCGGACCGATTGTGCCTGAAAACTTTACCGCTCTAAAGATCTTCGTCCGTTGAAAGAAAAGCCGTTCAGCCAGCGAGCGAGACAAATTGAACTTACTTTCGCTCTTGCTCTTGCT
>CAYMFQ010000103.1:0-3327 GCA_964389335.1 uncultured Granulosicoccaceae bacterium
AGTTCGTGCGGCAATGCCTTGATAAAGTTGCGCATAAACAACGTACAAAAGCCGGTTTGAAAAGCCGCATGGAACATCACCAGGCCCGGTACAGTATTGATAATCTCCATACGCACGGAGATGTCGACCACTGGCAGCATCAGAATCTGGAATGGTACAAAGTTACCGGCGACAAACAGGAAGAACAGTGGCAACGCCAACTTAAAGTTATAAATTGCCAGTGCATAGCCCGTCATGCAGGCCAGCGCTACAGAGATCAACATCGTTGGTATAGCAATGAGCAGTGTGTTCAGCAGGTACCGCATCGCGTCGGTTTTAGCGAACACTTCACCGTAATTTTGCAGCATCTGGAACGAGCTCGGTATGCCAAACACATTGCCGATAGCAATGTCAGCTGCCGGACGTATCGAGGTCATAAAGATCGCCAGCAACGGCAACAGCCAGAGAAACAACGCCACCGGCAAAAACATTTTGTAGGCCAGACGCAGACCAGCGGTGGACTTTTCTACGGGTCTTGGAAACATTTATCTGCCCTCCATCTCGTCCTGATACATGCGCCACAAAAAGTAGCTGATGTAGATCAGCATGATGAAAAACAACACGGTGGCAATGGCAGAACCATAACCGTAGCGACCAACACCCTCGCCCACCGCCTGATCGTACATGTAGTACGCCAGCACGTTGGTTGAGCCAAAGGGACCACCCTGTGTCATGGTGGCGATCATGTCGAAAGAACGCAGTGCGCCAATCACCGTGACAACGATGGCAATAAAGGTAGCCGGCTTAAGTTGCGGCAGTACCACGTGCCACAGCATTTTCCAGCCACGGGCACCGTCGAGGCGACCCGCTTCTATCTGATCGGCAGAGATGTTGTTCAGGCCGGTCAGGTAGAGAATCATGCAATAGGCGATCTGCGGCCACAGACCTGCCGCGATAATCCCGTAGGTGGCCATGTCTTCATCGCCCAAAATCGAAGGTGGCTCAACCGAACACACGCGTGTCAGGTTGCCAACAATATTGGTTTTGGTCTCGCAAAAAAACCAGCTCCAGATCTCACTGAGCAGTCCGAACTCTGGGTTATAGGCCCACGTGAATATCAATCCGACCACAACCTGT
This sequence comes from uncultured Granulosicoccaceae bacterium, assembly GCA_964389335.1. Lineage (GTDB taxonomy): Bacteria > Pseudomonadota > Gammaproteobacteria > Granulosicoccales > Granulosicoccaceae. The sequence goes on from CAYMFQ010000103.1 coordinate 1,117, forward strand.
GAAATAACAAATGGAAAAAAGAACAACGATTTATAAATACGAATACCAGTAACGGTCTGATTTAAAAACAACGCGATAAAAAGCCCGATCGGGACAGCCAGCATAAAAAGCACCAGCCACAGCACATTGTTCTTAAGCGAGGTATAGAAGTTCGGGTCATCCAGTAACACCCGATAGTTGTCAAACCCAACCCACTCCCCGGTCCAGACACCGTTGATATCGTACAAACCATCCCAGCGCGTAAACGAGTAGGACATCGATTGAAAGATGGGGATGATCACGTAGATCAGGAAAAACACCAGGCCGATAGATAAAAACAGCCAGGGTGCTACCGCTACCTTATTACGCTTGTAGTACGAGAGCCCGGTTATGGCAAAAAACGCGGCCACCAGCCCGGTTAAAAGAAACGCCATGCGCAAAAAGAAAGTGGGCACCCGGGCTTCGACCTGCCGGGCAAAGCCAAACCACTCCTGCACCAAAGACGTACTGACAACGAACAGCAAAGCTATCAGGCAGACCACCACTACGCCGCTTGCGATTACTACCTGTCGTGTGGAAGTTGCAAACCGGTCACCACCGTTGGCCACCGTCGTTGTCATTTGAGCGCCCTGTTTATGTGATTGCGATTCGTGTCTTCAGATTGCGGATACGAGAGGTGAATCTGGCAGGGTGCAGACAGAATGCCTGCACCCTGTATTGCGTATAACGGTATTGCGCAAAATGATTTTGCGCAACACGTAACTGCTACTTGTAAACCTCAGCCTGAACCTTGTCGAGGTTTTCGAGCACTTCGTCGAGCGTTGACGGGTCGAGCATGAACTTCTGGAAGCCTTCCATACCCGCTTTCGCCATGGCAGCCGGTGCGTCACGATCGTAGAACTGCGCCAGACCAGCAGCTGTTGACAGGGTCTCCATACCTTCGACGATGAACTTGTCGTCAGTATTGATTTCCGCTGCAGCATTCGGTGGCAACTGACCAATCGCCTTGTTCCACTCGCCCTGAATTTCCGGTGTTGCTATAAACGCGAGGAATTTCTTTGCGTTCTCTACATTCTTCGCTTTAGCAGGAATGAAGAACGCATCAGCCGGTGCTTCCTCTGCGCGCGGCAGACCAGCAGTGATTTCAGGGAACTGGAAGAAATCGATTTGCTCGTCAGTCAGGCCGGCATCTTTGTACTGGCCAACAGAGAAGTTGCCCATGACGTACATGGCTGCGTCACCCTTGGCAAACGGCGAGATAGCATCCTGCCAGGACATTGTCGCGTGTGTGCTAACAAAAGAGCAGCGATCAAGCATTTCTTCCCACTTGGCAAACGTGGCACGAATGCGGTCGTCGGTATACTTGATTTTACCGGCAGTCAGGTCATTGTGGACCTCATAGCCGTTGGTACGCAGGTTCAGGTAATCGAATACACCCGCGGCAGTCCACAGGAACTTGGTGCCGATGGTAAACGGAGTAACACCTGCTTCGGTCAGTTTGTCGCAGTTGCCAAGCAGTTCTTCCCACGTGGTCGGCTCGCTGAGGCTCAGCTTGTCATAGATGTCCTTGCGGTAGTACACGCCCCACTGGTAGTACGAGTACGGCACACCCCACTGCTTGCCGTCGCGAGACATGGTCGGCTTGATGGCGTTGAAGTTTTCCGACAGATTCGGATCAGATGCCCACAGATCCGAGATGTCCATAAACAAACCGGCGTCAACAAACGGACCCATGCGGTTGCCCGGGTACCAGGTGATGACGTCTGGCGCATCATTCTGCAATGCGTTGCGAATGGTGCTCTTGTGTGCTTCACGATCGCCGTTGTTAGCGGTTACATTGATGTCCGGGTTAGCTGCCTTGAATGCGTCAACTGCCGTTTCAAAAGCTGCTTTCTTGTCCGGATTCAGATCGTCAAATGTGACGACGAGGTCACTGGCGATTGCTGTGTGAGACAGGGCGGCGGTGAGCGCCAGGCCCAGTACCGACGATTTTAAAACAGATTTCATGGATTGGAGTCCTCCCCTTGGGAAATGGCTGGGTCGAAGGCTCGACCCGACACACGGATTTTAAAACAAATGCGCTACAAACAGTAACACTAAATGCCGTGTGCCACGTGCCTCGGTGTCTACAAATGAGTCACTTTGCAAAGTGATTCGGCCCGCAGGCGACAATTGGCTTCAATCACACTATCAATCTGGCACCATGGTTCCGCGGCTAAAGCGCTTGAATCA
>CAYMFQ010000103.1:3427-17850 GCA_964389335.1 uncultured Granulosicoccaceae bacterium
TTCAATCACACTATCAATCTGGCACCATGGTTCCGCGGCTAAAGCGCTTGAATCACACAAACGGCATGCTAACGCAGTGCAATTGCCCACACACAGAGTACGGTTTTAGACTCTAGAGAGATCCTCTGATCAATTCATCATGTCATTCTGACGGTCTATTTTTCCGAACGCGGCGTTGCGATTCTTATCAGGGGAACAACCATTCATTGCGAATCGACACCTCGCCTTCGAAAAAATATATCTGCCAGCATCGCCGTACTGAATTAATCAGAGGCTGCCTGGCATCGTGTACGTATCGTTTATTGGAACCACGGTTGAAACATAAAACGCTTCAACGTTACCATGATCATGGTGTCATGGCGCTCGCCGTGATCGTCACCCGTCGTTTAACCCCACACCCGGAGGAGCCACCTTGGCCGACGTAGAACTCAAACAACTGAAAAAGTCTTTCGGTTCTGTCGATGTGATACACGGTGTAGATCTGTCTATCGAGTCGGGTGAGTTCGCGGTTTTTGTCGGCCCTTCAGGATGCGGCAAATCCACACTACTGCGCCTGGTTGCCGGACTGGAAGACGCCACCTCTGGCACCATCGCTATCGGCGATCAGGATGTTACCGAAGTCGAAGCCGCTGATCGCGGCATCGCCATGGTGTTTCAGTCGTATGCGTTGTATCCGCACATGACGGTCAAGGAGAACATGGGCTTTGGTTTGAAAATGACCGGCCATGACAAGGAATTCGTTGAGGAACGAGTGCAAAAGGCCGCGAAGATATTGCACCTTGAACCACTACTCGACCGCAAGCCCAAACAGCTATCGGGTGGTCAGCGGCAGCGCGTGGCTATTGGCCGATCGATAGTGCGTGAACCAAAGGTATTCTTGTTTGACGAACCACTGTCCAACCTCGATGCAGAACTGCGCGTGCGTATGCGACTGGAAATCGCCAAGCTACACAACGAACTTGGCGCCACCATGATCTATGTCACTCACGATCAGGTCGAGGCGATGACACTGGCTGACAAAATCGTGGTATTGAGAGCCGGTAACATCGAGCAGGTTGGCGCACCGATGCACCTTTACAACGATCCGGATAACGCGTTTGTCGGCGGCTTTATCGGCTCGCCAAAAATGAATTTTCTCAATGCCACGGTTTCGGCATCTAACGGCACCACGGCAACGGTTCAATTGACGGACTACCGCAGCGACCCGTTCGATATTCCGTGTCAGACCAGCATCACCGCCGGTACATCTGTACAGGTGGGTTTGAGACCGGAACACTTTTCTGCCAATGGCAACGCATCACTACATACCGTCATCGAAGTGATCGAGAACCTCGGCGGTGTGTCCTTTGCCTATGCCAACGCCGACAGCGAAGAACCACTGACCGTTGGCCTTGAGGAGCAGCAACTCAGCACGGCTCGCGGTGAATTCGAAGCTCGGTTCGATACCTCAAGGTGTTTTCTGTTCGACCAGCAAAGCACACAGCGTATTCGTTAAGGGCTGAGACTACACAAGCCCAACTTACTCAGTCTGGATACTTTGCGAAAAGTCTCGAAAGTGCACAACCAGCGTATCCTTTTCGATGAGTATTATTTTATACGCGGCGTTTTCAATAGAGAGTCCAATGGCATCGCCGGCCGCCTGAAAGTCGAGTGCTACCTGAAAATTCATCGATGGCGCGGCAGACACAGGAATCGTTAACCAGCTGCCACCCATAGGCCTGTGTATATGTCCAAAAAAGATATGCCGAATCTGCGCTGCGTGTTGTTTAAATAATGGCGTGTATTGCTCCGGGTGCATAAGTTTTAGCTGATCGAGCGGCGCCAGACCAACATCGCAGGGTGGGTGGTGCATAAACACATAAAACGGTGCCCTGGCACTGTTAAACACTGACTCCAGCCACGCGAGACGCGCGGCACACAGGTGGCCGGCATGGGTGCCTGGCTCATAGGTATCGAGCAATACCAGCGTGCCCTGCTCAGTCTCTATCACCGATTGCACAAAGCCGTTATCGTCAGTGGGTGTCTCGGGAAAGCACTCAAGGAAGGTTTGGCGATTATCATGGTTGCCAATTAATAAACGATAATCCACAGACAGCTTTTCCAGCGACTGCTGCAGTTGCTGATAGGTCGCGGTATCACCATGGTCAGCCAGATCACCGGTAATCACCACCGCGGCAGCATCGCCGTGATGGCGATTAATGTCTGCAATCGCAAGCTCCAGGCGCTCCGGTCCACCGCTAAGCTGTGCACCATCAGAACCACCTGAGTCTCTGTTGTTTACATCGAGATGCAGGTCGCTTAGTTGAATTAGTTTCATGCACGTTCCTGTTTGGCAAAAACAACGCGTCCGGGTGAGTCCGCTGTCAGCCCTGCATTCAGCTTGTTCCGGTACTTTTCCCGGAGCTGACAATGTCGTTTCAGGACTTGGAAGTGTTTAGCTTGTCGAGCAGATATTGCTGCGCCGAATAGCGCTCACCATCGGATCGCCTGCGTCGATACCGGCCGTTGCTCAGTAACTCCCAGCTACACTGGTTGTCCCGCAGATAGTAGTTGAGCGTCTCTTTAACGATGCGCCGGCGCAGAGCCGGAGCAAGTACCGGCACTGCCAGTTCCACTCGGTGAAACATGTTGCGTGGCATCATATCAGCACTCGACAGAAACACCTTCTCTTTTCCGTCTACTCCGAACGCAAAGACGCGGGAGTGCTCGAGAAAACGCCCCACCACGGAGACAACAGAGATATTCTCCGACAACCCGCTAAGCCCGGGCCGTAGTATACAGATGCCGCGAACCAGCAGTTGAATGGGTACTCCCGCCTGCGAGGCACTATACAGTGCCCGAACAATGCGCGCTTCACTGAGCGAGTTCATGCGCGCTTTAATACCGCAGGGCTTGCCGGCTTTTGCAAGTTTGGCCTGTTCTTCAATCAGTTCAATTAAACTGGCATGCAACGTAAACGGGGAATACAGGCAACACTGCATTTCAGAGACACGGCCAAGCCCGGATATCTGATTAAACAACCCCTGTATATCAGCGGTTATCTCTTCGTTAATCGTCAACAAAGACACATCGGTATACAAACGCGAGATACGAGTGTGATAGTTGCCCGTCGACACTTGTGCATACCGTCGCAGGCGACCTTCCTCGCGGCGTACAATAAGTATCATCTTAGCGTGTGCTTTGATACCAACCACACCATAGACGACCTGCACACCTTCGCGCTGTAGTCGATTGGCAAGCTCTATATTCGCTTCTTCATCAAACCTTGCACGCAGCTCGATAATCGCAGTTACATCCTTGCCGTTGGCAGCAGCTTCAAGCAGCGCATCAACATACACTGACTCGGTACCGGTGCGATATAGAGTTTGTTTGATGGCGAGTACATTTTCATCACGTGCCGCCTGACGCAGCAGGTTGACTACCGGTGAGCTCGACTCATAGGGATAGTGCAGCATTACATCACCCTGTCTGATGCGTGCAAATATATCCCTGTCGCGGCCCAGCGACTTTGGCGTATGTGAAATAAACGGCTGAAACAGCAGATCCGGTCGATTGACCATAGTTGGCAGGCTTTGCAATCGATTAAGATTAACCGGTCCGTCACAGGTATAGAGGTCCTGTGGCTGAAGCCTGAACTCCTGCAATAAGAATTCGACAATCACCGGAGGACAGGCATTATCCACCTCCAGCCGCACTGCCTCGCCAAAGTTGCGCGTGCTCAGCTCATCAAGCAGCGCCTGACGCAAATCTTCCGCATCTTCGTCCTGTAAAAACAGATCACTGTTGCGCGTAACTCGAAATTGATAGGCCCCTTCCACTCGCAACCCGGGAAACAGTTTATCAATATTGCGTTCGATCATCGTCGACAACAGTACAAACTGATCACCATCACCGTATTTCTCCGGCACCCTGATCAAACGCGGCAGTGAACGCGGCGCTCTGAGGACCGCAAGACTCGCCTCACGCCCAAACGCATCTTTACCGGTCAGGCTAATAATAAAGTTCAGGCTTTTATTCATCAGCAGCGGAAACGGATGCGCGCGGTCCAGACCAAGCGGGCTCAGCAGCGGCAGCAGTTCCTCAACGAAGTACTCACCGGCCCACTTATCAATGGCGGCAGACCAGTGGTTATCGGGCGTAATGAATTCGATTCCCTGATCACTCAGCGCCGGCAGCAGGCAGTAATTTAACAGTCGGTATTGATACCTGACCTGCCGCTTGGCTTTTTTCGATATCTCGACCAGTTGTTGCCGAGGAGACAGTTGGTCCGGATTCCGGTGCGCCAGCTTACCGGCCAGCCGTTGCTGTAAGCCCGCCACTCGCACTTCAAAGAACTCGTCCAGATTGCTGCTTGAAATACACAGGTAGTTCAATCGCTCAAGCAGCGGCATCTTTGGGTCACAGGCCAGCAACAACACCCGACGATTGAAATCGAGGAAGCTCAGCTCGCGATTGAAGAAACCATCGGAATCCGACATGAGTGAATAAGCTGTTTGTAGTTATACAGAGATAAACCATTCGGACAAAAGGCAGCAGGTGCCCGATCTGGCGCGAGGAACAGCCGCTTACATTAAATTGCCTTGTCAACCTAATAAATTTGTGTGCCAGGGACTAACCTGCGCAACCAATGTCTGAGACAAACTTCACACTGTCCCATGCAATTATTTCAATCGTATTAATCGCACTCCAAAACTTGATTCGAGAAGGTACTTTGATCAGTACCCACGCCACCAATAACTATCGACTGATAGTCACCATCACTAAACCGGCGCCGTGCAACGCCTGAGGCCAAGCTGCTACCCGCGCCATTACACCCGACAAAAAGTAAATCGCAGGTTTTACAACGGTTGGCGGCCTGGCTTTCTCGCACAATTGCGCCATTGTCCAGTCCTCGACTGTGCAGGGAACCGCCACGAAGTATTAAGAGACAGGGGAGCCGTCGAGAGAATGGGGGTTAGACTCAGTTCTCCGTTGGCGCTGAGTCCACAGTATCACCCGACAGGAAGTCCGCAATAATCGGATTAATCAGATCCGGGTTAGTAACCGGCGCCATATGTCCTGCGCCAGCGACACTGCAATAGCGCCAGTGCGAAAACCGCTCGACAAACAGCCCGGCAATCTCACGAATCGGCAATACGGTTTGCGGGTCACTAACCAGTAGCGTGTTAGCAGCTATGCCGCCTATCTGCTCAAGAGCGGATGATTCATCCATTACCGCATCCCACTCATGGAAGTTAGGCACAAGTGCCTCTAAAAACGCCGCACGTCTTTTATCTGGCATGCTTTTCCAGGTTCCGCGTCCAAGCCAGTAATCTGCAAATCGTGCCGCGACCACAGGCCAGTCCCCGACGACGCCATAAAACTTGACATGGTCTCGCAGCGCACGCGCCTCCTCATAGGCCAATAATCTGTTTTGCTGCCGCAGCAACCAGAACGGGTTGGGTTCAAGCAACACGAGGTTTTGCACATTGAGCTCAGCCAGCATCGCCACCTTGAGCGCAACAGAACCACCGAAGGAATGACCAACCAGGCTTACATTCTTTGAAAACAGTTCCAGCCAGTGCTCCGGAGAGGGATACCTAAGTGTATATCTCCGCAGATTATTGTAGATGGTTGTATTCGACTCGCCGAAGTGCTCCGTCAGAAAATCATCGGTAGCCCAGATTGTGGGTAAGATCAGGCCACTTGGGAGAGGCATGTACTCAACCAACACACTTATCAGTTTTCCGAAGAAACCACTTTGTGTCCAGCTAGCCATGGCAATCTTACCTCGATGGGAACAGATGCGTTTTAGCTCACGGGCAACACGTACCTGATCAGGCGCAAACATAACTCCGAACGTCGAGATAACATTGTCGAATGTTTGGTCTGCATAGGGTAAATCTTCCATATCATGCCACTCGCAGCTGACCTGCAACCCTTCAGCTGCCGCTCGCACTGCCAACTGATCCAGCATTGGCCGAGAAAAATCAGTAGCGGTGACCCGGCAGTGTCTGCGGGCAGCCGCAAGGGCAGCATTACCGGTGCCCGCCGCCACATCCAGTACACTCTCACCGGATCGAATATCCATCGATTCGCAGAGGGCTTCACCAACAATCTGCAAAACTATGCCGACACGATGATAGTCACCTGAACACCAGCTGGCGTGCTGTTCTCTCTTAATAGCCCGATAGTCCGGTACTTCAACGACTTGTCTGCTGACCAGTAGGTTGTCCATTGGTGCTTCCGCTGATAGCCATCATATGGCGATGATTTGCATGCGAAGTCATTTTGGATAAACCATCAATCTGCAACTTGAGGGTAGCCTGACGATTTTCTGAGGATTAAATAAAACGGCGTACAAGGCTGGCTAGCCCCCCGATCAGATCAACCCTACCGATGTAAGCAGCTCCCTGGCCCGCCTCAACGCTGTCTCGTCGACAAAGTGAAATCGCAGGAAAAAATCATCCTGCCGAAACGCTGCATTAAACTTATGGATTTCACTCACACAATGGCGGCCACAGTCTGGTTGGACGCAAACATAACGCCGAATGTTGAAATGACATTGTCAAAGCTGGCTGTGTCAAAAGGCAATGACTCAGCATCTGCAATTTGATAGTCGATATTGGTCAGACCCTCGGCGTTAGCACGTGCCATTGAGCGGTCAAGCAGTGACTGTACATAGTCAGTCGACACCACATTGGTAAAGCGCCTTGCCGCAGCGAGCGTTGCGTTGCCGTTGCCCGCCGCAACATCCAGTACGCTGCTGCCGGCGCGCATGTCCATCGCCTCGCAAAGTGACTCCCCGGTGATCTGCAGGGTAATACCAACCTGAGAGTAGTCTCCTGACCCCCATGCCGCCTGCTGCTTTTGTTTTATTGCATCGAAGTTCGGGCCGGGTTCCGTTTGGGTAGGTGTTGCTAACATTGTTTTGTCTCCTGTGATTGATTGCTCGACACGCTGATTACGTGTCGATGGGGAGACTGTAAGCGCATGGGCTGTCAGCTACTTGAGGATAGACTGGGGATTTAGTGAGGAATTGAACGGTTGCTGAAAGCGTTAAATTGACCGCTTACCGGCACCTGGCATCGGCAACCTGTTAAGCCGGTTGCGCCTGGCGCCGAACAGGCCTGGCACCACCTGACGCCCCCGTCATTCCTAAGTTCGAATCGGTACCGGCGGCGCGTTGTTTTTTTTCTTCGGTGCGGGTATCGTCCAGATATTACCAGTGGTTGTGCCGACAGAGAAAACAAGGTTCTCTGCCTATGCTGCGCGCCTCTGGCCACACACACAGATACCCGCGAAATAACACTAATGTCACACACGATCGATACACTCGGTCGTTAATTCCAACCCGTTGAATGCAGCATTTACGGAGATGCTATGACCCTGAAAGCAACTAACTACCGACAGCTTATGGTGGCGGGCCTGTGCCTGCTGGCCGTGGGCTGCTCAAGCGACGATGACGACGACGACGCAGCGCCGCAGGTGGTGCTGAGCGGCGACGCCGCTTTCTCTATGCAATTGCTGCATGCCGCTGATATGGACGGCGCAAGCGGTGCACTTGCCAACGTTGATCAGTTTTCGGCTCTGGTTGATCAGTTTCGCTCTGAGTTTCAGGACAGCACGTTGCTGCTGAGCTCAGGCGACAACTACATCCCCGGCCCGCGCTTTTTTGCGGCATCAGCTGATGAAATGGCTGCCACACTCGGCGTACCGGGCAACGGCCGTGCTGACATTGCTTTCCTCAACGCAATGGGCTTCGCGGCCAGCGCTATCGGCAATCACGAGCTTGACCAGGGCACAGGTGCATTTGCCGAGCTGATTGCAGCAGAAACCGACGGCGAAAGCGGCGCTACGTATGCCGGTGCCAGCTTCCCGTACCTGTCCAGTAACCTCGATATCTCGACCGATGAAAGTCTGGCAGCACTGGCAGCAGCCGGCGGCCAGGCTGCGGACACCATTGGCGGACAAGTCGCACCGTCTACCACGGTAACCGTCAACGGCGAGCAAATCGGTATCGTTGGTGCCACCACACCAACACTTGCATCGATTACCAGCGCCGGGACAATTACCATTAACCCCGCTGATGCCAACGATACTGCGGCACTGGCAGCATCTATTCAAACAGCCGTCGACGCACTGACCGACAGCGGCATCAATAAGATCATTCTGCTGTCGCACATGCAGCAGATTGCTATTGAACAGGCACTTGCTCCGCTGTTGTCCGGTGTTGATGTGATTGTTGCCGGCGGCTCCAACACATTGCTCGCAGACAGTAACGACACCCTGCGTGCCGGTGACACCGCGGCTGGCACTTACCCGCTGCAATTTAACTCAGCGTCCGGTGAGCCTGTATTGCTGGTAAATACCGATGGTGACTACAAGTACCTCGGTCGACTGATGCTCGACTTTGACGCTGATGGCCGCGTACTCAACGGCAACCTTGACGATACCGTCAACGGCGCCTGGGCCGCGACTGACGCGCAGGTCACCGCACTCAGCGCTACCCCTAACGCTGAAGTACAGGCTATTTCCTCAGCCATCGCCAGCGTGCTGCTCGAGCGTGACGGCAACATCGTCGGTAAAACTGCGGTCTACCTCGATGGTCGTCGCAACCAGGTGCGCACACAGGAAACCAATATGGGCAACCTGACCGCAGATGCCAATCTGTGGGTAGCGCAACAGGAAGATGCCACGGTCACTGTATCGTTGAAAAACGGCGGCGGCATTCGCTCTGACATCGGTCTGGTTGTGCAACCACCGGGCACCACTGACCCGTCACTGGTTGAGTTCCTGCCACCACAGGCCAACGCCGCTGCCAACAAGGAAGAAGGCGATATTTCCCAGTTTGATCTGGAAACTGTGCTGCGCTTTAACAACGGCCTGACACTGCTAACTGTCACTGCAGAAGAACTGAAAGACATCATGGAGCACGCCGTCGCCGCCACTGAAGCCGGTGCCACACCCGGTCAGTTCCCGCAGGTATCGGGCCTTAATTTCACGTACGACAGCTCACTCGCCGCACGCGAAGGCACCGACACCAATGGCGATGTAACCACTGCCGGTGAGCGCATTCGTAGCATGACTATCGTCGACGACACAGGCGCTGTAACGGATACACTGGTAACCGATGGCGCCCTGGTCGGTGATGCAACCCGTACCATTCGTCTGGTGATTCTCGACTTCATTGCGAAATGTGTTGGCGATGAAGCTGAAAGCTGTGGTGACGACTATCCGCTGAAGGGGCTGACTGCTGCGAACCGTGTCGATGTAAGCACGGATCCGGGTATGTCTGCATTTGCCGATGCCGGATCAGAGCAGGATGCACTGGCTGAATATCTGCTGGCAAACTTCGCAACGGAAGGTTTTGCCGAAGCAGAAACCCCGGCCAGTGAAGATACTCGCTTCCGCGATCTGGCTCAGTAGTTTCTACAGAAGTTTCGTAGTAAGAGCGTTGTAACAAGAAAGCTCCCGCCTGCTGCGGGAGCTTTTTTTATGGGCGACAAACTCCCGTTAACCGCGTGGCGGACAGCTTACCCGATTGACCGGATCCCATCCCCAGCCGCCATTGGCGCCGGCAGCGCTGTAGTCACAGTTGTCATGAGCACCGTCCGTGCTTTCGGCAAGATGAATGGACGCAAATACGTTTTGGCAGCCTTCAGCCGGGCACGCCATGTTCGCCGTTCCGATCTGTTCAGCTACGCTGCCAGCCACACCCGCCGGACCATGCGTTCGCAACACCACATGAATCTCCGCACCCAGCAGGTTTTGCAAACCATAGTCTTTGGTTTGGGCAAAAAGCTCGCGACTGGTACGACCGGTGCCGAGCCTCAACGATGTATTCGCCACACCGGAATGATCTGACAAAAAGCCACCGGCCCAGAACACCGATGCCTTAACAGCGGGGTTGCCACCGCGCACCTCCAGGTCATCTAGTCCACACTGGTAAGGCTCTATGCAGTAGGCAGGCTGGTTAAACACGGCCCACCAGACCGAATAGGCAGTATCAGGCTGCAGCGCACGACTGCTAATCGTGGCGTGAATGGTATCGTGTGCATAATCTCTGACAAGAATCGTGGCTCCATCCACCATCTGTGCAGAGTTAAATACCGTATGGTTGCTGACACTCGTCACTTCCGAACTATCACCGCTGACAGCAACAGAGTACATAACAGCGGATAACAGGGTCGCCTGTGCAACGCGTGACAGAGCAATACGTGACAGAGCAACGGCAGTATGTTTGATCATGGCTATCTCTCCTTTGGTTAATGCCGTGAGAGATAATGAGCGCCGTGCGCATTACATACATGAGGAACAGTTGGGGAATCTATTGGGAAACTATGAATTCTCCCCGTGGCTTGAGGATTGAAAGCCACAGAGCGGCGGCTGTAAGCCATCGTATGCTACGCTGTGGCGAAACCACTCATAGCGCTACACCCGATGACACCAACCCGAATCCCCGCCGTCTTTATGCGCGGTGGCACTTCCAAGGCACTGGTTTTTCACGCGCGGGATCTGCCCGCAGATCGAACCGACAGAGACCAACTGTTCTGCCATGTGATGGGCTCACCAGATGCCTACGGCAGGCAACTCGACGGTATGGGCGGTGGTTTGTCCTCACTGTCTAAAGTAGTCATTGTCGAGCCATCTGAACGACCGGATATCGACATCGACTATACCTTTGTACAGATTGCCGTTGATGCCGCCGTGGCTGACTACAGCGCCATGTGTGGCAACATGTCGGCGAGTGTTGGGCCGTTTGCGGTAGATGAAGGGCTGGTAAACATCAATGCAACAGACACCGAAGCGTCACTCAGTATTTATAACACCAATACCAACAAACAGTTTACCGCACGCTTTCCGGTCGCCAATGGCAAGTCCGTCGAGCACGGCAATTTCACTATACCGGGGGTTTCAGGCTCCGGCGCCTGTATTAAGCTTGACTACAGTGACCCGGGTGGCGCTGCCACCGGTAGTCTGCTACCAGCGAACGATGTATTGTCAGAATTGCACACCGCGACCGGTGAACGCTTTAGTGTATCACTAGTGGATTCATCCAACCCGGTAGCATTCGTACATGCCTCTGCGCTCGGCAAAACCGCCGCAGAATTGCCACAGGAGCTGGATGCCGACAATGACTTTATGCAGCGTATGGAGAGTATTCGACGGGCTGCGTCTGTTGCAATGGGTTTATCACAGACCGAAAGCACTGCCACTCGTGGCGCACCGAAAGTGGCGATCGTTGCAGAGCCAACTGACTTTACCGCACTGAACGGTGAAACGTTCAGCGCCAATGAATTTTCACTTGCTGTCAGAATTATCAGCATGGGTAACGTGCATCGCGCTATCACACTCACCGGTGCGATGTGTGTTGCCACCGCAGTACACATACCCGGCACGCTACCGCAACAGGTCGCAAAGCAAGTGGCAGCAAACAATCAGTCACAAAGCAATACCACACTCATCGGCAACCCCTCAGGGCTACTGCCGGTTGAAGCACAGGTCACACACGACAGCACCCACGGCTATTATGCCAGGTCCGCTACCACTTACCGAACACAGCGCCGACTAATGGAAGGGCTGTTACCGGTGTAGTTCACCAATCAGTCTGCGTTCGATATACTGCTGACGCAGTTTGCAACAATCCACTCTCGCACGGTTATCTTTCTCGGGAAACCCTTCAATGGCTCGTGTTGGTTTGATCGCCTGGGCCGTTGGCTCGTTGTTTTTTCTTTACGGCTTCATGTTGCGCGTATCCCCCAGTGTAATGGTGGATGAGCTAATGCGCGAATTCAAAGTCAGCGCACTGGTGCTGGGCAATCTGTCAGCCATTTATTTTTACGTGTACGCAGCGGTGCAAATACCGATAGGCATCATGATTGATCGCATCGGACCACGTGTGCTCATGACAGTAGCCAGCTTACTGTGCGCATTGGGGTGCTTGCTGTTTGCCAGTGCAGAGTCTATCTGGCTGGCGTATACAGGACGCTTCTTTATCGGGCTGGGCTGTGCATTCAGCTGGGTCGGTGTGTTAACCATCATTGCCACCGGACTGCCCGCACGCAACTTTGCCGGCTTCACCGGAGGCAGTCAGCTTGCCGGTACATCCGGTGCCATTTTAGGGCAGGCACCACTCGCATTCCTGATAGAGGCCATTGGCTGGCGCTACAGTGTTTACGGACTCGGCTTTGTTGGTGTGTTACTGGCTGCCGGCCTTTGGATGACAGTACAGCCGGTTACACACAGTGAAGCTTCATCAGCTCCATTGAAGCAGTCTTTAAAAACGGCGGCGTCCAATCCGCAAACCTGGCTCTTTGCTTTAATTGGCATGTCGTTAACCGGACCGGTACTGGCATTTGCCGGCCTGTGGGGCGTGCCATGGTTTGCAGCAGTTAAAGACATGCCGAGGTCAGAGGCAGCACCGCTACTATCAATTGTGTTTGTCGGCTGGCTGATCGGTGCGCCATTAATGGGTTGGCTTTCAGACAAGCTGCAAAGACGAGTGTTACTACTCATTGGTGGCACACTAACATCCACACTGACCTTCGCCTGCCTGCTATATGTACCGGGCCTGAGCGTGGGACTTATGGCTGTACTATTGTTCATTGGCGGCGTGGGCGGTTCGGTCATGATACTAACCTTCGCCGCCGGTCGTGATCACAACCCCGAGTACGCCCGAGGTGCGGTGCTTGGAATCATTAACACCTGCGTAGTAGCAAGCGGCGCCCTTCTGCAACCGTTGATCGGCGCATTGCTTGATCTTTTCTGGGACGGCACCATGCAGGAAGGCGTGCGTGTCTATAGTGCGCAAGCCTATCAACAGGCGCTGATATGCATACCGCTGGGTGCACTGATCGGGTTTCTGTTAACTTTTTTTGTGCGCGATGTGCATAGCCCGAAGTAGTTTTTAATAGCTTCTGACTGATTTGTGTCATAGACAACAGGATGCGCTTTTGCGTTTACTTGTAACATAAATCCTGTTAATGTCATGACACAATAACACTGGTGGTTAACATGTTTCGCTCACTCGCTGCGCTGGTTGCCCTTTCGGCCATAACCAACATACACGCTCAGACACTTCAGCCCAGAGACCTTGACGGCAACCAGGCCACAGTCGAGGCTTATTACTTTGCACCGCTGAACATTACCTGGCTTGCTGATGCCAATATCGGTTTGAGCGAAACGTTTGGCCTTGAGCGAGCCCCCATTACCGACTTCAGCACCACAATCACTGAAGTAGGCAGCATGTTGCGAGGATCACTTGGCCTGTTCTTCACAACCATGAATCAAACAGCCTACCTTGGGCAAACAGCCTGGCGCCTGCCGATTGCACAGAGCAGCGGTGACCCTGGCTGCTCCGTACAGATGCCTGCAGGCGAAACCAATCTGACCTGGGGTACCGATTGCAGCGGACCGGAAGCCGGTCAGTTTAATCAATTCTTACTGAACCAATACGGCACACTCGACGCAACACCATTTATTAACCTTGATACCACACGGCGATGGCTCGACTCATCAGGCCCATCTGGTCGTCACTACTTTGCGTTTGGTCAAACCAACTCACTTAATTTTTGTGGCTCCGGTCGCTGTGATGTCGGACAGGTCTGGCCCGTTCACGATGGCGACATCGGCACCGCCATTGATTGCATCGACACAGATGGCGATGGCTGGGGATGGAACGGCGTTAGCTCGTGCCAGGTCGAGATCATTGCATCCAATTGTGTTGATACGGCACCAGTTGGTGACGGATGGGGATGGGACGGTGTCAGCTCATGCCAGCTCCAAACCAGCGGCGAAGGACAATGCCGAAACTATGGCCACTATCCATGGGGCTGGAATGACTGGACACAAACGTCCTGCCGGCTCGACGACGGCCCGGAGCTAGTGGATAACCCTGAGCCAGTAGACAACACTGAACCCGAAGACAACCCGCCCGGGGAATGCATAGACACAACACCAGAGGGTGACGGCTGGGGCTGGAATGGTGTTACCTCCTGCCAGTTACCCGTATCTGGTGAGGGCATATGCCGCAACTATGGACACTACCCATGGGGCTGGAATGACTGGACCGGCACTTCCTGCAGACTTGACGAGTAACCGTTAACACTGCCGCAAAGCACAAGTGCGGTAACTGAAACTCCGTTACTGCCAGTGTGCTGAAAAACTATACCTGCCTGGGGGATTGTCGCTTTGACAGGCAAGCCTCAAAGCGCATTCCGTCTACCGGGGCTTTAGCTTGCAGAGGCTTTAGGTTGCCGGCGCTTTAGGCAGCAGGGGTTCAGATTCGAATGACACCCCTTGCCAACTGCTTTTCATAAAATTTCGGATATTGCCATGATGATCTCCGTCCGGGTTCCGCAACACATCGTCACGGTAGAAGCGCCCAAACAAACTTAATGTGGCCGCATCAGACAACTGGTGCAGCTTTGCAAACGCGAGAA
>CAYMFQ010000104.1:0-7886 GCA_964389335.1 uncultured Granulosicoccaceae bacterium
TAGGTTTGCCATGGGTTGATTTTTAGCCCGTCAATGGAGGCGATGTTTATCACCTTGGCGGGTTGGTCGAAGCTGGCGGCGTTTTTAAGCAGCGGGTGCAGTGCCTGTGTCAGGTAGAAAAGCCCTTTGACGTTGAGATCCATGGTGCGGTCCCAGCCCTTTTCGGCGTGCGTGGCAAAATCTTCGCCCCAGGCGGCGCCGGCGTTATTTACCAGTATGTCGAGTGAATCTTCGTTTTTTTTAATTTGCTCCGCCAGATGTTGACAGCCTTCCACTTTGGATAGGTCAGACGGAATGCCGATGACTTTGTCGCCGTATTCTTCCACCGTTGCATTGATTTGCTCGGCTTTGCGTGCGCTGATGTAGATGCGCTTGCAGCCTGCGGCGAGATAGCCCTCGACCATCATTTTGCCAATACCGCGAGAGCCACCGGTGATTACTACGGTGCGGCCTTCCAGATTAAAAAGTGTGTGCAGATCCAAGTGTAATTACCTTTTATTGATTGAATAAAGCCGCCGACAATCTACGATCGCATCAATGAGCCTGTCGGATCAAACGGTGGTTCGGACTCTATAACCGCGTTGCACCGCTTGCCCAGAATTTCAATTTGATATTCGGTAGCGCTGTTATCCAGCAGTGCCGTGGGTATGTAGCCCTGAGCCAGTGACTTTTTCACAAAATGCCCATAGCCGCCCGAGGTTATCCAGCCTACCACACGCCAGTCGCCGTCGACCTGTGTAATCGCTTTGGGTGTTTCGCGGCCCTGTGTGTCGAAGCGCGATGCTCCATAGCCGTGTGGCTTTTCGATGCAACCATAGTCGGTGCTGGTTTTGGCCCAGATGGGTTCGTCGCCCATGACATCGGTGTTGTCGGTGTCGATTGAAAAGCTGACGCGCCGCAGCGTGCCGCCACTGTCGTGCTCCTGCTGTGCCGCCGCTTTACCGGTGAATGCAGGTTTTGATAGTTTGATGAAGCGCTCCATGGCGCCTTCGTACGGGCCGTAGATGGGTCGCAGTTCGGCCGCCCACGTGGGAAAGTTCTTTTCCAGTCGCATGGATAATAATGCGCGCATGCCGAAGTCGACGATATCAAACTCGGCGCCGGCGGCTTTTATTGCCAGATACATGGTGCGTTCATAGGCGGGTTCCATCCACAGTTCGTAGCCGAGGTCACCGGTATAGGTAAGTCGATTGACCAAACACGGACAGCCGGCCACATCCATGGCGCGATGATCCATAAAGCGAAAAGTGTCGTTGGAGATGTCGCTGTCGACCAGTTGCTGCAGCAGTTGTCGTGAGCGAGGACCGGCAATAGACAGGCCCACCATGGTCTGTCCATAGCGATGAATGTGCACCGAGCCATCGGCTGGCAGTTGTTGTTCAAACCAGCGCATGTGATAGATCTGCGCACCGGATGAGCCCCATAGATAAAACAGGTTGTCAGCAGCTTTGGCGATGGTGAAGTCACCTATCAGCTTGCCGCGCTCATTGAGCATGGGTGACAGCGCTATGCGGCCGAGTGCCGGCAGGTTATTCGTCAGCAGTGTGTCAAGCCATGCTTCTGCGCCAGAGCCGGCAATTTTATATTTAGCAAAGTTGGCGATCTCTGTGATGCCCACACACTCGCGCACGGCGCACACTTCGTGGCCCACGTGTTCAAAGTCATTGGAGCGATGAAACGACAGTTCGTCTTCTGCCGGTGTGCCTTGCGGTGCGAACCACAACGGTGTTTCAAGGCCCCAGGTGTCACCCATGACGGCGTTGTTGTCGCGTACCATGATGTCGTACAACGGCGTGGTTTGCTGTGGCCGTGTGGCGGGTAACTCTTCGTTGGGAAAGCGAATGCTAAAACGACGCGAGTAGTTTTCCCTTACCTTGGCGTTGGTGTAGCGCAGCGTGGTAAAGTCACCATAGCGAGCCACATCCATGGCGAATACATCAGCGCCCGGATCACCGTCGACCATCCAGTTGCCAAGTGTCAGCCCAACGCCGCCGCCCTGACTGAAGCCTGCCATAACCGCACAGGCGGACCAGAAGTTAGTCAACCCCTGCACCGGTCCAACCAACGGGTTGCCGTCGGGTGCGAAGGTAAACGGGCCGTTGATGGTTTGTTTGATACCGGCGTTGGCAAAAGCCGGAAAGTGTTTAAAGCCGGTTTCCAGTGAGGGTGCTATGCGATCGAGATCGGGTTGTAACAGTTCATGGCCAAAGTCCCACGGGGTTTGCAGTGGCGACCAGGGCTTACAGGCTTTTTCATAGGTGCCGAGTAGCAGGCCGTTGCGTTCCTGACGGGTATAGATTTCACCGCGAAAGTCGATGACACCGACAAGCTCGCGGCCGGTGTCGCGGTTGAACTCGGTGACTTCGGGCATTTCGTCCGTCAGCAGATACATGTGCTCCATGGCCAGCAGTGGCAATTCAAGCCCGGCCATGCGACCGATTTCGCGCGCCCACAGGCCACCGGCGTTCACTACGTGTTCGGTTTTTACATCGCCTTTTTCGGTGTGGACGGTCCAGGTGCCATCGCTTGCCTGAGACAGTCCGGTAACCGGGTTGCGCAATTCAATGGTCGCGCCGAGCGCCTGTGCCGCTTTGGCGTAGGCGTGGGTGGTGCCTGACGGGTCGAGATGGCCTTCGACCGGATCCCACAGTGCACCGACAAAGCAGGTTTCATCCATTAGTGGAAACATCGCCTTGGCTTCGGTGGGCGTGATGATTTCGGTTTCCATACCGAGCGCGCGACCGGTTGCGTGCACATAACGCAGAAAGTCCATGCGCTCTTCGGTGTCTGCCATCATGACGCCGCCGGTCAGGTGCAGGCCGCACGACTGGCCGGAGATTTTTTCGAGCTCTTCGTACAGCGATACGGTATAGGCCTGCAGCTTGGCGACGTTCGGGTCGCCGTTAAGTGTGTGGAAGCCACCAGCTGCATGCCACGATGAGCCGGATGTCAGCTCGGAGCGTTCGATCAGCAGTACATCGCGCCAGCCGGCTCGTGCCAGGTGAAAGAGCACCGAGCATCCGACTACGCCGCCGCCGATAACTACCGCCTGTGCCTGTGTTTGCATTACCTGTTCTCTGTTGATTTGCGCTGTTGAGCGGCGCTGATTGGGCGCCACGCGCTGAATTGCCGAAGGTTGTTATATCAGCTGTCGGGGGCGCTGAGTAGCGTAAAAAAGTGCGGGTCGCTTTCGGACAGTGGTGGTGCAGCCGTGCTGCCAGCGGCAGTGGCAGACGGGTTTGCCGGGATGCACGTCAGGCTTACCGATTTGCAAGATAACACCTCGGTGACGGAGGTAATTTCGGGCTTGAATTTAAATCGCCTCGCCCTATAAATATTTGCGTGTGTGTGCAGGCAAATCAATCGCCGCACCTGGTCGTTGTATCGGTAGATAAAACCAATCATTTGCATGGGTATACAAGTGAACACGCAGATCAGTTTTCTTGCCGTTGTTGCGCGTCCGCCGCCAACGGCAGACAGTGGCGCGCCCGCCACTTTTCCTTAACACACGTCGCTGCTTCCTCTGTCGCATGCTTGTTTGCACCTGTCTTCAATGGCGATGTTCATCGACGGTGCATCAACTGTTGACTGGAGCATACCTGGCAGGTCTCGAATTGCAGTGGCACAGGTGCAACTCATTAAATATTAATTATCAATACAGGCGCACGCGGGTGCGTCTCGGTACTCAGGAGGCTTTGTATGCTGAGCGTAAAAAACATCAGTCGCAGCTACGGCGCGTTTAAGGCGGTGGACGATGTTTCTTTTGCTATCGGTAGTGGAGAGATTGTCGGACTGCTCGGTCACAACGGCGCAGGCAAGACCACGGTGATGAAGATGATCAGTGGTTATCTTGAGCCGGATGGCGGAGACATTACGGTCAATGACCGCGCGCTGGCAGATCACTTAAAAAAGGTGCAGTCTGAAATTGGCTATCTGCCGGAAAGCCTGCCGGTGTATGCCGACATGCGCGTGGTGGACTACCTCGACTACGCGGCTGACTTAAAGCGGCTGCCCCGTAAAAACAAGCTTGCTGAAATTCAGCGGGTGGTCAACGAGACTGACCTTAAAGAAAAGCTGTTCGATCCTATCGCAACACTCTCGCGCGGCTATAAACAGCGTACCGGTGTGGCGCAGGCGATTCTTGGGCAACCGAAGCTGTTGATACTGGATGAGCCGACCAACGGTCTCGATCCGTCACAGACTGATCAGATGCGGCAGTTGCTGCGACGGATTGCCGAATCTGCCACGGTGATGTTGTCGACTCACATTATGCAGGAGGTGGAAGCACTGTGTGATCGGGTTTTGATCATGAGTGGTGGCAAGCTGGTTGTCGATGAGAATCTGCAACAACTGCAGCGCAGTAATCAACTGAACATACAGACAACACACAGCAGTCAGGATGTGGCACAACTGATCAGTGCAGTGGACGGTGTCAGCAATGTGCAGCCGGCGCCCGACAATCGCTATCTGGTGACGGTTGGCGACGGTGTTGATCCGCAACAGTTAAGCGCGGCACTGGCGCAACAACTGGTGGGGCAGGGGGCAGCGCTTTATGCCATGGCGCAACAACAGCGCGATATTGAAACGTTGTTTCGGGAGGTGAATCAGTCAACCGTGCCCGCGGGCAGCACAGCACAGGAGCAAAGCCATGCAGCCTAAAGTCGCACAACGCAACCTGTTGTCAATTGTTAAGCGCGTGGCAGGCAAGGAGATCAATCTGTTCTTCTCGTCGCCGGTCGCGTATCTCTTTATTGCGGTGTTCGCACTGGTAACACTGTTTGTGTTCTTCTGGGGCGAGTCATTTTTTGCGCGCAACATAGCCGATGTCAGGCCGCTGTTTGAGTGGATGCCGCTGTTGTTAATATTTATGTGCAGCACCATCACCATGCGGCAGTGGAGTGAGGAACGACGCACCGGCACACTAGAGCATGTACTGACACAGCCTGCACCGTTGTGGGCGTTTGTACTGGGTAAGTTTCTGGGCTGCCTGTGGTTGCTGGTGGTTGCACTGCTGGTAACTTTGCCGCTGCCAATTACGGTGTCGCTGATTGGCGATCTTGACTGGGGGCCGGTATGGGCCGGTTACATTGCCACGCTGTTTCTCGGGGCGGCGTATATCAGTATCGGCCTGTTTGTCTCATCGCGCAGCAGTAATCAAATTGTCAGTCTGATTCTATCGGTGGCACTTTGTGGTGTGTTTTATCTGATTGGCTCAGACGCACTGACTGGTTTCTTTGGTAATACAGTAGGTGAGTGGATGCGCATGCTGGGAGCCGGTTCGCGCTTTGACTCTATTACCCGCGGTGTTATCGACCTGCGTGATCTGTACTATTACATCAGCATTGTGGCAGTGTTTCTGGCGTTGAACACGTTTTTCCTTGAGCGGGAGCGCTGGAGTAACGGAGGCCGTCAGCAGCGCCATAGTCAGTGGCGCATTATAACCGGTCTGGTGGTCGTGAACTTCCTGGTGGCTAATCTGTGGCTTGGGCAACTGAACAAGTTGCGTGTTGACACCACCGCTGGTGCTCAGTATTCCATATCAGACGCCACACGTGGTTACCTGCAACAACTGCAGGAGCCGCTGTTGTTGCGCGGTTACTTCAGCAGTAAAACGCATCCGTTGCTGGCGCCACTGGTACCGCAGGTACGTGATCTGATGCGCGAGTATGAAATTGCCGGTGATGGTCGCGTGGTGGCGGAGTTTATTGATCCGCTGGCTAACCCGGCGCTTGAGGCGGAAGCTAACGAACAGTACGGCATTGAGCCTGTGCCTTTTCAGGTAGCCGATCGCTATCAGTCTTCCATTGTCAGCAGTTACTTCAACGTGCTGGTGCAGTACGGCAATGAGAATGTGGTACTTGGCTTTGGTGATTTGATTGATGTTAAGGCATCGAACGATACCGAAATAGACGTACAGCTGCGCAACCCGGAACATGACCTGACACGGGCGATCAAGAAGGTACTGACAACCTATCAGGCTGGTGGCAATTTGTTTGACACCGTCAAGGGTGATCTGAGCTTTACCGCCTATGTGTCAGATCCGTCGCGTATGCCGGTTGAGCTTGCGGACTTCAGCAACACGGTTATGACCGTGGTCGACAAGTATCAACAGCAGTCCGGTGGTCGATTGAGCGCGCAACAGATTGACCCGGAGGCCAACAACGGTTTGGTTGCACAACAGATCAGCAGAGACTTCGGTTTTAGCCCGATGGCTGCCGGGCTCTTTAGCAATGATCGCTTTTACTTTCACATGATCATGAGCAAGGACGATCAGGTGGTGCAGATTCCTCTGGATGATCTGACCGAGGGCGGCTTTGAGCGCAACCTGCAGGCGGCAATCAAGCGGTTTGCGACAGGCTTTACCAAGAACGTTGCGATGGTGTTGCCTC
Organism: uncultured Granulosicoccaceae bacterium; assembly: GCA_964389335.1. Taxonomy (GTDB): domain Bacteria; phylum Pseudomonadota; class Gammaproteobacteria; order Granulosicoccales; family Granulosicoccaceae. Next base: position 6,390 of record CAYMFQ010000104.1, read on the forward strand.
CAGCCCAGCCAACCCAGTTTGGACAGTCGCCGCCCGAGTTTGCACAGCTGCAGCATTTTCTCGGTGGCGAACTGAATGTGATGGACGAAGATCTGTCGGATGGCAGAGTGTCCGGAGAAGCTGACATTCTGGTGCTGATGGCACCTGAAAATCTCGATGAAAAAGCAGTCTTTGCTGTCGATCAGTTCTTAATGCAGGGCGGTACTGTGGTAGTTGCCACATCGCCGTTTAAAGCACGGTTCAGTCGAGCACGGATTGATTTAGAGCCCGCTGCCAGTGGTCTTGAGGAGTGGCTTGAGCATCACGGTTTTCAGATGGCCGAGTCACTGGTGATGGACCCGCAGAATGCCGCGTTTCCAGCGCCGGTTACACGCAACGTCGGTGGTCTGCAGTTGCAGGAGATGCGCATGATCAACTACCCGTACTTTGTTGACGTGCGTGGCAATGGTTTGAATGCAGATAGCCTGATCACCAGTCAGTTGCCACAGATCACTATGGCCTGGTCATCGCCACTGACGGTTGATGCAGAAGCCAACGCCGAGCGTGAAGTAACTAACCTGTTGTCGAGTTCTTCTGCTGCCTGGTTATCGGAGTCGACGGATATCATGCCGCGGCTTGAAGGCGGTGCGGTGGCGCCTTATCAGCCTGAAGGTGATATTGGTGAGCAGGTGCTGGCGGCCGTTGCCGAGGGGCAGTTCAGTTCATTGTTTGAGGGCAGGGAGTCACCGTTACTCAGCGATGACACTGAGGATACTGAAACAGAAGCGAACGAGACACCCGCACCTGCGGCAGAGGCAGAGAGTGAAGAGCCTGAGTCTGGTGTTGTGACCTCGGTGATCGAGCGCTCACCCGAGTCCGCACGGTTGATGGTATTTGCCTCCAATGAATTTGCCAAAGACCAGATGCTGCAGATGGCAGGCTCTGCTGGTGGCACGATGTATCTCGCGCCGATGCAAATTATGGCCAACGCCATTGACTGGTCGCTTGAGGACACGGGGCTGATGCAGATACGTGGCCGCGGTCAGTTTAATCGCACACTGCCACCAATGCAGAAGGGTACGCAGATGTTCTGGGAGTACAGCAACTATGCATTGGCGGCGCTGGCGATTCTGGCTATTGCGTTTATCTATCGTCTGGCAAGTGGTGCACGACAAAATCGACAGCGCAAACTGATATTGGGTGAGGGAGCATAAAATGAAAACCACATCTATTGTATTGGCGGGTTTATTTGTCGCGCAGGCGGCGGTGGCTGGCGTGTTGTACTACAACACGTCGAGTCAGCGAGCAGTGCGCCCTGAGGGTGCGTTGCTGGCACTTGATGCGGATGCGCTGCAACAGATTCAGATCGAAGGGGATAACGAATCTGTTGTGTTGAAAAACAATGACGGCACCTGGCTCATTGGTGATACCGGATTGCCGGCAGAGCCCTTTACGATTGAGCAGACAGTGAAGGCGCTGACAGATATGCAGTTGGGCTGGGCAGTTGCCAACACGGCT
>CAYMFQ010000104.1:7986-17733 GCA_964389335.1 uncultured Granulosicoccaceae bacterium
GACAGTGAAGGCGCTGACAGATATGCAGTTGGGCTGGGCAGTTGCCAACACGGCTTCCAGCCATCAACAACTGGAAGTGGCTGATGATAACTATCAGCGTCGGGTGTCGATTAGTAGCGGTGATGACAGTGCTGAGATACTCGTCGGTACCTCACCGGGCTTTAAGCGTTCGCACGTCAGAAAGGAAGGGGCTGATGAGGTCTACAGTGTTGCGATCAACACCTACGATCTGCCCACCAATACGACAGACTGGCTGGATAAGTCATTACTGCAGATTGAGGGCGTTAGCTCGGTAACGTTGAACGGTGAGGCACTTGTACAGCAGGATGAGCAGTGGGTATTTGGCGACAGCGACAACACTGATCAGACGAAGGCAGCAGAGTTGGTTAGCGCATTGGAAGGGTTGCGTGTTACTGGTGTAGCCGAGAATCCCTCTGATGATATTGCTTTTGAGACCGTTGCTGTAAAAGCCGGTGATGCGGAGTATGAGTATCGATTTGCGGCAGTTAACGATGAGTATCTGGTTGGAAGGCAGGATATCGACGCGCTGTTTAGCTTATCGAAGTCAGCTTATGACAATGTGATTGGTGTTGAGCTGTTGGTGTCGGAGTCTGTTGATGATGCGCCTTCAAGTGATGAGCCGGGTAGTGCAAACGAATCGGATCAGGCAGATTAATGGCGTTGAGGTAGGGTGTGGTGAGTGGTGCGAACCGCACCAATTGACGTGTGTGATTTGTGTTTCTCTGGTGCGCTTCGTTGCACTCAGAGCACCCTACGTGTATCTAGGTAGGGTGTGGTGAGTGGTGCGAACCGCACCAATTGACGTGTGTGATTTGTGTTTCTCTGGTGCGCTTCGTTGCACTCAGAGCACCCTACAATTGAGCCAGCGCCTGTTCCAGTTTGCTGCGTTCGTCGCAACCTTTCGGGCACAGTTCTGTGAGCTTCGCGAGGTTAGCTTTTGCCTGGTCGATATTTCCCTGAGTTATAAAGAGTTCGCCCTGATACTCGAGAGCCCCCTTGTGTTTGGGATCGAGAGCCAGTGCTTTGCCGTAGGCTTCTGCGGAGGCATCAAGCTCCCCTGTCTTGCGTGACGCAAACCCGAGCAGATTCCATGCGTCGGCGTTGTCAGCGTCTTTCTTTAGTGCCTTACGCAGCTGCGCGATGGCTTTTTTGTAGCGTTCTTTTTTAATTAGCTTGCCAGCCTTGGATACGCGCCAGTCACTGGAGTTGTAATTGTCATTGGCTGACATGTCGGCGTTGGCAGGGCCGAGGGAAATAGCCGCGACGACCAGTAAAAGTGTGAACAGGTTCCGCATTTTGATTGTCCTGTGGTTGGGTGAGCGTGGGGCAAGCTGGCTGCGCCGTGGTTGGGATCTTTGGTCCGTTAAGGATGCCTGAAGTTCATGAGTTTCTGACTTTGTGAACTTGATTGTTTTAAATGGCGCGCCAATGGCAAGCCTATGCGTCCTTCGGATGTTGGCACATGTCGTTGATGCAGGCGCTTTTTCAATTGGACTGGCGCTGTACATTGGTGCGTTAATGCGCAACACCAAGGGTATTTTTTACGCCACCTGCCGGCAATCGGTTTGACAGAAACCATTACGGCTGCGCAGGCCACGCGTACACGGACGATTAGCTGGGCACGGAATGCATGACTGACATTTTAACCCAATGGTCGCTATGCAACAGGAAATTGAAAACGGCAGGCTGGTCCGCTACCACAGAAGTCGTGCTGACGAGCAGTTTGGTCAGGCGCAGACTTTCGGCGCTCGGTATAGCAGAGTGTTTGTCGATCAGGATATATCGGTTGATGCGAGTCGGCCGGAGCTGCACAAAATGATCGGTTACTTAGAAGAAAATGATGTGGTGGCTGTCGAGTCGCTGTGTGCACTCGGTTACTGCTTCTCAGACCTGCAGTCGGTGGTAAAGGCTATTCTCGACAAAGGTTGTTCAATACGTGTGGTTGACGAAGATCTGGTGTTTTCGGCACAGCCTGAGTCACAGGAGCAATCGGCGCTGCAGCTGTTAAGTGCGTTTGGACGCGTTGAAAAGCGCATGCTGTCCGGGCTAATGGCAATGAATAAAACCGAGGTGCAGGCTCAGAAAGAGGGGCCGTTTAAATCGAATGCGAGAGCGAGTTTGCCTCCGCATGAGATATCGCGCCTTCGGGAAATGAAAAAGGCCGGTGTCGAGGTGAGTGCGCTGCAGGAGGAATTCAACCTGTCGCGTGGGGCGATACATCGGTTGCTGGTTTAAAACAGAGGGCTTGTGCACTGCGCGTCGAAATGTTCGACGCAATATGAGTTAACTCTGGTGGGGGCTGCCCCTCGCCGCAATCCGGTCAGGGGCGTTGTTTTAGCGTGGGTGGCGGTAGGCCAGAATCGGGTTGAACAACCGCGTCAATGGGCCGGTGAAGCGCACCGGTGCTTCAGTAACTGACAGACACACACACGAGGTATTTTCACTGGCGGTAGGCTGGTGCTGCTCACCGGGTTCACGGACGATGAAATCTCCCGGATAGTATTGGCCATTTCGGTCCGAGAAGCTGCCGGTCAGTACGACGGTAATTTCGCGACCACTGTGATCATGATGCGCTACCGCAGCGCCGGGTTCCAGTCGGTGCAGCGCGACTTCTCTCTTGTCGTCTACCTTTGCAATATCCGCAACACTCAAATTTCTACCAAAGCGCTTCCAGGGCAGGCTTTCCAGACCAGCCGGTGCCAGTGTCTTGATGGCGCGGGGCAGTGATGCACTGGACTCAACGGGTGTGCTTTCGGCACGGTCCTGTTCTGGTTGCTCCATTGGTGGCAGCATTGCGAGCGTTTGTTCTATTTGATCATCATCTATTGCACAGCTTTCTGCCACATTGTTTGAAGCGTTGTCTTTGCGTTCAGTTGCGTTGTCGTTTTCTGGGCCCGCAGCATCGAGCAGCGCGCCTCCAACCTTTGCCAGTTGTTCCACTTCGGCACGGCAGGTTGAGCAATGCTGCAGGTGGGCTGAAACGCAAAGGGCATGTGAGTCATCGAGCGAGCCTGCCGCGTAGTCGGTAAGCCAGTCGGAATCGGGGTGTAGTTGTGTCATGCTAGTTAGTTCTTACAGTCTGGTTCAGGCCATGGTCTTGCGCATTTTGTTCATCGCAAGCCTGACTCTTGATTTTACGGTGCCGAGTGGAAGCCCTGTTTCTTCGGCGACTTCGGAGTGGGTTTTGCCCTTCATATAGATTTCCTGCAACACGTCGCGCTGCTCAACCGACAGCGTGTCCATGGCGCGGGCTACCTCTACTGCATCGCGGTTTTGCGACAACACGGCAATCGGCTCGGGCTCTTCTGCCGCAGGCCACAGGTCTTCTGCTCGCAACGGGCTGTCGATACGCTTCATTTTGCGCAGAAAGTCGATGCGACAGTTACGGGCGATGGTAAAGATCCAGGTACTGGCACTGGCTTTACCGGGGTTAAAAGAAGGCGCCTTGACCCAGACTTTGATCATGACGTCCTGCACCAACTCGTCAGCCATCGCCTCCGAGGTATAGCCGCTGTTCAGCGCCATGCCAAACGCCTTGATCTTGGGCCCAAAATGCTTGAAAAGGCGCGTGAAGGCGGCTCGGTCCTGCGATTTCGCGACCGCTTCCAGCGTAGCTGCCCACTCGTCGGGGGCTTTCTGGCGACAGGTGTCGTTGTCCGTTGGCTGCATCGATGATTTTTTCAGACGATCGGCCGGTCTGGATGGCGCCGCTCTGGCACCCGGGCCAGAGCTGCCGAGTTCATTGTTGTGTTTCTGATACTCTACCATTGCTGCGCAAATGTTTGGTTACGTGTGACAGTTACGCGATATGGCAAGCGCTGGATCAGTATCGGGAAGATCCAGCCGGCGATGGCTCTTTAGCGCACCCTGATCGCACACTAATGGGGGAAATCCGGTGTGATGTGTTTGCTGCGGGTTGGTGCAGAAATTGGCGCTTGCAAGGGGCCAAAGAACCGGTTTGCAAGATCCGAACTGCAAGCGGTGGCGTACCTCACCCAAACCATCCGGCGAATCCGTCCGGCCAATAAATAGCATGGCGCTGGCATCAACCACGACCAGCCACAGCCGTGCAACCAGCCACAGCCGTGCAAAAAGACACGACAGACAAGACAGGAACGGAGCGATGACACAATGAGCAATGCCGTGTTGCAGACCTTTAAGTCTCTCTACGCAAACTCGAGCAGCCTATCGCGTGCTCAGCTCGAAACGATCTACGAGCCCGATATTATCTTCAAGGACCCCATTCATCGTATCGAAGGGCTGGACGCGCTCAGCGATTACATGCAAACCATGTACGCGAATGTCGAAGAGTGCAGTTTTAACTATCTCGATGAGATCGTTGCCGAGGATCGAGCCGTTGTAAAGTGGGATATGGATTTTCGCCACAAGCGGTTGCGTGGGGGCAAGCCGATCACTGTCAGGGGTGTTACCATTGTGGAGTTTCGTGACCTGATTTACTCACACGAAGATATCTTTGACCTCGGCTCTATGATCTATGAAAACGTGCCGGTCGTCGGCATGCAGGTGCGCTACCTAAAGCAGCGGCTTGAAGCAGCCTGAGCGCCGCAGTAGTGAGAACACACTTTTGATTCGACGAAAACGCATTTGGATTACCGGTGCCAGTTCCGGCATCGGCAAAGCGCTGGCGTTAAAACTTGCAGCCACCAACAACCGCGTGGTCATCAGCGGCCGCAATCTCGAATCGCTGGAACAGGTGGTGGCGGAAAGCCAGTCAGCAACGCAGGGAGCTGATATTCAGGCGCTGGTCTACGATGTGACCGACGACAGCGCCAGCGCTGAGATCGCACAGCAGTTAGAACAACTGCTCGGCGGCCTCGATATTGTGGTTGCCTGTGCCGGCCATTGCGAATATGTAGATAACGGCGACTGTCAGGTCGATATGTTTCGACGCGTGTACGACGTCAATGTATTCGGCGCTGTAAACACGCTTGCTGCATCCCTGCCGCTGCTTAAGGCGACCGGTGAAGAACCACAGGTTGTGGCGGTGGCCAGTCTTTCCGCAGTGGTGGGATTGCCGCGCGCTGAGGCTTATGGCTCGTCCAAGGCGGCAATGAATTATCTGTTTGATTCCCTGCGTCTTGACCTGCATCAGTCGCAGATTGACGTCACTGTTATCAACCCGGGTTTTGTACAAACCCCGATGACGCGTCAGAACGATTTTCCGATGCCATTCCTGATGAATCCCGAGCAGGCGGCAGAGTGTATGGTCGCTGGTATTGCAGCGCGTAAGCGACGGGTAAACTTTCCGCTACGACTGTGGTTGAGCTTAAAGCTCGCCGCCGCCATACCGCCGCTGTGGTATTCCGTAATAGGGCCAAGGCTGGCTCGTAAAGAGTCGCGCTGAAACTCCGTCTGTCATTCATAACCAAAAACCATAACAAATGAAAATTGCCGTAATCGGATCGGGTATTTCCGGGCTCAGTGCTGCGTATTATCTGAGTCAGTCGCACGAGGTCAGTGTTTTTGAAAGCGCGGATCGTATCGGTGGCCATACGGCGACGATTGACGTTGATTATGCCGGTGAGCAGCATGCGGTCGACACCGGGTTTATCGTCTACAACGACTGGACCTACCCGAACTTTATCCGGCTGCTGAACGAGCTAAGGGTAGACACGCGCCCGACCCGCATGAGCTTCAGCGTGACCTGCGAACGGAGTGGTCTGGAGTACGCCGGTAGCGATCTTAACGGTCTGTTTGCCGACCGCAGCAACGTGATTAATATTCGCTATTGGAATATGTTGCGGGATATCTTGCGCTTCAATCGCGAGTCGATTGAGCACCTTGAGGCGGGCAGGCTGAGTGAAGGGCTAACACTTGGCGAGTACCTGCGCGAAAACAATTACGGTGAGTTATTCTGCACCAAGTATCTTATTCCCATGGGGGCTGCGATCTGGTCGTCCGGTGATGCCGACATGATGCATTTCCCGATGCTGTTCTTCGTGCGCTTCTTTAAAAACCACGGCCTTTTGTCGATCAGGAATCGACCTCAGTGGCACACCATTGTCGGCGGCTCCGCTCAGTACCTGGCGCCGCTGACAGAACGTTTCCGCCAGGGCATTCAGACCAGCGCAAATATACAGCGTATCAACCGCAGCGACGACGGTGTCGAGATTCACTGGTCGAGCGGGGCAAACGGTGCGCTGCAGTCAGCGCGTTACGACGCACTGGTGATTGCCACCCACAGTGATCAGGCGCTGGAGTTGTTGCAGCGGGGCGGTGAGCGGGCCACGGCACTTGAGACTGATATCCTCGGCAAGATACCTTACGTCGAAAATGATGTGGTGCTGCATACCGACATAACACGCCTGCCACAGCGTCGCCGCGCCTGGTGCAGCTGGAACTACCGGCTGACTGCCAATGGCACCGAGGGCGAGTTGCCAAAGCTGACCTACAACATGAATATCCTGCAGGGCCTGCAGTCGGACACCACCTTTTGCGTGAGCCTGAATCAGACTGAGTCGATTGACGCGAGGCAGATACTCGGCACTTTCAGGTATAGTCATCCCTTGTTCACGCTTGAAGGCATTGATGCACAGAATCGCTGGTCAGAGCTGGCCGGAGCCAACCGTACCTGGTACTGCGGTGCCTACTGGCGCAATGGTTTTCATGAAGACGGTGTCAGCAGCGCACTACAAGTGGTTGAATCGATTACCGCTAACGCGAGTGCCGGCATCGTGGCTGACGCGCCCATACAAAGTAATACTGTGGTTGCCAGCGCGGCCACACCACCTGCATAGCAGCAGGCACCCGGACTGTGCCATTGCATAGCGCGATTTACCGCGGCAGAGTTTGGCACCATCGCCATTTGCCGCGTGTACACAAGTTCCGCTACAACGTTTTTATGATGTATGTGGACCTGGCCGAGGTTGACGAAGTGTTGTCGCTCAGCCGTCTTTGGTCGCATCGGCGCTGGTCCGTTGCGCAGTTTCGACGCACAGATTATTTTGCGTTCCCCGCTGAACAATCGCCTGACGGTGTGTTAGCTGATGGTGCGCCGAACCCTGCATCGCACCCCAGCCCCACACATGACATCGACCAATGTGTGCGCTCTGCTGTACAGGCAAAATTACACTGGCGGCCCGATGGCCCGATTCGGCTGCTGACTAATTTTCGCTACTTCGGGTACCTGATTAATCCGATCAGCTGTTACTACTGTTTTGATGCTGATGACCGCAGGCTCGACGCGTTGCTGATCGAGGTGACCAACACCCCCTGGGGTCAGCGCACACACTATGTACTGGACTTGCGCGATGTGCCCGCTGGCAGCGCCATCGACTTTGACAAGTCGATGCATGTGTCGCCATTCATGCCCATGAACATGAAATATCGCTGGAAAGGCGATGTGCCCAGCGACAAGCTGGTCTACTCACTGGCCAGTTTTTATCTGGGTAGTGAAACCGACAACGCGCCACGCAACAGCATCGTGCGGCAGTTTGATTCGGGCGTAAACTTTGACCGCGTGGAGATCAATGCCGGCAGCCTTAACCGGGTAATCTGGCAGTTTCCATGGATGACCGCAAAGGTTGCGACTGCAATTTACTGGCAGGCACTAAAGCTGTGGTTGAAACGTATACCGTTCGTGCCACACCCGGATCGCGTCAGAGGTGCTGAACGATAAGTGGTGGTGACACTCACACAATGGCTACATAACGGCTGTTACAATTTACAGGCAAGAATCGGAAAGAGAGTTGTTGGAAAATGAGTGACACGCTACAACCCGGGCCATCGGATACCCCGGCTCGCGGGGGTATTGCGATAGAGTCTACCGGTGTTGTTAAGCCGACGCTGTCGCGAATTCCGTTGATCGGGCGCATTAATCGAGCGATAGGCAGCACATCCGAGCGCTGGGCACGCAAGCTGGTGGTCAGGCACCTGTCGCAGATGACACGTGGTTACCTGCTGCTTAAGGAAGGTGATCAGGAATGGCATCTTGGCGCACCGCACGCGGCGGAGCGTGACCGCATAAGTGCGACGATCATCGTTGAAGACCCGGCCGTGTATTCGTACATTGCATTGAACGGTGTTGTCGGTGCTGCAGAAGCCTATATGGATGGACACTGGACTACACCTGATTTAGTGCAGGTGGTGCGCTTTATGGTTTTCAACATGGGCGCGCTCAAGGACATGGATAAAGAGCGCAGCGTTACCAACAAAGTGGCGCTCAGTGCATTGGACCTGGTGCGTCGCAACAGTGTGGCGCGGGCCAGAAAGAACATCTCTGCGCACTATGATCTCGGTAATGATTTTTTCGAGCAGTTCCTCGATCCAACCATGATGTATTCATCGGCGTTGTTTGACGGGCAGAAGATGCCGCTTGCCACTGCATCGCTGAATAAGATTGAAACCATCTGTCAGAAGCTTCAGCTAAAAGCTTCTGACCATTTAATCGAGATTGGCACCGGCTGGGGTGGCATGGCACTTTATGCAGCCAGTAACTATGGCTGTCGTGTTACCACCACCACGCTGTCGCAGCAGCAGCACGACTTCACTAAAGATGCCATTGCACGCGCCAACCTGCAGGACCGCGTTACGGTAATCATGCAGGACTATCGCGAGTTAGAGGGCAAGTACGACAAGCTTGTTTCCATTGAAATGATTGAAGCCGTCGGCCATCAGTACTTTAGCAACTACTTTCGCAAGTGCAGTGATCTGCTTAAGCCCGACGGGCTGATGGCTATACAGGCCATCACTATTTCTGATCAGCGCTATGAACAGGCGCGCAAGTCCGTAGACTTTATTCAGCGGTATATTTTTCCGGGTGGTTGCCTGCCTTCAATACAGGTTATTGCCAACCATGTGGCGGAAGATACCGACATGTGTATCCTGACTGTCTCGGACATGGCGAAGGACTATGCCAAAACGCTCGCTGTGTGGCGTGAATCCTTCACCAGCAAAATTGAACATATCAGGTCGCTTGGGTTCAGCGAACAGTTCATCAGAATGTGGATGTACTATTTGTGTTACTGTGAGGGCGGTTTTGAAGAACGCGTGATCGGTGCAACACAGATTGTCATGGCCAAGCCTGATTATCGTCCAGCCTGATCACCGGCGACTATCCCCTACGGTGGCGAGTACCCGGCTTGAGCAACAACCCAGCAGACACAACTGATATCACCGCAGATACTTTTCGCGCAGCAATGTCGCGTTTCGCCACTGGTGTCTGCATCGCCACTTCGCGCGATGCGTCGGGCAATCCGGTCGGTATGACCATCAATAGCTTTAATTCGGTATCGCTTGACCCGCCGTTGATCTTGTGGACTGTAGGGCGGCAGGCGTCGGAATACGAGGCCTTTTGCGCTGCCTCCGGCTACGTTATTCACCTGCTGCGTGAATCCGAATCTGAGCTTTCAACGCACTTCGCAATACCGTCCGACGACAAGTTCACCGGTCAGGATTTTGATTTAAGCGGCGCCTTGCCGCGCATGAACAACCCCTGGCTGATGCTTGAGTGTCGGGCAGAGCACAGCTTTGCCGCCGCTGACCACAACATTCTGGTGGGGCGGGTGGTCACGATCGAAAATAATGCCACTGATGGCTCGGCATTGTTGTACTACGCCAGTCAGTATCATCAGCTCGGTACCTCAATTAACTGAAAACCCCCTGCGTAAACAGCCGTCCATGGCTGACAGCGGTCTTTGCGCCATCCTCGGCGCGTCGACCCTCCTCCACGACCCATCTCAAAACTCATAAAACGCGGGTAGAGCA
>CAYMFQ010000105.1:0-14569 GCA_964389335.1 uncultured Granulosicoccaceae bacterium
CGTGAAGGTGGCCGAACGGTTGGCGCCGGTGTCGTCGCCAAGATCAACGACTGAGGACTGAGGCCATGGCTGTGTCTCCGACGCAAACAATTCGTATCAGACTAAAAGCATTTGACCATCGTCTGATCGATAAGTCGGCCAGGGAAATCCTCGAGACCGCGAAGCGCACTGGCGCTCGCGTACTCGGACCGATTCCTCTGCCAACCAAGAAAGAGCGCTTCACCGTGCTTGTTTCACCGCACGTTAATAAGGATGCTCGTGACCAGTACGAAATTCGTACACACAAGCGTTTGATGGACATCGTCGATCCGACAGATAAGACAGTTGACGCTCTGATGAAGCTCGATCTGGCTGCCGGTGTCGACGTACAGATAAAACTTAGTTAAGGAATTAACGGGGCGGCGGCAAATAAAAATCGCCGCCAGGCTTTTCGCTAGTGACAGGAGGGAAAAACTCCTGCTATACTGGGCGGCTAGCTGACGTAATTCCCTTCCAGGTGGCACAGACACGTGTTTCACGATCGTCTGTGCTTTGCCTGCGCTTGGCCTTGTTGGCCAAATTTATTTTGGAGAATCGAAATGCCAATGGGTATTGTCGGTCGTAAGGCCGGAATGACTCGCGTCTTCAATGACGCCGGTGAGTCTGTGCCCGTCACGGTTGTACAGGCCACCCCTAACCGGGTGACTGTGGTACGCACAGCCGAAGAAGATGGTTATGCAGCTATGCAGGTAACGACAGGCGAGCGTCGTGCGTCACTGCTGTCAAAGGCAGAGATCGGCCATTTCAAGAAAGCCGGCGTTGATGCCGGACGCGGTCTGTGGGAATTCCGCACTGAAGACGTTAGTGATGAAATCACCGTCGGTCAGGAGATCGGTGTCAGCCAGTTCGAAGCCGGTCAAAAGGTCGACGTCAGCGGCATCACCATTGGTAAGGGTTTCGCGGGCGGCGTGAAAAGACACAATTTTAAAATGCAGGATGCCACGCACGGCAACTCGGTTTCGCATCGCGCTCCCGGGTCAATCGGTCAGAACCAAACGCCGGGTCGTGTATTCAAGGGTAAGCGTATGGCGGGGCACATGGGTGCTGTTCGTCGCACTATTCAAAACCTTGAAGTGGTACGCGTCGACGAAGAGCGCAACCTGCTGTTGATTAGCGGCAGTATCCCGGGTGCCAAGGGTGGCGATGTATTCATCAAGCCATCGGTCAAGGCCCGGGCTTCCAAAGCTGATCAGGCATAAGGCGAGTTAGGCATGGAACTACAGACAAACGCAGGTGCTGCAGTATCCGTAGCGGATGCAGTGTTTGGCGCACCCTACAACGAGACACTGGTACACCAGGTCGTTACCGCCTACATGGCAGGTGCGCGCTCTGGTAACAGCGCACAGAAGAATCGCGCTGCTGTGCGCGGTGGTGGCGCGAAGCCATGGCGGCAGAAAGGCACTGGTCGCGCACGCGCCGGTACCATCAGAAGCCCGATATGGCGCGCTGGTGGTGTTACGTTTGCATCGCAGCCACGCGACTACAGCCAGAAGGTTAACCGTAAAATGTACCGGGGCGCGATGCGCTCTGTATTTTCCGAGTTGGCGCGCAGCGGCCGTCTGGTCGTGGTTGACTCCATCTCACTGTCAGCCCCCAAGTCACGCGAACTGCGCGAAGCCATGAAAGGTTGGGGTCTGGATGATGCGTTGATCATCGAGGCCGACGACAACGACAATCTGCATCTGGCCGGGCGTAACTTCCCGAATATCACCACTACTGACGTTGACGGCATAAACCCGTGGTTGATGCTGCGTCACAAGAGCGTTGTGGTTACGGCGGCAGCGGTCAAGCAAATTGAGGAGCGTTTATCGTGAATCAGGAACGCATGTATAGCGTGCTCATCGCGCCGCACGTATCCGAGAAATCTGCAACGCAGGCTGAGTTAATCGGTCAGCACACGTTTAAGGTTGCGCCGGACGCAACCAAGCTCGAAGTAAAAAATGCCGTTGAGAAGTTGTTCAACGTGAACGTTGCTTCAGTGCGCATGATCAACAACAAAGGCAAGGTTAAGCGACAGGGCATGCGCGTCGGTCGGCGTTCTGATACCCGCAAGGCCATTGTCAGGCTGCAGGAAGGTCAGGATATCGATTACATGGGCCTGGAAGGTTAGAAAGGTATGGCACTTCATAAAACCAAACCTACCTCTGCGGGACGACGGTTCCAGGTTAAGGTAGTCAATAATACGCTCTATAAAGGGCGTCCTTACGAGCCACTGGTTGCCAGTAAGAGCAAGTCGGGTGGTCGTAACTCTGCCGGTCGTATCACCGTCCGGCACCGTGGTGGTGGCCACAAACAGCGCTATCGTATTATCGACTTCAAGCGCAACAAGGACGGTATTCCGGCGACTGTTGAACGCATCGAATACGATCCAAACCGCACGGCGAACATCGCGCTGCTGAAATACGCGGATGGCGAGCGCACCTACATCATTGCTGCGGACAAAGTTGCCGCTGGTGATGTGTTGATGTCTGGTAGAGAGGCGCCGATCAAAAATGGCAACACACTGCCATTATCGAACATACCTGTCGGTACTACCGTTCACTGTATTGAACTGAAGCCCGGCAAGGGCGCGCAAATGGCGCGCAGCGCTGGTGCTGCAGTGCAGTATGTAGCGCGCGAAGGTTCATACGCGACATTGCGTATGCGCTCCGGCGAGATGCGTAAGGTTCTGATTGACTGTCGCGCGACCGTTGGCGAAGTTGGCAACGGTGAGCATTCCCTGAGAAAGCTCGGTAAAGCTGGTGCCAAGCGCTGGCGTGGTGTGCGTCCAACAGTTCGTGGTGTCGCGATGAACCCGGTTGATCATCCGCATGGTGGTGGTGAGGGTAGAACCTCCGGTGGCCGTCATCCCGTGAGTCCATGGGGCGTTCCTACCAAGGGCTATAAAACTCGTTCAAACAAGCGTACGAATAATCTGATTGTTCGTCGTCGCAAGAGCAAATAGAGAGATAACCAGTGGCACGTTCTCTTAAGAAAGGCCCTTTTATCGATCATCACCTCGTAAAGAAGGTTGATGAAGCGGTGGCCAGCAACAGCAAGAAGCCTATCAAGACCTGGTCTCGACGTTCGATGATCAGTCCGGAAATGGTCGGGCTTACGATTGCAGTTCACAACGGACGCCAGCACGTCCCTGTGTTGATCAGCGAAAACATGGTTGGGCACAAACTCGGTGAGTTTGCGCAAACCCGCACCTATCGCGGTCACGTAGCGGATAAGAAGGCCAGATAGTTATGAAAACCAGTGCGAAATTGCGCCATGCGCGCATATCAGCTCAAAAGGTGCGTCTGGTGGCTGACCAGGTGCGCGGACTCGAGGTCGAAAAAGCTCTTGAGATTCTGACCTTCAGCAAGAAAAAAGCAGCCAGCATGGTAAAGAACGTTCTCGATTCTGCCATTGCCAACGCCGAGCACAACGATGGTGCAGACATCGATGAGCTGAAAGTGGCTGAAATCATGGTTGATGAAGGACCTACCATGAAGCGTATACGACCCAGAGCAAAGGGCCGTGCAAACCGAATTTTGAAGCGGTCAAGCCACATCACTGTTGTGGTTGGAGACTAGGAACTATGGGTCAAAAAGTTCATCCGGTCGGCATCCGACTCGGTATATCGACAGACTGGAATTCAACCTGGTACGCAGGTTCTCAGGACTACGCGAACTATCTGAACGAAGATATTGCGGTTCGTAAGCTGCTCAAAAAGAAGCTTGCGCATGCCTCTGTCAGTCGTATCCAGATAGACCGTCCTGCTAGAGCAGTAGTGATAACTATTCACACAGCACGTCCGGGTATCGTCATTGGTAAGAAGGGCGAAGATGTCGAGCGTCTGCGTCGTCTTATAGCGCCGATGCTCAATATGAACATCAACAACGTGAAGGTTAACGTGTCTGAAATACGTAAGCCTGAACTTGATGCGCAACTGGTAGCTGAAGGTGTAGCCCAGCAACTGGAGCGACGCGTTATGTTTCGTCGCGCCATGAAACGAGTACTGACCAACACCATGCGTCTCGGCGCTCGCGGTGTGAAGATTTCTGTCTCTGGTCGCCTCAACGGTGCGGAGATTGCGCGGCGCGAGTGGTACCACGACGGTCAGGTGCCACTGCATACATTGCGTGCAGACATTGACTACGGAGTTGCCGAAGCACACACCACCTACGGTGTCATCGGTATCAAAGTTTGGATATGCAAAGGCGAAGTGTTTGACTTCGATGAGGTTCGCGGTGGCGAAACTCAGAAGCAACAAGCCAGCGCCTGACGGACATTCATCATGCTACAACCAAAACGCACCAAATTCAGAAAGCAGCACAAGGGTCGCAACCGTGGCCTCGCTCAGTCTGGTAACAAAGTCAGCTTCGGTGAGTATGGCCTGAAGGCGATGGCTCGCGGAAGAATCACCGCTCGTCAGATCGAGAGCGCCAGACGAGCCATGACCAGGCACATCAAGCGTGGTGGCAAAATCTGGATCCGCATCTTCCCGGATACCCCAATCACCAAAAAGCCTATCGAAGTACGGATGGGTAAAGGTAAGGGTAATGTTGAGTACTGGGTGGCCAAGATACAACCTGGCCGTGTGCTCTATGAGATGGAAGGGGTCAGCGAGACTGTCGCACGTGAGGCTTTCGCACGAGCCGCGGCTAAACTGCCAATTCAAACATCCTTCGTGATCCGGACGGTAGCCTGATGAAAGCAAGTGAACTGCGCGAGAAGCCGATCGCGGATCTCGAGAAAGAGCTGGTGGCGCTGCGTAAAGAGCAATTCAACCTGCGTATGCAGATGGGCTCGGGACAGATGGTACGTCCTCATTTGTTTAGTGCCGCGCGCAAGAACATCGCGCGAGTCAAGACAGTGATTGCCGAGAAACAGCAGGCGAGTGAAGAGTCATGAGCGAAGAACAAAAACAAGAAAAGACAACACTGCAGCGCACTGTGATTGGCCGTGTTGTCAGCAACAAGATGGAAAAGTCGGGCACTGTGCTGGTAGAGCGTCGCGTGCGTCATCCGATGTACGGTAAGTTCATCACACGTTCAACGAAGTATCATTTTCACGATGATCAGAACGAGGTGAACATTGGCGACGTGGTTCGCATCAAGTCGTGCCGCCCACTTTCAAAAACAAAGTCCTGGACACTGGACGAGGTCATCACCAAAGCTGTTTGATGCTTTCAAACAGACTCAGGTGAACAGCAAGGTATAAGAACATGATTCAGATGCAAACCGTTTTGAACGCAGCCGACAACAGCGGTGCCAAAAGCGTTCAGTGCATCAAGGTGCTCGGCGGCTCTAGACGTCGCTATGCGCGTGTCGGTGATGTCATCAAGGTCAGCATCAAGGATGCAATACCGCGCGGGAAGGTGAAGAAGGGCGAAGTGTACAACGCTGTTGTCGTCAGGACCCGCAAAGCGGTCAGGCGCCCGGATGGTTCCGCGATTCGTTTTGACGGCAACGCAGCCGTAATTCTGAATGCGAAGCTAGAGCCAATCGGTACTCGTATTTTTGGACCCGTAACACGCGAGCTGCGGTCTGAGCGGTTCATGAAGATTATTTCACTGGCACCCGAAGTACTCTAGCGGGCTCGCTGAATACAGATCGCGGATAGAAAAACATGCGCAAGATATTAAAAGGCGACGATGTCATCGTCATCACCGGTAAGGACAAGGGCCGTCGTGGCACAGTCCGCCAGGTACTGGATGATCGAGCGATAGTTGACAACGTCAATGTGGTAAAGAAGCACCAAAAGGGCAATCCGAACGCTGGTGTCCCCGGTGGAATCGTCGACAAGGAAATGCCCATCGATATTTCCAATCTGATGGTTTTTAACCCGGCGACTGGCAAGGGCGATCGGATCGGAATCAAGACGCTTGATGATGGCAAGAAAGTCCGCATCTTTAAATCTAATGGTGAGACCGTCTAACCGACGGGTGTATACATGACCAGGTTGGAACAAACATATAAAGAGACCATCGTCCCGGCATTGACGGAACAGTTCTCTTACAAAAGTGCGATGGAAGTGCCTCGCCTGCAGAAGATCACGCTGAATATGGGCCTCGGGGAGGCTGTTGGCGATAAAAAGATCATTGAGAAGGCGACTGCAGATCTCGCGAGTATCAGCGGGCAGAAACCAGTAGTGCGTCTGGCACGGAAATCTATCGCTGGCTTCAAAATTCGTGATGGCTGGCCAATCGGTGCAAAGGTAACTCTGCGCCGTAACCACATGTACGAATTTCTTGATCGCCTGATTACTATCGCAATCCCGCGAATCCGGGATTTCCGCGGGTTGAATGCACGATCCTTCGACGGACGCGGCAACTACTCGATGGGTGTTAAGGAACAGATTATTTTTCCAGAAATCGATTACGACAAAATCGACGCTATACGCGGTTTGGACATTACCTTTACCACGTCAGCCAAGACAGACGACGAAGCACGCGCGCTGTTGAAGAGCTTTAACTTTCCTTTCAGGCAATAAATTATGGCTAAGAAATCCATGATCGCGCGCGAGCTTAAGCGTACCAAGCTGAGCAGTCGCTACGCAGAAAAGCGTGAGAAGCTGCGTGATATCCTGAAGTCGGAAAACACCGATTACGACGAGAAGATGGAAGCGTCACGTCAGCTGCAGCAGTTGCCTCGCGACTCCAGCAAAACTCGTGGCCGCAACCGCTGCCGTATCAGTGGCCGGCCGCACGGCTACTACCGCAAGTTTGGTTTGTCCCGTAACAAACTGCGCGAGGCAGCAATGCGCGGTGACGTGCCCGGGTTGTCCAAGGCGAGCTGGTAGGAGAAAAAGCTATGAGTATGTCAGATCCCATTGCCGATATGCTGACTCGCATCCGCAACGGCCAGCAGGCTCGCAAAGTATCAGTGGCGATGCCAGCGTCCAAGTCAAAGAAGTCCATTGCACAGGTGCTGCAGGACGAAGGCTATATAGAGTCTTTTGACGTCGACGAGAACGAAGGCAAGCCGCAGTTGAGTGTAAAGCTCAAGTACTACGACAACGCTCCGGTAATTTCGAAAATCGAACGTGTCAGCCGCCCCGGTCTTCGTATCTATAAAGGCAAAGATGAATTGCCACAGGTGCTCGGCGGTCTTGGTGTTGCGATTATCTCTACGTCCAAGGGTGTTATGCCGGATAGCCAGGCCCGTCAACAGGGTGAAGGCGGCGAGGTGCTCTGCTACGTTTCCTGATGACTCAGGCGAGTAATTGCAGAAAGCATCGTACAGATTGAGAACAGAAAATGTCACGAGTAGCGAATAGCCCGGTAGATATACCAGGCGGCGTCACAGTTGAAGTCAGCGGCCAGAAAGTGTCGGCGAAAGGTCCGAAAGGTAACAGCGACCTGACAGTGCACGACCTGGTAAAAGTGGTTGTTGAAGACAACCAGCTCAAGGTTGCTGGTAACAACAGCGAGAAGAAAACCATTGCCATGGCAGGCACAATGCGCGCGCTGCTGAACAACATGGTATTTGGTGTCAGCACCGGTTTTGAAAAGAAGCTCGAACTGCGCGGTGTTGGTTATCGTGCGCAGGCGCAGGGCAACAAGGTCAATCTGACACTCGGGTTTTCACACCCGGTTGTTCATGACGTGCCCGAAGGCGTAAAGGTGGAGACTCCGTCGCAAACCGAGATAGTTGTATCGGGGATCGACAAGCAGGCAGTTGGTCAGGTTGCTGCTGACATTCGCGCCTATCGTCCGCCGGAGCCTTACAAGGGTAAGGGTGTTCGTTATGTCGACGAATACATCCTGATGAAAGAAGCGAAGAAGAAATAAGCGGATCGATAGCGATGAACTTGGACAAGAAAAACAGCAGATTGCGTCGCGCGAAACGCTCGCGGTCGAAAATCCGTCAGCTTGGTGCCGCGCGCTTATCCGTGCACAGAACACCGCGCCATATGTATGCGCAGATCATCGATGCTGAAGGCAAGGTAGTGGCCAACGCCACCACATTGCAAAAAGATATCGCAGGCGGTTTGAAGTACACCGGTAACGTCGAGGCGGCAGTTGCCGTCGGTAAGGCAATCGGTGAACGTGCTGCCGCAAAAGGTATCAGCGAAGTGGCATTCGACCGTTCCGGTTTTCAATATCATGGTCGCGTTAAGGCGCTGGCCGATGCCGCGCGTGAAGCCGGCCTCAAGTTCTAGGCAGATAAAGCAATGGCAGGAAACGATTCTAACGTTAGTGCAGATGGCCTCATCGAAAAGCTGGTCGCCGTCAACCGCGTTGCGAAGGTGATCAAGGGTGGTCGTCAGTTTGGCTTCACTGCGCTGACTGTTGTCGGTGATGGCGAAGGTCGCGTCGGCTTCGGTTATGGCAAGGCGCGTGAGGTGCCCGTCGCTATCCAGAAGGCGATGGAAAAGGCACGTAAGAACATGTCTAAGGTCAACCTGAAAGATGGCACTTTGCAGTATGCGCTCAATGGTCGGCATGGTGCGGCAAAGGTGTATATGCAGCCGGCTTCTGAAGGTACTGGTATCATTGCCGGTGGTCCTATGCGTGCCGTGTTTGAAGCGGTTGGCGTGCGTAACGTACTAGCCAAGATCAATGGGTCGAACAACCCGATCAATGTTGTGCGAGCGACCATCGAAGGGCTCGTCAACATGCAGTCTCCTGAGAGTGTCGCGGCCAAGCGTGGCAAATCAGTAGATCAGATAGCGAGCTGAACATGTCAGACAAGAAACTGAAAGTGACATTGGTGCGCAGCTTCCACGGTCGTTTGAAGAAGCACCAGGCGTGTGTCCGTGGTCTTGGACTGCGTCGCATGCATCAGACTGTCGAAGTGATAGACACGCCGGAAAATCGTGGCATGGTGAATAAAATTTCCTACATGCTGCGTGTCGAGGACTAATCGATGTATCTGAATGATCTAAAACCTGCGGCTGGCAGCAAGACCAGCGCTAAGCGAGTTGGTCGTGGCATAGGCTCTGGTCTGGGCAAGACTGGTGGCCGTGGCCATAAAGGTCAGCATTCTCGCTCTGGTGGCTACCACAAGGTGGGCTTCGAGGGCGGTCAGATGCCTATCCAGCGTCGCCTGCCAAAATTTGGCTTTAAATCGCGTAAAGGTCGGTTTGTCGCTGAAGTTCGCCTTGGCGAACTGAGCAAGCTCGAAGGCGAAATCACACTTGCTTCACTGATAGAGGCGGGTGTCGTGCCGCTACAGACCAAGAAAGCGAAGGTCATTTTGTCTGGTGAAATCAGCAAAGCAGTAACTCTGAAAGGGGTTGCGGCGACTGCCGGTGCAGCACGGGCAATCGAGCAAGCTGGCGGCACTGTCGGAGAATAATCGTGGCTACTGCAGCGGATTCAATTGGCGGGCTGGGCAAATCAACTGAACTAAGGCAGCGGTTGCTGTTTGTTCTGTTGGCCCTGGTTATTTTCCGGTTGGGTGCGCACATCACGATCCCCGGTGTTGATCCTCGAGTCATGGCTGCACTGTTTGAACAGCAGCGCGGTGGCATCCTCGACATGTTCAACATGTTTGGGGGCGGTGCGTTAAGCCGTATGTCATTGTTCGCGTTGGGTGTCATGCCGTACATTTCCGCGTCGATCATCATGCAGTTGCTGACGCATGTCGTACCGTCGCTGGAGCAACTCAGAAAGGAAGGTGAAAGCGGCCGCAAGACTATCACCAAGTACACGCGGTATGGCACGCTTGTGCTCGCCAGTGTGCAGGCCGTGGGTGTCTGCATAGCGCTGCAATCACAGCAGGCCGCTGGTGCTCCGCTGGTTTACTTTGGCGGACTCGGCTTCGTATTGACCGGCGCAATTACTCTGGTTACGGGCACGATGTTTTTGATGTGGCTCGGTGAGCAGGTTACCGAGCGAGGCATCGGTAATGGTATCTCGATACTGATTTTCGCAGGCATTGTGAGTGGTTTGCCAGCGGCCATCGGTGGCACGCTCGAACTGGCCCGAACAGGTGAGCTGTCGTCATTGATCCTGCTGATTCTCGTGGTGCTAACTGTGGCGGTGACTGCGTTCGTGATTTTCGTCGAGCGTGGACAGCGGCGTATCACTGTAAACTACGCCAAGCGCCAGCAGGGCAGGAAGATGTTTGCCGGCCAGCAGAGTCACCTGCCGCTGAAACTAAACATGGCTGGTGTAATACCGCCGATTTTCGCGTCGAGTATTATTCTGTTTCCGGCGACAATGGGCGACTTTGCTTCCAGCGCAACACAAATGACATGGCTGCAAAATATCGTTTCTACGCTTCAGCCAGGACAACCTTTGTATGTCTTGTTTTATGCGGCGGCGATTATATTCTTTTGCTTCTTTTACACGTCACTGGTTTTCAACGCGCGCGAGACCGCTGACAACCTGAAGAAATCAGGTGCGTTCATTCCGGGTATCAGACCGGGCGAACAAACCGCGCGTTATATCGATGGCGTCTTAACGCGGCTCACACTGGTTGGAGCCATGTATATAACGCTGGTGTGTCTGCTGCCAGAGTTTTTGATTCTGTGGTGGAATGTGCCGTTTTATTTTGGTGGCACGTCGTTGCTCATCATTGTGGTGGTCATCATGGACTTCATTGCGCAGACGCAGGCTCACATGATGAGCCACCAGTACGATAGTCTGCTCAAGAAGGCAAACCTTAAGGGGCACGGTGCCCGGGGTCCTCGATAGGGCCATGCCTGGTTAGGCTGGTGGGCCCAGCTAACCGGACAAACAACTGTCAGGTGTGACAAATGAAAGTTAGAGCTTCAGTAAAAAAAATCTGCCGTAACTGCAAAGTGATCAAACGGCATGGTGTGATCCGAGTCATTTGCTCAGATCCACGGCACAAACAGAGACAAGGCTAGATGACCATGAAATCTCATAGCAAGGGTACCTACTAATGGCACGTATTGCCGGAATCAACATACCCGTTGCAAAGCACACCTGGGTAGCGCTGACGTCAATCTATGGTGTTGGAAGAACCACCGCGTACAAGGTTTGCGAGGGCGCCGGAGTCGATCCTTCCATCAAAGTAAAGGATCTGGCTGAGCCTCAGGTAGAGGCACTGCGAACAGAAATTGCCAAACTCACGGTTGAGGGTGATTTGCGTCGCGATGTCAGCATGAACATCAAGCGACTGATGGACCTCGGTAGCTACCGCGGCATTCGTCATCGTCGTGGCTTGCCATTGCGCGGTCAGCGCACGCAAACCAACGCACGTACCCGTAAGGGTCCGCGCCGACCGATTAAGCGATAGGACCAAAAGAAATGGGCCAGAAAACAGCCAAGAAAAAGCCGAATCGCGTAGTAACGGATGGCATTGCGCACATCCATGCGTCGTTCAACAACACTATCGTCATGATCACCGATCGCCAGGGTAACGCGTTGTCGTGGGCCACCGCCGGTGGTTCGGGCTTTCGTGGTTCACGCAAGAGCACACCGTTTGCAGCGCAGGTTGCTGCAGAGCGCGCCGGCACGGTTGCGCTTGAGTACGGTATGAAAAATCTTGATGTAAAGGTGAAGGGCCCCGGCCCGGGTCGCGACTCCGCGGTGCGTTCACTGAACGCCGTCGGCTTCAAGATCACCAACATCATCGACGTAACACCTATTCCTCACAACGGATGCCGGCCGCCCAAGCGCCGCCGCGTCTGAACGGTCTAATCGGGAGCTAATTGTGGCGAGATACATAGGGCCAAAGTGCAAGCTTAGCCGTCGCGAAGGAACGGACCTGTACCTGAAGTCGGGGATGCGTCCGATCGACTCCAAGTGCAAGCTCGATACACCTCCAGGCCAGCACGGCGCAAAGCGCGCACGTCTGTCTGATTACGCATTACAACTGCGCGAAAAGCAGAAGCTGCGCAGAATGTACGGTGTACTGGAACGTCAGTTCCGCAACTACTACAAGAAAGCCGCGAGCGTAAAAGGCTCGACCGGTGAAAACCTGCTGTCGCTGCTCGAGGGCCGCCTCGACAACGTCGTTTATCGCATGGGTTTTGGTGCAACACGCGCAGAGGCACGCCAACTGGTGGCGCACAAGGCGATCCGTGTCGATGGGCAGGTTGTGAACATTCCGTCGTATCAGGTCAAACCAAATCAGGTGATCAGCGTGCGTGAAAGAGCCAAGAAGCAGGCGCGGATCACCGACGCTATGCAGCTGGCGAAACAGCGCAATATTCCTGGTTGGCTGGAAGTCGACGAGAAAAAAATGGAAGGTGTTCTAAAATCCCTACCGGACAGAAGCGATCTGCCGGCAGAGATCAACGAATCACTCGTTGTGGAACTGTATTCCAAGTAAAAGAGAGCAAGCTATGGGTGCGATGCAATCAGAATTTTTAAAACCGCGTATTGTTGACGTATCAGCCAGCAACGATTGTCACGCCAAGGTGACTCTCGAGCCGCTGGAGCGTGGATTCGGACATACCCTTGGCACCGCATTACGTCGAATCCTGCTGTCCTCTATGCCAGGGGCGGCAGTGGTTGAGGCCGAGATCGAAGGCGTGCTGCACGAGTACACCACTATCGAGGGCGTACAGGAAGACGTACTTGAGATTCTACTGAATCTTAAAGAAGTCGCTATTGTGCTGCACGCGAAGGATGAAGCGAACCTGACCCTGAAGAAAAAAGGGCCGGGTGTGGTTACTGCGGGTGATATCACCGTCGACCATGACGTTGAAATCAAAAACCCGGAGAAGGTCATTTGTAACCTGACCAAGAACGGCGAAATCGCCATCACGATGCGTGCTCGGGGCGGACGCGGCTATGAGCCAGCTTCGCATCGCAGCGTTGCCGAGGGTGAAAACCGACCGATTGGTGCGTTGCAACTCGATGCTTCGTTCAGCCCGGTATCGAAAGTAGCCTACAACGTTGAGAGTGCTCGTGTTGAACAGCGCACTGACCTTGATAAGCTGATCATCGATCTGGAAACCAACGGTACTATTGATCCGGAAGAGGCGATCCGCAAGGCCGCAACCATTCTTCAGGAACAACTGTCTGTGTTTGTTGAACTCGAGGCAGAGACCGGTGAAGAGAAAGTCGATGAGACTACCTCAGACATCGATCCAATTCTGCTTCGCCCGGTTGATGATCTCGAACTGACTGTGCGTTCAGCGAACTGCCTGAAGGCAGAGAACATCTACTACATCGGTGACCTGATTCAGCGCACCGAGGTTGAACTGCTCAAGACGCCAAACCTGGGTAAGAAGTCGTTGACTGAAATCAAGGACGTGCTTGCGCAACAGGCGCTGTCACTCGGTATGCGATTAGAGAACTGGCCACCGCCAGAACTCGCGCGCCCGCGTGAAGGTATGAAAAAATAATCGAGCCTGATCTGACAAGCAGACAGCTCAACGAAAGAGACAAGGGTGCGAGATGCGACACGCTAAGAGCGGCCGGAAACTAAACCGCAATAGTAGCCACAGGAAAGCCATGTACAAAAACATGGCAACTTCATTCCTGAACCACGAAGCCATAAAGACGACTTTGCCCAAGGCCAAGGAACTGCGTCGTGTGGTAGAGCCGCTTATAACAATGGCGGGCGATGATAGCGTGGCAAACCGCCGCCTGGCGTTCAGCCGTCTGCGTGACAAAGAAGCGGTTGGCAAGCTGTTCACTGAACTGGGTCCGCGGTTCAAGGAACGCCCTGGTGGTTACACACGCATCCTCAAGTGCGGTTTCCGCCCTGGAGATCAGGCACCGATGGCAATCATTGAGCTCGTCGAAAAGAGCGAGTCGCCAGCCGAGTAAGCGGCAACACGTAAATACGAAACGAAAAAGGCCCGTAAGGGCCTTTTTTGTGCCCGCACGTCTCGTTGAATCCTGAATTATTAAATGGACGGACCACTCATTGCGTTTGCATCCTTCGCGTTTGTTGCGTCCGTAACGCCAGGGCCCAATAACGTATTGCTGACTGCCACCGGTTCATCGGTCGGCTTTGGCAGAGGCCTGTCGACATTATTCGGCATCACCAGTGGTTTTTCACTGATGATATTTGTGCTGACTATGGGGCTCGGCAGCCTGGTTCTGGACCATCCAGCCGTATTGTCCGTATTGAAAATTTTGGGCATCCTGATGCTAATCTGGCTGTCGTACCAGATTGCGTTTGCACCGGTACGACAGGCAGACAACGGCGCCGACAATCATGCGCCAAAAGCAGTCGGCTTTTTTGCCGCTGCTTTATTCCAGTGGGTCAATCCCAAGGCGTGGCTGGTCGTGGGGTCGGCAATATCTGCTTATATGATTTCGGATCAACCTGCGCTGATGCAGGCGATCACCTTTGCCGCCGTATTTTTTGTAGCAGGTTTTGTCGGCTGCATACCATGGCTGGCATTTGGGTCACTATTGCAGCGTCTATTGAAAACCGAGCGTACCGCCCGCGCGTTTAACTACTGTATGGGATTACTGCTGCTGGCCACGATTATCATGATCGTATAGTGTGCAAGCGGTTCCGACACCGATGCAAGCCAACAGCTCCACAGGGTGTAGCGCGAAAGGTATGAACAGTTATATTTCTATCAGACACGTTTGCAAAACCTATGGCAAGGGCCCCTCGGCGTCGCAGGTACTGAACAACCTTGATCTCGAGGTTGCACAGGGTGAGCGAGTTGC
>CAYMFQ010000105.1:14669-17661 GCA_964389335.1 uncultured Granulosicoccaceae bacterium
CATAAACCATCGTTGGTGCTGGCAGATGAACATACCGGAAACCTCGACGCCGAAACCGGTAAACAAATGATGGACCTCTTCACCGACCTGGCCCGTGCCAATGCTCAAACCGTACTGATGGTGACTCACAGCCTCGGTGTTGCCAATACCGCCGATCGGGTGTTGCAACTGGTCGATGGACAACTGGCGATGTGTGACCTAACGGGTGAGACAGGTCTTGCCTGGTAGCGGTGAAACAACAGACGCCGTGGCTGTGGATATCGCTGGGCAGCGCCGATGACTATGCTGGTAGCAAAAAGTAACCTGCGCTACTGGCTGCAACACCGCTGGCAATTGTTGCTCATGGTGACCGGCCTGGCACTTGGTGTCGCTGTGGTGTTCGCGGTCGACATTGCCAACGAAAGTGCAAAACGCGCCTTTGCGTTGTCTGTCGATGCGGTCAGTGGCCGTACTACCCATCAGCTGGTGTCCGCCAGTGATTCAATCGATGAAAATATCTATACACAGTTGCGTGTGGATATGGGCGTTCGTAACAGTGCGCCGATTGTCGAAGGCAGTGTGGTTATCAATGGCGAAGTACTGCAGGTGCTCGGCGTCGATCTGTTTGCCGAGACCGTGGTGCGAAGTGTTTCTTTTGCCCGGTCAAATGCTGTTGGCAGCAGTCGTGCGGCGCTTGATCTGCTCGAACCGGGGGCGGTTATTCTTAGTGCCTCAACGGCGCAGCGGTTTAACCGGTCTGTCGGTGAGCAGCTGCGTTCTGACGGCGGCGCCGAATTTAAGCTGGTGAACACCATAGTTGGTCAACAGGAGGCGGCGTTCGAATCCATCATCATGATGGATATAGCAACCGCACAGGACCTTCTGCAAATGCCGGGTAAGTTGAGTCGCATTGATTTGGTGATAAACGAAGAATCGACGCTTACACAAATACAAAATGCGTTTCCATCAACCAACGTAATTGACGCAGTCACCAGAAACACAGCACTCAAACAGATGACCAGTGCGTTCCACACCAATCTGCTGGCGATGAGTTTGCTTGGTGTACTGGTGGGCGCATTCCTGATCTACAACACGGTCACGCTAGCGGTTTTGCAGCGCCGCTCGCTGTTTGGCGTGTTAAGGGCGACCGGTGTAACCAGAGATGAGCTCTTTCGCTCCGTGTTGTTTGAGTCCCTGATTATCGCCTGTGTGGGCACACTGCTCGGTTTACTTGTTGGATATTTGCTCGGCTTTGTATTGCTTGAACTGGTCACACGAACGATTAACGATCTCTATTTCAGTCTCAATGTAAAGCGCGTTGATTTTGGTGCTGGCACGGTTGCCAAGGCGGTGGCACTCGGTCTTGGTTCTGCGCTGATTGCCACAATCGCACCGGCACTTGAGGCATCCCGCTCTGCACCGGTAACCGTGTTACAAAGCTCTGCCATAGAGAGCCGCACCAGTCGGATCATACCGATGATTGCAGTTGCCGGTGTCGTATTGGTGGCTGTGGGGTTGGTGATTACCTGGTTCAGCGAGCGCAGTCTGTGGGCGGGGTTTATTGCACTGATGTGTATTGTGATCGGTTATAGCCTGCTGATACCCATTGTGCTGCAAACCCTGACTTCCCATGCACACCATGTTTTTGGCCGTTTCAGTGGCAACACACTGATTCAGTATGCGGTGCGTTCGCTCTCGAGCAGTATCAGCAGGACATCCGTCGCTATAGCAGCACTGGTTATCGCCGTGTCTGCCACTGCCGGTGTGGGCATTATGATCGGCAGTTTTCGACTGTCAGTCGACACCTGGCTCGGACAAACCCTGCAGTCTGATATCTACATAAGCGCTGAGTCAGAAGAGTCAGCCACAACGGCATTACCCGAAGCACTAGTCAAAGAACTCGACGCACTGCCGGAGGTATCCGGTATGAGACTGGCCCGATTCGGTGAAGTTGAAACAGATACCGGACCTCTTAACCTGCTTGCCGTACAACTTAGCAGCAACCATGAAAGCGGCTTTACATTTCTGCGCACCACGGCCAACTATGAGACAGAGTTTGAACAAGGCGAAGGTGTGTTTATATCTGAGCCCTATGCATGGGAACAGCAACTTGAACCCGGAGACACCATCACGTTGTACAGTGACAGTGGTAAGCGAAGCAGTGTTGTCTCCGCCATCATTACTGATTACGGTGCCAGTAGTGGCCTGGTGATTATGGCTTTACCCTACTATCGAACACACTGGAACGACGATCAGTTAACCTCGGTTGGTTTACATCTTGTCGACAATACTCCTGTGTCCGATGTTAAAGAAACTGTGCGTCAACTGGCGAATAATCACTCGGTGCCGCTGTTGCTGCGATCCAACGTTGAGATCAGAGAGCGCTCCCTGCAGATCTTTGATCGTACCTTTGCGATTACCCACATACTGCGAATCCTCACCATCGGCGTTGCGTTCGTAGGAATTCTCAGTGCGTTGCTGGCACTGGCGCTGGAACGTGCGTCCGAGTTTGCCGTGTTACGTGCTATTGGCCTTACGCCGTACGAACTCGGCAAGCTCACCATTGTTCAGTGTGCACTGATGGGGTTAATTGCCGGTGTGCTTGCGCTGCCACTCGGTTTTATCATGTCCAAAATGCTTATTGATGTAATAAATCAGCGCTCGTTTGGCTGGACAATGGGTTTCTATGTACCACCGGGTATTCTGTTGCAGACATTGCTGCTGGCACTGATCGCTGCTGTACTGGCCGGCTGGTATCCGTCGCGAAAACTCAGTCGCATGTCGCCTGCTGAGGCGTTGCGAGAGAACTAATGCGGTCACAAAAACACAGTCCAATCTTGTGCGCATCGCTGCTGGCCGCTTTATCAGCCTGCAGTGATAACAATAGCGACATTGCCGCTGAACCTGCCATTAGCCTGACAACAGAGCTGGGCGGCAGCGCTGAGGGCTATCAACGTGCGTGTAATCCGCGCGAGTTCACTTTCCCCGCTGATCACGGCGC
This sequence comes from uncultured Granulosicoccaceae bacterium, assembly GCA_964389335.1. Taxonomy (GTDB): domain Bacteria; phylum Pseudomonadota; class Gammaproteobacteria; order Granulosicoccales; family Granulosicoccaceae. Next base: position 17,650 of record CAYMFQ010000105.1, read on the forward strand.
ACATCCCGAGTA
>CAYMFQ010000106.1:0-10011 GCA_964389335.1 uncultured Granulosicoccaceae bacterium
CGGTTGCGCAAAGCAGCGGGCTCAACTGTAACACCTGCCTCTGTTGAAACTTAACATGCTCAGAATATCAGGCAATTGATGGTAACTATAATTGCCAGCGCAAGCCCAACAATGGCCAGCACATAAGACTTATCTCCACACAGACATTGCAAATGTTGGCATTACTTGCACCTGAGTGCGGACCGTGGCACATTAATAACCATGAATATCGGTGAAGTTTCACGCAGGTCCGGTCTTTCTGACAAAACCATTCGCTACTATGAAAGTATCGACCTGGTTCGACCGCAGCGCAACGACAACGGCTATCGGATCTTCAGAGACGCTGATCTGGAAAAGCTGATCTTCCTCGGTCGCTCGCGCAGCCTGGGCTTTAGCATCGAAGACTGCAGAACTCTATTACTGCTTAAAGACGATGACTCTCGCTCAAGCAAGGAAGTCAAACAGATTGCACTCAAGCATCTGGGTCAGATTGAGAAAAAAATCGCCAGCCTGCAGGAAATGCAACGCACACTGTCACCCCTTGTTGACTCATGTGCCGGTGATCACCGTCGCGAATGCCCCATTATTGACTCCCTGACACAAGTCTGACTCAACTGGCGCTTCTGACCTGCCACTTATACGGGCCGGGTGCCGCAGGCATCATGTAGTTTGTCCCAGTTAAACTCAACGCCGGTGCCGTGCGTATCCGGTGCCACTGCCATGTGATTGTTAATCACCAGTGGCCGGTGCGTATATTGATCTATCGGGAACGAATGCGCCTCAATCCAGCCAGGGTTAGACTGCCCGGCCACCAGACTCACATGCAGCTCCTGCATCCCGTGACTTGATACCGGCATGTTATTGTCCCGCGCCATCTGCGCCACACGCAGCCAGCCGGTAATGCCACCACAGTTCGAAGAATCGGGCTGAATATGCCCCAGGCGCGAATACTTAAATGCGTAGCCGAATTCATACTCGGTGTGCAGGTTCTCACCCATCGCCAGCGGAATATCCGTTGTCTCTGCGATTTGCGCATAGCCAGTGTAATCATCGGGAATGATGGGTTCTTCAAACCAGTAAATATCATAGGGTGCAAATGCTTTTGCAGCGGCGATTGCCTGGTCCACACGGTAGCAATAGTTCGCATCCACCATAAACGTAACATCCAGCCCAACCAGATCTCGCACGGCGGCGATGCGTTCAACATCGTCTTTGAGTTCAGGCTGGCCAATTTTAATTTTTACCCCGTTAAAGCCCTCATCAAGGTAACCGCGTACCGAGTCAAGCAGCTTTGGCAACGGGAAATTTAAATCGATACCGCCACGATAGGCTTTGCACTGTGAACCGGCACCACCTGCCATCTGCCACAGCGGACGCTCCGTTTTGCGACCACGAATATCCCACAGGGCAATATCGACAGCGGAGATCGCGAACGACGCAATGCCACCACGCGCCACATAATGCACATGGGTTTGCATCGCATCGTATAAAGACTCGACGCCATCGGCATCTTTACCGAGTAGAAAAGGTACAAGATCGTGCTCAAGCATCGCAACAATCGCGTGCCCGCCCTTGCCGCCGGTGTAAGTGTACCCGGTGCCGGTCATTCCATCGCTGTCACGAATCGTCGCCGTCACCAGCTCAAAGTGCGTATGCTCACCATGCATAGCATCTACCAGCACCTCCGCCAGTGGCACCTCAAAGCGTTGGATGTTAATAGCAGAGATCGCGGCCACGGATACTCACCAAAGTTAAAATTGATTTGGGTAGTTTATCTGATTGGGCAGTACAAGGACAAACCGGTGCTTCAGGTGGGAGGATATTTCCGATAAACGAACCTATCGCTTTGGCATGCCGTATAAAAGCCAAAGCGCGCGAGTTCGCCGATCGGGGATCAACTCTCACCGGCTCACGAAAGCTCTAGGTGGGAGGACATCCCCGATGAAAGAACAAGTCGCTTTACCATGCCGTATAAAAAGCCAAAGCATGCGAGTTCGCCGATCGGGGGTTCAACTCCCACCAGTTCACGAAAGCTCAGGTGGGAGGACAACTCCGTTGCACGAACAAATCGCTTTAGCACGTCGTACAAAAGCCAAAGCATGCGAGTTCGTTGATCGGAGATCGACTCCCACCGACGCTAAGGTGGGAGGACATCCCCGATGAACGAACAAGTCCCTTTAGCATGCCGTGTAAAAGCCAAAGCGTGCGAGTTCGCCGATCGGGGATCAACTCCCACCGGCTCACGAAAGCTTAGGTGGGAGGACAACTCCGTTGCACGAACAAGTCGCTTTAGCACGCCTTATAAAAGCCCAAGTATGCGAGTTCGTTGATCGGAAATCGACTCCCACCGACGCTAAGGCGGGAGGACAACTCCGTTGCACGAACAAGTCGCTTTAGCACGTCGTAAAAAAGCCAAAGTATGCGAGTTAGACTATAGTGCAACAACTCCCAACCCGCACAAGAAAGCTTCGGTGGGAGGACAACTCCGTTGCACGAACATGCCGCTTATGGACGCCGTATAAAAGCAAAGTATGCGAGTTCGTTGATCGGAGATCAACTCCCACCGACGCTCAGGTGGGAGGACAACTCCTTTACACGAACATGCCGCTTATGGACGCCGTATAAAAGCCAAAGTATGCGAGTTAGTTGATCGGAGATCGACTCCCACCGACGCTAAGGTGGGAGGACAACTCCGTTGCACGAACATGCCGCTTATGCACGCCGTATAAAAGCCCAAGTATGCGAGTTCGTTGATCGGAGATCGACTCACCGACGCCCAGGTGAGGACATCTCCGATGAACGAACATGCCGCTTTAGCATGCCCTGTAAAAGTCAAAACTTGACTATTCGCAGATTGGGCAATGGACGCCTTCGACTGAAAGTCACTTCGTGTCCCCTCCAGCACTACACCACGCCACTCAAGATGAGCATAAGTAAGCCGTTACCGTCAGTGTCAGGGGATAATCCGACAAGCACATGGCACAAGATGTTGCGATGCGCTGGCATTTGACCCGACGATTCTAATCGTCAGCGGTAATTCAACCGCAGACAAGCGTGTTGCCACAACCGTTCCTTGACGTTCTGTATTCGCTGTACGCCTGTCACTGAACAACCTAACAACAATAAACGCAGGTTATGTACGACCCTGCAGACATACGGATATGGCTAAAAATAGTGCTCTGCACATGGAACTTAGCTCTGCGCAACAGCTGAGTATTCTGTGGCCCTACATCAAAGATAACTTCCTGATTCAGCTCAAAAGTATCTGGTTTATCGTCGCGTACCTGGCGGTGTTCCAGATATTTATACTGGGCCTGCCTATCGTCTATACGACAATGATCACCGCCGGTATATTCGTGGTTATTATCGGTTTGATGTTTTTTATGGAGGGCCTCCGGCTTGGGCTGATGCCCCTCGGCGAAACGCTGGGCGCTATTCTGCCTCGCAACAGCCCGCTCTGGGGGGTGCTGCTGTTTGCGTTTATCCTTGGTGTCGGCGCCACCTTCGCGGAACCGGCCATAGCCGTGCTTCGCTCCGCTGGCGCCGGCGTCAGAGCGACAGAAGCACCGCTGCTCTACAGTTTACTTAATGACTTCAGTGGCGAGCTTGTCACTGTAGTTGGTATCGGCGTCGGCCTTGCGGTACTGCTCGGCGTCCTGCGGTTTTACCGCAACTGGTCACTGAAGTTCTTCATTATCCCCGGTGTCCTTGCACTCTGTTCAATGACATTGCTGGCCAACAGCATTCCGGAAACGCGCGCCATACTCGGCCTGGCGTGGGACAGCGGCGCGGTAACCACCGGACCGGTCACGGTACCATTGGTACTGGCACTCGGTATTGGTGTCTGTCGTATCCTCGGTGATGGCGACACCAGTAACGCCGGCTTCGGTATCGTCACCCTCGCGTCGCTGTTTCCGATACTGGCAGTGTTCGGCCTTGGCTTTTATCACTATGCCAAGCAGGATTACGTTACTGCGCCAAACTATGCAGGCAGCTACGTTGCCGCAGCCGATGAACTGGTTACGCAAAAACCAACCACCGCTGAAGTTATCGCGCCCAGTTTCAGCGATGCTGAGTTCCAGCAGTTTTTAAACAGCAACGCCGACTCGATGACGTCCGATTATGCGATCAGCTATCGCGGCGGCAAGGCAGAACTGATCAACGGCGAGATCGTGGTCACCGACGCACAGGTTGTCTATACGCGTGAGCCTGATGCCCGCTCGGTACTAAGTGCCGAAGAAAAATGGAACCCGGCTGTCAGTGTGAGTAAGAGTTTCTTCGAGGCGATTGTTGCATCGCTGCGCGCTATTGTTCCGCTATGTATATTTTTGTTGTTTTCGCTCTGGCTTATTCTGCGCCTGAAAGGTGAGCGCAGCCGCGTCGAAACAGAAACGTTTACCGGCATCGCTTTCGCCGTTATCGGTATGAGCTTGTTTATGCTCGGCCTTAGCCTTGGCCTGACACCACTGGGCTCGCAGCTTGGCGGCAACATACCCACGGCGTTCGCCAGTGGCGTACCTTGGGGCGCTGAAAGCGGCGCAGTACCTGCCAAGTTCAACTCGGAAGTATTTGGCAAGGTAATCGCCATTATCTTTGGCTTCTTTCTTGGCTATGGCGCCACCCTCGCAGAGCCCGCACTCAACGCGCTGGGCAACACCGTAGAAAAGGTTACCGTCGGTGCGTTCAAGAAAAGCTTATTAATGCATTCCGTTGCTTTTGGCGTTGGCCTCGGCATCGCTGTTGGTGTGGCCAAGATCGCCTTTAACCTGCCACTAGTGTATCTGTTGTTACCACCTTACATGCTGTTGCTGGTACTGACATGGTTCTCTTCCGAAGAGTTTGTCAACTTTGGCTGGGACTCCGCAGGTGTTACCACCGGTCCGATCACCGTGCCCCTGGTACTGGCGATGGGCCTTGGCGTTGGCGCTGCAGTACCCGGTGTCAGCGACGGCTTTGGCATACTGGCACTGGCATCCGTCGGACCGATTATCACCGTACTGAGTGTTGGACTTATCGTTGCACAAGCTAACAGGAGTGCATCATGAGCGAGTTTGTCAGCCGCGAAAACTGTTCAGTTGTCTCGGTTATCGTACCGCAGACGAGAATCCACGATTGTCTGATCGAAATCATGGGCAACTGGCACCACGACCCTATCCAGTTTGACTGTCGTGGCACCCTGGTTCGCCAGCATCGCTTACAAAGGCTGTTGCCGGTGATCAACCCGGAATGCGAATTCATACAGTTCCTTGTGCATAACAATGACGTCGAAGACTTCATGAGCTTTTGTACCGAACTCAACGATCTGCATCTGCCAGGTGCCGGTGCAATATTCTCAACACCGTGTGAAAACGTTTTAACCAACTCACCGAATATTGCTCGTAACTGTGAAAGTGCCGTAACCCGCATCGATAGCGCAGACAACAAGAATTTCAAATCCAACCTGCACGCAATCTACGCGCTCATTCAGTCGGGCCGTACCGAGCAGGCGATAAAAGCCGCAATGCAGGCCGGCTCACACGGGCCAATCGTCTACTTTGTAGAAGGCCGTGGTACACGTGACCGTGCGGGCTGGCTGAAGATCACCAAGAAACCCTACGAAGAAGTCGTTATGGTGCTGGTTGAAGACCTTGATCGTGCAAGCGTTGCTGAAGCGCTGGTGTCAGCCGGGCGCGTCAACACCTTTGGCGGCGGTGTATTGTTTGATCAGCCGCTAGGTCGCGGCCTGGTCAATCTGCCCACATCGGTCGGAAACCGCAGCCAGCGCTCCACAAATGAACAGATTACCGCGGCCATCGATGAACTGATGGGCAGCAATGACTGGCGCAATCGACGCACACTGGAAGCACTGATGACTCGCGGCCAGTCAAAGTCCAACAACGCTGATGAAAAGCCGGAGCGCGTGCTGCTAAACACACTTATACCTCGTAAGCACGCCAACGAATTTCTCGACCAGATGCTGGTTATAGGCGTGCCCGGTGCCAATGTAACCTGGTGCAAGCTGTTTGCAGAAGACGATACCGCCACCGGCAAAGGCGTTGAAATACATCACGAGCTGGCCCAGGTAAAAATGGTGATCGATAAATCCAAAGTAGCCGATATTCGCACTCAATTGATCGCCTATGCCACAGAACAGGAATACAAAGGTGTATCACTGTACGAGCAGTCTATCGGTGATGTGGTGAGGTACCAGCAAAAGCGTCAGCAGGCGGAATTGAAGGCAGCGTAGCAATCGGGGTTATAAGGTTACCCCAGGTTGAGCCGTGCGTAATTATCGAAGCGCTTTAGCAGTTTCCACACTTCGATATCGCTGCAGCCGCTGTCGCTGACAAGGGTGTCGACTATCTGATATTGCTCATCAGTGCGTACTTTCACCAATTGTTCAATGTCGTCAGTCGACGCCTGTGGGTGCTGCTCGGAAAGCTTGCCAACGGCACGTTGCTGCACAATCCCCATATTGCGCACGAAGCGATTGTACTGTTGGCCTTCGGGTGTTTTACAACTGGTAAACGCGCGGTGCGCCGCCACAAACTGATTGAACACATAGGGAGCCTCCATACGGTAGCGCGCCTTGTGAAAGGTGAACAGCTCAAAGCCAATGTAGCCGGCGACCACCACCATAGCCAGCATGCCGCCTTTACTCATTGTCAGTCCTGGCCTCTATTCAGCAACATTAGCCTTTGCTAGCAATACCCGCCAGTTGCATCAGCATCGCGTTCCGCCTGTGACCGTGCGGACGGATCGCCCCAGCCGCCACCGCCGGAGGTCTCCAGTCTGACGCGGTCACCGCGCTTTAACTCGACACCGGATATCTTTGATGGCAACTCGGTGGTGCCGTCTTCGGTAAAATGCAGGAAGCGACCCTTTGAACCGTCTTTGCCGCCGTTAACGCCATAGGGTGCATGGCGGAAGCGTTCGAAGTTGCCAGACAATGATCCCCATTCGGCATCGAGCATCCATTCACGCGCCAGGCCCAACCCGCCACGATACTGACCATCGCCGCCGCTGCCTTCAATAAAACCGTACTCGGTAAACACCACCGGAAACAGTGATTCGCACATTTCCACCGGTGAGTTAGCCAGGTTATGAAAGCCTGCCGAGAAACCATTGGCACCGTCACCCTGCGGGTTGGCACCCCAGCCACCGACTTCAATCTCAAAATAAACCCGACGTTCGCCTTCAACAAAGCGGTCAGGTGCAGACAATGCCGCAACATATGACACGCCATAGTAGGCTGCGGGTATTAACTCGGGCAGCGGATCAGCCAGCGCACCGAGCACAGTGGTAACAATGCGGTGACCGGTGGCCATACGATTGGCAACCGGTGCCGGGTGCAGGCAGTTAACAATAGAGCCAGGCCTGCAGATAACTTCTATGGGCTTGTAGGCACCGGAGTTGGCCATCGCCCTGCCCTCAGCCACACTCAGCAACGCACAGTAAACACCGGAGCGCGCCATGTTTAGCGTACAGTTAACCGGGCCCGGCACCTGATCAGCTGATTCAGACAAGTCTACCGTGCAGCTGTCACCATGAATTTTCACCGTCGCCTTAACTGCCAGATCAACGGCACTCTGACCGTCGTCATCGACAAAGTCTTCGAACTGATAAGTGCCATCAGGGATAGATTTCAGCGTGTCGCGCATGGCGGTTTCTGACTGCGCCAGCACCGCATCCATGGCCGCGGTTATCACGGCATTGTTATAACGTTTAGCGAGCCGTTCAATAGCACGCGCACCCACCGCCAGTGACGCGATCTGCGCCTGCAGATCCCCGCCAATCTTCTCTGGTTCACGACTGTTTTGCCGCACGATATCGACAATAGGCTGATTGGTTACCCCGGCTTCTACCAGCTTAACCGGTGGTATGCGCAAGCCTTCATGATAGACCTCTTTAGCGCCGGCAAAGTAGCTGCCTGCCGCACCACCACTGACATCGATGTGATGCACAATAGCCGCTGCAATGGCAATGCGTTCACCATTAACAAACAATGGCTGAAACACCACAAAGTCCGGCAGATGCTGGCCGCCACAGTACGGATCGTTGGTTAAAATAACATCACCGTCGTTCCAGTCATCAAGCGGAATGTGGTGCTCGACGATATCTTCCAGGCACACAGACATGCTGTTTAAATGCACCGGTATGCGGGTGGACTGCGCAATCGAATTACCCTTGCCGTCGAACAGTGCAGTCGAGTAATCGAGCGTCTCTCGCACGACCGTAGACCGCGCAGTGCGCCAGATGGAAATGTTCATTTCCTCGGCACCGGCTATCAATGCGTTGCGAATAACCTCAAGGCGGATTGGATCGATGCTCATAGGTTGCTGCCACCCTTCTCACACAAAAGATCGCCGTTGTCGATAACCCGAGCCTGCCAGCCAGCGGTTAACAACAGCGCCGTGTAACTCTCTTCCACGACCAGCGGCCCGGTAACCGGTGCATCGCCGGCGCGCAGATTGTTGCGGCTAACACACGGCACGTCAGTTTCTGCTGTATCGAGATAGATGCGTCGTGTACGTTGTTTATCATCGCTACCGACCAACTCCGGCGGAAGTTGCGCATTCAAATCGGACTGTCCGAGCACGCCGATACCCACCGCACGCACAGTCACTATTTCAGTTGCATCCTCGGGCGACGCATGTGCAAAGCGCTCTTCGTGCAGGCTGTGAAAATGACCAACCAGCTGCAGCAACTGTGGTGCACCCACAGACTGGTTTGCATTTATCATTTCCGGCCATGGCGTCGCCAGTTCAAATGCCTGCCCGCGGTAACGCATATCGACGCTAAACTCAACGCGCTGCTTATCACCCTCAAAGCCGTTGCTGCGCAATAGATCCTGCGCCTGCTGACGAAGCTTATCGACCGCCGCTGCCAGCGCTGCCACCGACTCCTCAGCGGCTGGCATTAACAGTGACTCAGACAAGTCATAGCGCAGATCGGCCTGCAAAATGCCGAGCGCGGATAAGGTGGACGCATTGGCCGGAAACACAATGCGACGAATGCCGAGTTCATCTGCGACTGCACAGGCGTGCAGCCCTGCGGCACCGCCAAATGGCGCCAGCGCAAAGTCCTCCGGATCAGCACCTTTTTCAAACAGACTAAGTCGGATAGCACCGGCCATGTTAGACGTCGCCACATCCAGTATGCCGGCCGCCGCATGGTTGCGTTCAAGACTGAGTGGCTCGGCGATCAACTGCTGCACTGCCTGAGCGGCGGCATCAACGTCGAGCTGCATACCACCGGTTTTAAAGGCCTCGGCATCAATGCGACCAAGCACGGCATTGGCGTCTGTAACGGTAGGCTCTGTACCACCACGCTGATAACAAACAGGTCCGGGCTCCGCACCGGCGCTTATCGGCCCTACCCGCAATGCGCCCGAGTCGAGCCTTGCGATACTGCCACCACCGGCACCAATGGTTCTTATCTCTACCATTGGCAGTCGCACTGGCAGTCCGTCGATACTGGACTCTGCCGTCTCACCAATCTGCCCGTCACGCACGACCGATATATCAGAACTGGTGCCGCCCATATCAAAGCCGACGAGATCCGGCATGCCATGGCGTTTAGACAATGCCGCCATCGCCATCGCACCACCTGCAGGCCCGCTTAGCAGCAACTTGGCGGGCAACCGTGCCGCGTCTTCAGGTGTTGCCAGTCCGCCGTTGGACTGCACAAGGTACAAGGTGGCATTTACCCCCGCCTCGTCGAGTCGAGTCGATAACCGCTCAAGGTAACCGGAAATAACCGGTTGCAGCAGCGCGTTAAGTACTGTGGTGGAAGTACGCTCAAACTCTCGGATTTCAGGGCTCGACTGATACGACGTGGTTACGGTAAGCCCCGGTGCGCGTTCATTGATTATCTGCGCTGCACGCTGCTCATTCGCCGGATTGCGATAACCGTGAAGAAACACAATGGCAACGGTTTCTATTTCATTGGCCTGCAGTTCATCGATAACACCGTGCAACGCGCCTTCATCGAGTGGTTGATGCACCGTGCCATCCGCCTTGATACGCTCGGTAATACCGTAACGCCACTGCC
>CAYMFQ010000106.1:10111-11891 GCA_964389335.1 uncultured Granulosicoccaceae bacterium
TGATGCACCGTGCCATCCGCCTTGATACGCTCGGTAATACCGTAACGCCACTGCCGCGGAATCAACAGCGAACGCTCTTCAGCCCGCAGCGTATAAACATCGCGACGAATGTGTCGACCAATCTCCAGCACATCGCGAAAGCCATGCGTTGTAATCAGCGCACCACGTGGTAACTTGCGCTCGAGCACCGCGTTGGTGGCAATGGTCGAGCCATGCAATATCAAGCCAATGTCTGACAGCGACAATCCCGCCAGCGCTGTTATACCCTGCAACCCGTTGATCAGACCAACCGATGGATCAGACGGGGTACTGGGTGTTTTAAACGCATGTGTGCGCTCTGTCGCCGGGTCGTATAAATGCAGGTCAGTAAAGGTTCCGCCAATATCGACGGAAACACGCACGGTTGTATCAGCTTGCATAGGCCACGTTATTCATTGCACTGATTGAGGTAAGGGGTAAACCCGACACGCGATCTGTTAGCGATACACGAGTTCGGGTAAATACAGCGCGATTTGCGGGAATACCATCAGCAGTGTCAGCAGCACCAGCATCATAAACACAAACGGAATCGCACCGTACGCCACATCGTTAAACGGTCCGCCATTGGTGCGCACGCCCTGCACCACGTACAGGTTGACGCCAATCGGTGGTGTAATCAGCGCCGCTTCCATGAGTACCGTAACCAGGATACCGAACCACACCGGGTCATAGCCGAGCCGTTCGATAATCGGGAAAACAATCGGCACGGTGGTCAGCAGCATTGACAACGTTTCCATGAACATACCGAGGATCAGATAAAACACAATGATGATGATCATCGTCTCGGTGGGCGTCAGACCAAGCGCTTCGATCGCATCGAGGATATCCTGCGTCACCCCCATAAAGCCGAGCACAAAGTTTAAAAACACAGCCGCCAGAATGATCAGCATAATCATCGCGGTGGTGCGCATGGTGCCTTCGAACGCTTCTTTCAGCATTTGCACAGACAGCATTCGACGCCAGCCTGCCAGCAATAGCGCAAACATAACCCCGACTGACGCCGCCTCGGTGGGCGTTGCGATACCGGCATAGATCGACCCAACAACCACACCAAACAATAGAATGGGTGGTACCAGATCTGGCAGCGTGCTTATGCGCTGCGACCAGCTGGTCTCGGTTTTAACACCGTCCCAGCCTTTCCAGATGAGACAGGAAACGACGATAATTACCATAAACAGGCCGGCTAGCAGCATGCCGGGGAATATGCCCGCCAGATACAATTCCGGCACCGAGGTATCGGTGATCAGTCCGTAAATAATCAGGTTAATAGACGGTGGTATCAGAATACCGAGTGTGCCGCCTGCAGCCAAAGAGCCGAGAAACAAGCGCTGGTTGTAACGGCGCTTTTCCATTTCCGGCACAGCGACGGTACCAACGGTGGCGGCTGTTGCCACGCTCGATCCGCTGGAAGCCGCAAAGATGGCACACGACCCAATATTGGCGTGCATCAACCCGCCCGGCAGCCACGACAACCATTGCACCACCGCGTTATACATGCGCTGGGCAATACCGGCGCGCAGCATAATTTCGCCCAGCAGAATAAACATGGGAATCGCGACCAGGACAAAGTCTTTACTCTTGTCCCACACAAACTCGCCAATGGCGCCTTTTAGCCGGCCCGCCATGTAGATGTCGTCAAGCGCGAAGGTCAGTACACCCAGCACCGCTGCCACCGGAATACTGGCAACTACCAGTACCAGCAATATAAGGACGATCCACCCGGCCATCAGGAACCCTTCCC
>CAYMFQ010000106.1:11991-14007 GCA_964389335.1 uncultured Granulosicoccaceae bacterium
CGGGCCGTTACCGGCAGGAAGTTATACAGCACATCGATACGGACATTCGATCGATTCAGCAGACAGTACGAATAAGCCCAGGTGGTACTGGCGGCAAACACATAGCCGGAGATCTCGTCCGATCCGCTCATGGTAATACTGAAAAACTTGCGGAACAGAACGTCGACAGTGACCATGAATGCCGATAGCAACAACGCACAACCGGCAATCCAGACTGCCCACAAAGACAGCTTGTGCAGCGCACGGTGGATAGCATCAAGGCTTTTCAACAGTAACCTCTGCAGAGTAAACGCTGGAATTGAATATGCCAGGCAGCACAGAGGCTGCCCGGGCCGAATCAAAAACGCCGAAGCCCGGGGACTTCGGCGTTAACGGAGAACCGTTACTCTACTGGCGCCTGCACACCAAGAACTTTGCCGATGGTGTCATTCCAGTCCATCGCACATTGCTTACCGCAGCGCTTGGCCCATCGCTTCAGTACGAAGTCGTTGACAGCCACTTTGACACGCGCCTGATCGTCTTCATTGAGCTCTACCGGGATAATACCGCCAGGCTCACCCTTCGAGCACGGACCAGTCGTGTTGCAAAGTGCAGCTTCCGCGTTTAGCGCTTCAGTGCTTTCCCAAATGGCGTCTTCAACCTTTGCTGCCTCGTCGAGCATCAGCTTCTGCGTGTCAGGCGTCAAAGCATCCCAGGTCTTTTGGTTGACCGCCAGAAAAGTCGCGGCGAAACCAATGTTGACGCGAACGTTGTGCGTTACCACCTGGTACCACTTGGCGTTGTACGCAGGCATAACCCCGGTTGCACCACAGTCCGCTACACCTTTCTGCAGCGCTGGCACAACTTCGGCAAACGGCAGTGTGACTGCACTGGCGCCAAGCCCTTCGATAAAGTCACCGATAGATGCAGAATAGGTTCTGAGTTTTCGACCTTCGAGATCTTTCAGGTGAACTTCGGTCGCATCTTTAGAGCCGAAGTTGCAAAAGAACTGCTGCTTCGGGAAAGTGTAGAGCATCAGCATTTTCGCGTTAAATTTCTCTTTCAGCTCGCGCTCGATGACGGGCTTGTAGGCGGCCATCGCCTCGCGGTATTTGCCGAAGTCCTGAATAACGCCGGCCAGGTCGATGCCTTCCAGTGCCGGTGCATCCTGAGCCGTATAAGAAGTCAGCGCGTGGACTGCGTCAAACGTGCCAAGCTTCAGCAAACGCATGGTTTCAAAGCCAGACATACCCACGTTGGTATAGTCTTTCATGTTGGCCGTAATGGCACCACTGGACAGCTCGGGCAGAGTCTTGGTCCAGTACGGATTTTCGTGCTCTTTGTAGTTCTCAAGGCTGGCCCAGGTCCCCACAACCTGCCACTCTTTCTTGGTGAATTCAGCAGCCAGTGCCGTGGAAGAAACACAAACTAAAGTTGCAATAGCGGTCAACGTGGAAACAACGGTACTCGCGGGCGTGGGCATCAGTTTTTTCACAATTTCTCCTCAGCAATAGATAAGGGTGCGCAACTGGAATTTGCGCACCTGGGTCTGAGCAGAATCACCTGCTGTCTTTCGTACCGGCACATGCGGTGAACACGAAAACAGAGCGCGCCGACTCAGCGGTTGAAGAGGCAGATCGTCTCTAAAACCGGTTCGGCACAGCCATCGCTATCGATGCGTTCACTATTGTGTGGGCAGTACGGGCAGACGCAAAGATCTGCGTGCAAACCTCCGCCCACATCTTGGCATAGATTGAGGTTAATGGCTATGGGGGAGTGGTGTGTGCCCCCCACTTTCCCGTCGCTCATTGTGAAGAGTCAGTCTACCGGGCTCACGGTGGGATCCCCATCCCCGATGGGCGAACTCCCGTATCCAGAGCGCCACAAAAAACACATCCGTCGAACCTTAGCCAGCCCGGGAGTAAACGACACGCCACGGGGCACCATTGTGCATTTTCAGATAGCGCTGCCAGCCTGCGTGTCAATTACGGCATCGTTGTCGGCCTCAGCAGCGTTGTCCGTGGCAATCTTGTCAGG
>CAYMFQ010000106.1:14107-17537 GCA_964389335.1 uncultured Granulosicoccaceae bacterium
CTGGCGACTTCAATCCGCCCACGGTGTTCCTCAATGATACCGTGCGATATCGACAACCCGAGTCCGGTCCCCTCTCCCACCGGCTTGGTAGTAAAAAACGGATTAAAGACGCTGTCCATTGTTTCCTGTGACATGCCACTGCCATTATCCTGAAACTTAAGCTGCACCCCACGCTCGTTTAGCGCCCTGAGTGAAATCTTCAACTGCCCGTTCCCATCCATGGCCTGACTGGCATTCACAATCAAATTCAGGAATACCTGCGACAGCTTACCGGGGTAACCCCTGATTTGCGGTACCGCATCGAAATCTTCGTTCACCTCCATGTTGTATTTAATCTGGTTGTGCGCAAGCTTAAGCGTAGTGCGAAGACACTCAACGATATCCACCATTTCCATGGTGCCGGAATCGGTTCTGGAAAACGCTTTTAAACCGGCCACAATTGACTTTACACGCTCAATACCTTCACGTGTCTCATCAATCAGCTCTGCACAATCACTAAACACAAACTCGAGGTCGGCTTTTTCAATATAGGCATTCAGTTCATCACGTGCCTGCTGACGAGCATCCTCATCGTTCGCAGCCAACATTCTGCGCACCGACTCATGATAATGGCGGAACTCATCAACGGAGTGCGCCAGTGAGTTAACATTGCTAAAGACAAAAGCCAGCGGATTATTAATTTCATGCGCCACACCGGCAGACATGGTACCGAGTGACGCCAGTTTCTCTGACTGCACCAGTTGCCGCTGCTGGCTCTTCACCTCATCCAGTGCGGCAGCCAGCTGACTGTGGGAATCCTGCAACGTCTGATACGACAGGTACAGCTCGCGTGATTTATCTTCAAGCAGTTGCTCGGCCTTTTCACGGCGGGCCTTCTCACGCTTCAGTGCGCGCTGCAATAACGCCTCGGCGTCACTCATGCCGCCATCTTCAAATGCAGCTTGCAGGTGTCAGCCCCATCGTGCATGCACTGATCATGTGACAACGTATACTCTGTATCGAAGTGCTTAGCTGCACCGGTAATCAGCCCTTCGGCCAGCATGCACATTTTGCGTGGCGATGAATAAATCATCGTCAATTCATTGTCCTGCTCGTCGATGTAGTCAAAGTGCGGCAGCCCGGCATCCGGGTGCAGTTTACGCACTTCTACGTGTATTACCCGGTCTACCAGCAACAGAAATTCCTTCAGCGTCATACCCGGCTGAAAGAACTTTTGATTCTGTGCGTAGAACCGGGGGAACATAAACTCGCCAAAGGCGCGCACCAGATCATTAACCGGAATGCCGGACTTCTCGTGTGCTGCCACCACCAGTGCCACCAGCATTTCATCCGGATAACTTTCCGTCGACACATAGATGCCATCCTGCCCCGTCTCCTCCAGGAGTGCGTCCCAAACTGCCATGCCGAATTCCTGTTCGACCATTTCTTCCAGTAAATTAAAAACAACTCCTTTCATCCAGGTTCCCTCCCAGTTGCGTCGTTTACATTTCCATTCGAATACCGGTAGTCCGTCACCAGCGTCATACAGCCTGTTTACTATTTATCGGCGCATACGCTGGCGCCTTGTGCCTCGAATCTCACCCCCAGACATTTGTGCTGAGTCCGTTCAATCAAGATCCAACCGTCGCTGCCGCTACTACACCTTGCAGCAGCGCATGTCGGTAACCCATAGCATTGACAGGATGTCATTTTGGAAAAACTGCTACTACTCGTTGACGATGAGCCGTCCATTCTGAAGTCACTGAAGCGGCTCTTTAAGCGTACCGACTACACCGTACTGACTGCAGACGGTGCCTATCAGGCGCTTGATATCATTCGCGAAAAACCCGTTGCGGTACTGGTCTCAGACTATACGATGCCCGGCCTCAGCGGCGCCGAGCTTCTGGCCATGGCAAAATCCATGCGGCCGGATATATACGCCGTTATCCTCAGTGGCAATAACGATCAGCAATCAGTGATTCGCTCTATCAACGAGGGCGGCGCCGCCAAGTTTATTACCAAGCCCTGGACCGATCAGGATCTCATCGCCACCGTTGACGATGCCTACAATACCTGGCTTGATCAACACTATTCACTACAAATACCCGGCCTGCTGAATCAGAAAACCTATCTGCAACAGCTACATGGCAAACTTGGCCACCCGTATCTCAACGATTACCTGCTGTTATGCTTTGAGCTTCGCGATTTAATTGAAGTAAGGCACCAGCTAGGCGACGGCGAACTACGACAACTATTTACGCAACTGTTTCTCGATACCGGCGCAATAGAACATGCTACCACCGCATTGCTAGACGATGGTCGCCTGTCAGCATGCCTGACACTACCGGAGCGTGACAACCATCCCGACTTTCACATCCGGCGACTGCTCGCAAGCTTTCCGGAGTTAATCTCGTTTCGTGGTTATCAATTACCGATTCGCTTCAATGTTGGCTACACCATATCAACGCGCTTCTGCCACAATGTAGAAACGCTGCTAAAAAACGCATCCATCGCACTGAACAACGCCCGTAGAGCGGACGTGACGCAGCAGAGTCAAACCTGCGCAGGCTCAAGCCTTGTCGAATTTAAACCGGGCATGGAATCTCAGCTGTCCACCCAGTTGTCGAAAACCAGCGGCCTTCATCATGCACTGCAACGCGATGAATTTTCACTGGTTTACCAGCCGAAGATTGAGATGCCGGGGTACCGCCTGTGTGGTGCAGAGGCCCTGTTACGCTGGAACAACGCTGAAATAGGATCTGTACCGCCGGACGAGTTCATACCGCTGGCCGAACAATACGGGTTAATCAATGACATCGGTGACTGGGTGCTAAGAACCGCCACCTGCCAGTGGACCAGCGACCTGGCGCCCTGGACCACGCTTGCACACGACGACGCGCGCCTGTCCATCAACGTATCATCCATACAACTGACCAATCCGAACTTCGTCAGTCGATTCGCAGCCGCACTAAACGCCAGTGGAATATCGCCATCCGCACTTGAACTCGAAGTAACCGAAACGGCATTGATCCATAACATCAGTGGCGCTGCCAGTGCACTGGCGCACATCCGTTCACTGGGTATCAAGATCTCTATTGACGACTTCGGCACTGGCTACTCATCGCTGAGCTACCTGAACAAACTTCCGGTAGACATCATCAAAATAGACCGATCATTCATCAGCGCCATGTTTCAAACCGACAGCGGCCTTGACCTAGTGCGCAACATGATCACCCTCGGCAACGACCTGGGACTGCAAGTAGTAGCGGAAGGCGTTGAAGAACAACAGCAACTCGACAAACTCACCGAATTTGGCTGCCGAACCTTCCAGGGATTCTACTTCAGCAGACCCCTGACAGCAGGACAATTCGAGGAGTTTATAATCTCGCACGGTGATGGCGGTGATACGCTTCGTGTGGCGAACTATGGTCGGTGAAACCTGATCGACTTA
>CAYMFQ010000107.1:0-9357 GCA_964389335.1 uncultured Granulosicoccaceae bacterium
CCACAACCCATCATTCGTTCTGAGCCAATGCCGCGTTCCTGTAGCGGTAGTGAGAATTCTCTCGGTACATCAGCTATCAACAGGCTCTTGGCCTGACGTTTGCCATTAGGGGTAGCCACGGTGTGTGATTTCCCACACAGCAGTTTGACGGGTTGGTAGCCGAGTGTGTTGCACTCTTTAACTACACGCTGCAGGAATTCATCTTCGTCTGCAGGTTCATCGTCAAAAACTACATAACGTGCAAACAGTGTTGCCACAGCTTGCAGTGGGGCCAGTCGTGCTTCACTAATTTGAAGCGTGTGGCTGCCAATGTTAAACGAGGTATTGCACAAAGATGCGATCAGTGCGTCTGCCTGATCTGTTTTTACCCGGATGCGAAGGCGAGTGCGTTTTGACAGTACCAGTGGTTCATCGCTGTCTGCATCAGGCCGTTGCCAGCCGTTCTGTGAGCCCGCTACATGGATCGGGTGCACGCCGCAACCGGGTGTCGCCGGTAACCACGGTACTGTCTGCGCAACCTTTTCGGCAAGTGCTGCGGCATGATCAACGGGCAGGTATTGGCAGTTAATTTTAAATACGGCATCGCTCATGTTTGCGCGACTGAAGGGCTGTTCTGCATCTGTGTTTTCCTGCCAGACACTCATGTCGATGAGTCCTCTGCGGGTATTTCACCACGCAGTTTGTCACGATCAAACCACCAGTCCGTTTGTACCATGACATCAATGACATTTCGCAGTCTGACGAGAAACTTTTCAGGTTCGTCTATTTCAAGTGTTCGCGCCCACACTTCAAACTGGGACTGATCGTCAATGTGGCTATGGCGTTTGGCAACGCGTGCCAGCATGGCACCGGTGACATATTGCAGGTGCTCGTTGTCGGGAGCGCGTAGATCGACGACATAGGCAGCGGTTGCAGCGGCGACGGCGGCACCGTCTGATTCGTCGGGTGTTTCATCGACAATGTTGTCGAGTATGCTGACGGTCAGGTGCGGGTCAACCGGATAGGTGACCGACAGCCATGCAGCCTGGCCAATGGCGCTGACGGCATTGTCTCCCTCGCACAGGTAGTGGTACTGACAAGTGCGAGCGGCCTGTTCAAATTGTTGTTGTTCGATAAAAATATCTATCAGGCCATGCAGGGCAGCACCGGCGCTGTCGCGATCGTCAAGATCGAGGTGCAGTCCGGCAATCTCCAGCTTAAGCGGGGCCAGTGCCACCGGGTCTGTAGTTTGTTGGGTCTGCGCGGTCAGGCTGTCGAGCCTTTCCAGCCGGTCCGGGTAGGCCGGGTCGTCCATTAAATTGCGTTCTGCGCTCGACAGGCTGAGGCTGTCGCTGTGGTCAGGCCCGTGGTCAGGTCTGTGGTCGTGGCCTGGTTTAGAACCGTGCGGTGAATCGGCCATCAGGCTTGGTTCGCGCTGCTGAATGCTGCTTCGAGGGCCATCTCCCAGTTTTCCGGCGTGTCGGGAAACGGGGGTTTGAGGTCGATACGAAAAAACATCTCGTCCTGTGCGCGCTGTTTGACGACGTCGATGAACGCCTCAAAGGTTTCGACTTCACGGTGTTGCAACAACAACTCACTCACATGCAGCATGTGATTTAACTCCCGTGTTGGTGTTCATTCGGGTAACGCGGTGTTTGTACGTAACGCCCACGCAGCATTTTTCGCGGCTGGTCAGTGGCGTCGGTGTAGGCATCTCGACGATGCAGGATGTTTCGGGTAATGATGCCCTGACCAGGCTCGAGTCTGACTTTATGGTGCCAGTCAGTGAGTTCGTCGATCAACTGTTTCATTTGCCGGGCAGCGGCTTCTGTTTCTGCGTTGCGCCAGGCGATGTTACGCGTTCGGGTGGTGAAATGCGTGGCCAGAGTGCCATCGTCGCGAGCGAAGAATACCGCGCTGTGTACGTCAGGGCGGTCATGCCCGAGGGTGTCGCTGTTGGCGGGCAGTGTCATCGCCTGTGGGTGACTGAGCAGTGACACCATTTGTGGATTATGGTCGTACAGGGCGATAAGCACCCGCTGATCGTCGAGCAGTGTCAGTGCGCCACCATCGGCCGCATTCTGAATGCAGTGCAGCGTAAAGCAGCGCAGCGACTTTTGCCGAGCATTATAGTACCCATCGGTGTGCCAGCCCATGGCACGTGGCGTGTACGGAATAAAGCGGCCCTGGTCGCTGCCTGTCAGGTCGGTGAGCAGTGACAGGCCATGTTCGTCGTGCACCACGCCATCATCGAAGGCGTGCAAATTGAGAGCGGTGTGCAGGCGCGTTACATTGTCTGTGATTTCTCTTGCGCTCGCGGTGCCGGGTGAATCGCCCCATTGGTAGAGCGCAAAGCCATGGTCGCGGACCCTTTGGCACAGGCTTGTTAGTGTGTTCGCATCGATAGCCGAGGCATCAGCCATACGCAAACTGATTGGGGTTGTTGGCAGGCTATCTTCCAGTGCAAGCCGGCCCTTACGCCATTGTCGGTAGGCCGGCGAGTGGCCGTCAAAACAGGTTGGCAGGGAGGATGATTGATTCACGGAATGGCGGTTAATTATTGACGAACACTGGTGTCGACGATACACCGCGATGAGCGCCGGGCCAACTGTTGCGGGTGAGTCTATGCCTTTAGGGATAGGTCACTGCTTCCGGATTTTCATAAAGGGTTATATCCATACAATCCGCTAGACTATAAACTGCTGTCGTGGGGATAAGGCCGGTATTACCGATGGTCCGGAAATCACTTTAAGAGGCTATACGATGACTGATCAGGAGTCCGGAAAAAAACACGAAACGCCAATGCTGGACCATCTCGAGTCCGGGCCATGGCCCAGTTTTGTGTCCGGAATAAAGCGGCTGCGGGATGACCATCCGAGCGAACGTGTCAACGGTATGGCCAACGATCTGCTCGGCCAGCTTGAGCATTCCTATAAAACCCGCAAGGGCTACTGGAAAGGCGGTACCGTCAGCGTCTATGGATATGGTGGCGGCATTATTCCGCGATTTTCCGAAGTTGGCGATATGTTCCCCGAATCGAGAGAATTTCACACACTGCGTGTGCAACCCCCGGCAGGTAACCACTACAGTACCGACATCCTGCGAACGCTGGCAGACAGTTGGGAAAAACACGGCTCTGGCCTGGTGACCTTCCACGGTCAAACCGGCAACATTATGTTCATCGGTTCCACCACCGAGAATACCCAGCACTTTTTCGACGAAATAAACGACTACGGTTTTGACCTCGGCGGGGCTGGTCCCTGCGTGCGTACGGCTATGTCATGTGTGGGGAGCGCGCGTTGCGAGATGTCATGCGCGAATGAGCACCGCATTCACCGTCAGTTGGTCAATAACTTTACCGACGATATTCACCGACCGGCCCTGCCATATAAGTTCAAGTTTAAGGTGTCTGGTTGTCCGAACGACTGCATGAACTCTATCGAGCGTGCTGATTTTGCCGTGATTGGCACCTGGCGCGACGATATGAAGGTTGATCAGGATGCTTTCAAAGACTACGTCGAGCGCAAGGGCCGACAGCATGTGATCGACAACATCATTACGCGCTGCCCGACTAATGCGTTATCGCTGAAAGATGACGACAGCATCGACGTCGACAACCGCAACTGCGTGCGCTGCATGCACTGTCTGAACGTGGTGCCAAGTGCGTTCAGCCCCGGTGACGACAAGGGTGTGAGCATTCTTATCGGCGGCAAGCGTACCCTGAAAATAGGTGATCTATTCGGTACCGTCATTGTGCCGTTTATGAAGATGGAAACTGACGAAGACTTCGAGCGCATCACCGAGATTGCCGAAGAGACGATCGACTTTTTTGCTGAAAACGCGCTCGAGCACGAACGAACCGGGGAGATGATTGAACGCATTGGGCTGGTGAATTTCCTTGAGGGTATTGGCGTTGAGGTAGACCCGAACATGATCAGCCATCCGCGTGAAAGCTCCTATGTCAGGATGGATGAATGGGATGCCGAGGCCGCGAAGTGGTTCGAGCGTCAGCAGGATAAACAAGATGATCAGAGTGCAGCGGCCGGAGGTACAAGCTGATGGCAACTAAACCTGCAAAGAAGCAGATGCGGCCGGCCATTGAGAGTGGCTGTCCGGATGGTATGCAGTATGTGCATCCGGTGATGCTGCGCAACTTTGGTCAGTGGGTGAATCACACACATCCGCAGCCTGGTGTGCTGTGCCACACAGCGGCGAGTGGTGAGTCGATATGGACTGTCCGCGCAGGCACACAGCGCATCCTTGATGTCTACACGCTGCGCAAACTCTGCGACATCGGCGATGAATACGGCGACGGCCACGTGCGCTTTACCATTCGCTCCAATATCGAATACATGGTGGATTCTGAAGCCAAGGTGCAGCCTCTGATTCAGGCGCTGACCGACGCAGGCTTTATCGTTGGTGGTACGCAAAACACCGTGGCGATGATCTCCCATACCCAGGGCTGGCTGCACTGCGATATACCCGGCACCGATGCCTCTGGCATTGTGAAATCAATGATGGATGAACTGATACACGAGTTCACCCATGCGGAAATGCCAAATCGGGTGCATATCACAACGTCTTGCTGTCAGATTAACTGCGGTGGCCAGGGTGATATCGCCATCAATATCCAGCACACCAAGCCACCTAAAATTAATCATGATCTGGTCGCCAATGTGTGCGAACGGCCGTCGGTGGTGGCGCGTTGTCCGGTTGCGGCAATTCGACCGGCCATGGTTAACGGCAAGCCTTCACTCGAAGTCGACGAGAAAAAATGTATCTGCTGTGGCGCTTGTTACCCGCCATGTCCGCCGATGCAAATCAATGACCCTGAGCACTCTAAACTTGCGGTTTGGGTGGGTGGTAATCACTCCAATGCGCGCAGCAAACCTTCATTTCAGAAGCTGGTGGCCGCGGGTATCCCGAACAATCCACCGCGCTGGCCTGAGGCAACCGAAGTCGTTAAGAAAATTCTCTACGCTTATAAAGAGGATGCGCGTGACTGGGAGCGAATCAATGACTGGATTGATCGCATTGGCTGGCCACGGTTTTTTGAGGTGACCGGTTTGCCATTCACCAAGTTCCATATCGATAACTGGCGTGGTGCGCGCAAGAGCCTGAACTCTTCGAGCCATATTCGCTTTTAGTTATTGTACTCAGCACACCAGCTACAGAAGATTCAGTGCTTTGAAAATATCAATTCTCGTTAACGAAGGGCCGTACCAACACCAGGCCTCAGACTCGGCCTACCAGTTTGCGGTAGCGGCGCTTGAGTCCGGCCATGAGGTTAACCGTGTGTTTTTCTATCACGACGGGGTTAACAACGGCACCAATCTGACCACACCGCCGCAGGATGACAGGCATATACAAAAGCGCTGGAGTGCGTTGGCGGCGGACAAGGGCGTTGATTTAGTGTTGTGTGTAGCCGCCTGCCAGCGCCGCGGCATCGTTGACGAAGGCGAACGTGATCGCAACAAGAAAGAGGCGACCAATGTCGCTGAGGGCTTTCGAATATCCGGTCTGGGTCAGTTGATTGAGGCAGGAATCGAATCTGATCGACTGGTGACTTTTGGCGACTGATCGTCCCGCAAATCATAGACGGAGTAGCTGAACCGTGGAAGAAGAATACGCTGGCGGTGTCGAGAAAAAGTTTATTTACATTAACCGACGCGCACCGCACGGCACGATCTACGCGCTGGAGTCTCTGGAGACTGTATTGATCGGAGCGGCGTTTGATCAGGACGTCAGCATGCTGTTTATCGACGACGGCGTCTACCAGCTGAAGAAAGATCAGAGCACCGACGCTATCGAGGTTAAGAACTACGCCAAGGCCTATCGCGCACTTGAAATGTACGACGTTGAAAAGCTGTTTGTTGAGAAAGAGTCGCTGCAGGAGCGCGGTCTGAGTGCGGAAGACTTACTGGTTGATGTCGAGGTGATCGATCGTGCCAGTATCAGCGGATTAATTGATGAGCAAGATGTGGTATTGAGCTTCTGATGAGCACACTTAACATCGTTAACAAGTCACCGTTTGAAAAGCGCAGTCTCGATCAGTGCCTGTCCCGCATTGGGGAAGGCGATGCTGTGTTGCTGATAGAAGACGCCGTAGTGGTTGCGCTTGCAGGCACATCGTTTGAAGCCGACCTGAAGGCAGCGTCAGCGGACAAACGGTTGTATGTACTCACTCCTGACCTGGAAGCGCGCGGGCTGGCGGGACGGGAGATGGTCGACGGCTTTGACGCGGTTGACTACAAGGGTTTCGTATCGCTGGTTACTGAGCATGATAGAGTGCATTCCTGGCTGTAGTGGCCAGCACGCTATCGTGGCGACAGACGTAGTACGGGTAATTGCTAAGACTTGTAAATTGCTCAGGCTGAAACCAGAGCACCGGGCTTAGGCCGGCGGAGCAGGATCATGCAGCCGGGTAACGGAATCAACGAATCAATGACAGGCAGCGAGTGCTGGCTGTTGGTATGAACAGGAGATAACAAATGTCTAATTCTATAGAAGTCAACGGCAAGACTCTCGCCACTGACGAAGAGGGTTACCTCGAAAACCTGTCCGACTGGGAGCCAGGTGTCGCAGAAGTGATGGCTGAGATCGATGAGTGTGAGCTGTCCGAAAACCACTGGGAGGTGATCAACTTCCTGCGTGAGTACTATGAAGAGTATCAGATTGCACCTGCGGTTCGAGTGCTGACCAAGGCGATTGGTAAGAAGCTCGGCAAGGAATATGGCAACGGAAAATACCTTTACGAGTTATACCCTTACGGTCCTGCCAAGCAGGCGTGTAAGTACGCGGGCCTGCCCAAGCCAACCGGCTGCGTTTAATAGTAACGAATTATCTTGCGGAGGATGCCGGGCCGGTGATCAATTCATTGCACGGTGTGGTGCCGGGCAAAGGTGCCAAAGCCCGGCGTTGTTGTGATCGCACTGCAGAGTGCGCTTCGTCATGATCAGTGCCGTTCTATACATCGCCGTAGTGGTGCTCGTTATCGGTGTTGGTCGCAAGGTTTATCAATACGCTTCGACACCGGCGCCGCTAAAAATTCCTACCACTCCGGCTCCCACAACTCGCGCCGGTGTGGTGTGGCGTATTGCACGGGAGGTCGTCTTCTTCGACAGCCTGTTTAAAGCGTCAAAACCTACCTGGATATTCAGCTGGCTGTTTCATGCGGGGTTGCTGGTGGCGCTGCTTTGCCATCTGCGGTACTTCACCGACCCGGTGTGGGGCTGGGTAAATCTGCTGGCACCCTTAAGCCCTTACGCAGGGCTCGCTATGCTGGTGGGCTTGTTGGGGTTATTGGCGCGTCGGCTGTTTGTGGATCGTGTCAGAACCATCTCGGCCCCATCAGATTATTTAATGCTGCTGTTGATACTGGTCATTGCCGCCAGCGGGTTACTGATGCGCTATGTGTGGCACACCGACATCATCGCGGTTAAGTCATTCGCGCTGGGGTTGCTGTCATTCCGATTTGAATCGCTGCCGTCCGGTGCCTTGATTGCCATGCATCTGTTGTTGGTTGCGCTGTTGTTGGTGATATTCCCGTTTTCAAAATTACTGCACGCTCCGGGCTTGTTCTTCAGCCCCTCGCGCAATCAGGTAGACAACCCGCGCGAGCGCCGACATACCACTTCGCTACTGGATGATCATGGCCAAAAAGGCTGAATTCGAGACGCCAGAGCTGGGTCCGTATACCCTGGTGCCGAGTGTGGCGCCCGGTGCCATGAGTCACAGCCAGCCGTTTGTTGCAAAGCCCGAGCACAATGAGGCGATTGGCTTCCCGGGTGAGCTGGTCGACAACTGGCACGACGTCGCCATTGGCAAACTGGGTGAGCTGGTTAAGAACTCGCGGGCCTTGCGCGTGTACCTTGATAGCTGTGTTAAATGTGGTGCGTGCACCGACAAGTGTCATTACTTCCTCGGCACCGGTGATCCAAACAACATGCCAGTCGCACGGCAGGATTTATTGCGTTCCGTCTATCGGCGGCACTACACACTGGCGGGTAAGTATTTACCAAAGCTGGTGGGTGCTAAAGATCTTGATGAAGAGATGCTCGACAACTGGTACAAGTACTTCCACCAGTGCTCGCAGTGTCGGCGCTGTTCGGTGTATTGCCCCTATGGTATCGACACTGCCGAGGTTTCAATGGCAGCGCGTGAGATCATGGATACCATTGGTAAAGGGCAAAAGTACTGCAACGAAATTATCGGCAAGGTGCATAAGCTCGGCAATAACCTGGGCTTACCGGAACCGGCGCTGGCTGACACGCTTGAAGGCCTCGAAGAAGACGTAGAAGAAGAGATTAACGTTCAGGTCAAGTTTCCGCTCGATGTCAAAGGCGCGGAAGTGCTTTTGGTAACACCGTCGGCTGACTTTTTTGCCGAGCCTCATATAGACGGGCTGATTGGTTACGCCAAGGTATTTCACCAGGCCGGTATCAGCTGGACGCTTTCATCACACGCCTCCGAGGCGGCCAACTTTGGTTTGTTCATTGGCAGTGTCGATAACATGCAAAAGGTCGCGCTGCGCATCCGCGAGGCAGCGCTTGAACTCGGTGTGAAACGCATTGTGTTTGGTGAGTGCGGCCACGCCTGGCGCGTTGGTTATAGCTTCCTCAATACCCTGGCCGGACCGTTTGACTTTCTCGACAGTCGCTACCCGGTACCGCAGCACATTGTGGAGGTGACGCACGAGCTGATTCAGCAGGGGCGCCTTACCATGGACGCGTCTGCCAACGACGACAAGCGTGTAACGTTTCATGACTCCTGCAATGTGGCGCGAGCATCGCGTATGGGCAGTAAAGCCGGCGGTCAGTTCAGTCTGCCGCGAGAGGTTATCAGAGCCAGCTGTAATCATTTCTTTGATATGCCACAAAACACCATTGGCGAGGCAACGTTTTGCTGTGGTGGAGGCGGTGGCCTGTTAACGGATGACCTGGTGGAGCTGCGTGTGAAGGGCGCAAAGCCGCGCATGCAAGCACTAAAGGATGTAACCGAACAACATCAAATTACGCATATGGCTGCTATTTGTGCCATTTGCAAAAGTCAGTTCTCGAAAGTGTTGCCCTACTATGGCTTCGAGATGGATCAGGTGATCAGCGTGCATCAGCTAGTTGGTGACGCGCTGGTGTTTTCGGCGGATGTGTGACCGGTTTGTACGCAGGCCACGCAAACGGCAAAGCTTGAACGAAGGCAAATTGCAATGACGACTCCGTGGAGCAAATCTGAAAAATCGGATAACCATACTTTCCGCAAGTTTAAGGATGGCGACAACAAGTGGAAGAACTGGGTTGACGATATTTTCAGCGCTGATGAATCACACAAGTGTCCGGTCTATGTAAATCGTACACCGCCGTGCCAGGGCAGTTGCCCGTC
>CAYMFQ010000107.1:9457-11566 GCA_964389335.1 uncultured Granulosicoccaceae bacterium
GAGGCGTTGGGCGGGATGATGCGCTATGGCATACCGGGTTATCGAACACCGCGCGAGTTTCTCGATGCAGAGATCAACCGTATCCTCGATATGGGCGACATCGATCTGAAGCTGGGTGTACGTGTGGGTCGCGATGTCAGCATCGAAGAACTTGAGCGTGACTACGATGCCGTGCTGTGGGCTATAGGTTGCCAGTCTGGCAGAGCGCTGCCGGTTGAAGGCGGCGATGCACCGAACTGTGTATCAGGTGTTAAGTTCCTTGAGGCGTTTAATACCGGTCGTCTGCAAACCACGACGGATAACGTGGTGTGCGTAGGTGGAGGTGATACCTCTATCGATGTGGTGTCAGTAGCGCGGCGCCTGGGTAAGATCACCAAACAAAACGCGCTTGAACGCCCTGAGCTGGTGGTACACGGCCACGTGGCTCACGATGTTGCCATGGCTGCGCAACGCATTGGTGCAACAGTAACGCTGACTTCGTTACTGCCGCGCACCTCGATGACAGCAGCTGAGCATGAAGTACACGATGCGCTGACTGAGGGGGTGGATATTCAAAACAGTGTAATGCCGGTGCGGATTAACACTGACGACAGTGGCCGTGCGGTCAGTGTGGTGATGTGCGAGTGCACGGTTGACAAAGACGGTCGGCCGGAACCGGTGGAAGGAACAGAGTACGAGCTGAAGGCAGATCTGATTGTGTCAGCTATCGGGCAGGGCGGTAATCTGGATGGACTGGAAGAGCTGGACAATGGTCGTGGCCTGATAAACGCTGATCCGTATTACCAGGTGGCAGATCGTCCCGGCCACTTTGTCGCCGGCGACATCATTCGGCCACATCTGCTAACCACAGCGATCGGACAGGCGACCGTGGTTGCTACCACCATCGAAAGTTACCTGAAAGGCGAGTCTTTGCATAAGCGCCCCAAGGTCGATGTGCATCACTTTAATTTGATGGAAAAGCTCAACGAGGCGAATCTTTCAGTATCGGCCTACGATCACGAAGCTGACTGGGGCACCTGTCAGGCTGACTATGCAGTACATAACTACGAAGACCGTTCAGCCAGTGAGATTGCCAGCGCTAAAGAGCTTTTCCTGGGGCACTGGAAAGAGCTGGCGCGCAACAAGCGTGATGAGAACGTGCCGGAAGGCGATCAGGTGCTGAATCACTTTGAAGAGCGCATGAATCTGCTGACAGAAGAGCAGGCCAAAGCCGAGGCCGGTCGCTGTATGAGCTGCGGCATGTGCTTTGAGTGCGACAACTGTGTGATCTACTGCCCGCAGGATGCTGTATTCCGGGTGAAGAAAGATAAAAGCACCACCGGCCGTTATGTAGATACCGACTACACCAAGTGCATTGGCTGTCATATTTGCGCGGACGTTTGCCCGTCAGGTTACATTGATATGGGTATGGGGCACTAGCCAGTGCGAAGCAGGTTTGTACAGCGGTCAGTACCCTGGGTTGCGTTGTCTCTGCTTCTATCCGCAGTGATTGCTGCTTTGCTGGCTGCCAGTGTGTTTGCCAAAGATTCGGAGCAACAGGCGCAACCCGCTGATCGAAATGCGTCAGGAGCATCCTTAACTTTGGCGCAACTGCCCGTTATACCGCCGGCCCGCAAGGGTGACCAGTGTGTGGCAGATACAGATGTGATGCGTCGCGAGCACATGTCACTGCTGAATCATCAGCGCGATGAAACGGTCATTGAAGGCATTCGCGGTAAGCCCTTTAGTCTGGTCGATTGTGTTGATTGCCATGCACAGCAGGATGCCAGCGGCAACGCGATACGCATTGACGCGGAAGGGCAGTTCTGTGAAAGCTGCCATACCTATGCGGCGGTTAAAATTGATTGCTTTTCCTGCCATGCAGCCAAACCAGAGCCCGACAAGGCCATTGGTTATCTGGATGCAGTTGAACCTTTTTCGCATGCAATGGCGTCTTACCATGCACCGCATTCCACCTCTGTAACTGTTTTAAATGGCCATGAGCAGCAACTCCTCAACCGATAATCACAGGTCTGTGCAGGCGCGCAGACGCTTTTTGCAGAAGCTCGGGCTTGTCGGTGTGGCTTCGATGTCGTCGTATACGCTGCTTGAAGTGCAGGCAAAGGCGGC
>CAYMFQ010000107.1:11666-17275 GCA_964389335.1 uncultured Granulosicoccaceae bacterium
GGCAACGATGAGACGCGTGCGCAGTGGATTCGCAAGATTGATCTTGAAGATAATCTAACGGGTGAAGAGACCTCGCTACCGGTTATGTGTCAACACTGCGACTCGGCGCCTTGCGTCGACGTATGTCCAACCGGCGCTTCCTTTAAACGCGCTGACGGGGTGGTTTTGGTTAACAAACATACCTGCATTGGTTGTCGTTACTGCATGATGGCCTGCCCCTACAAGGCGCGATCCTTCATCCATGAAAATCTGACGGAGCAAAAGCCTTCAGCGCCTCGTGGCAAAGGCACTGTGGAAAGCTGTACGCTCTGTGTGCATCGAATAGACAGTGAAGAAGATTTGCAGCCTGCCTGTGCCGTCAAATGTACCGACGAAGCACACAGTGCCATTGTGTTCGGGGATCTGAATGACCCCGACAGTCAGATATCGCAACAGCTAAGTACGCTGGGTGGCAGACAGATTCGCGCTGATCTGCAACTCAATACCGGCGTTCGATACAGCAAATTGTGAGCGGGCACTGATGAACATACCGGCTACTGTGCATCAACAGCTCGACACGCGGCGAAATTATGTTTTGTGGATGTTGGGTCTGGCGCTGCTTGTTGGCGTCGGCGCATTCTGCGCCTACACCATGGAGCACGAAGGGCACCACGTTACCGGTATGACCAATCGGATCGTGTGGGGATTGCCGCATGTGTTTGCTATCTCGTTAATTCTTGCCGCATCCGGTGCGTTGAACGGCGCAACACTGTCTTCTGTTTTTAACAATGCCGTGTACAAGCCATACGCGCGGTTATCGGTGGTGCTCGCTATTTGTTTGTTAATCAGCGGTCTGATTGTACTGGTGCTCGATCTTGGCAGGCCGGACCGGCTGATCATCGCCATGACGACCTACAACTTTCGGTCGATATTCGCATGGAATATCTTTCTTTATACCGGGTTTATTGCGGTCGGTATTGTGTATCTATCGACGCTGCTCGAACGCTCATTGAATCGCTTTACCTTTTCTGTTGGTGTGCTCGCACTGCTGTGGCGTATTGTGTTGACGACTGGTACCGGTAGTATCTTCGGTTTTCTGGTTGGTCGCAGCGCACTTGATTCCGCCATTCTCGCGCCCCTGTTTATCGCGCTGTCACTGGTGATGGGCTCAGCAGCACTTGCGCTGGCCATGGCGCTGGTAGCGCGCTGGCAGCAGCAGTCTGTGCCAGAAGCGACGGTGCAGTCGTTTGCGCGGTTAATGCTGTGGTGCCTGCTCGCAGTGCTGTACTTTTCAGTAGTGCACCACCTCACTAATATGTATGTGGCTGAACACCAGTCTGATGAGCGCGCCATACTGACCGGTCCGCTTGCGTTGCCGTTTTGGCTGGGGCATCTTGCGCTGCTGTTGCCACTGATATATCTGGGGCTTAGGTTATATCGTTCGGACGGTATCAGTCAGACTGCGTGGCTGGTGCTGTGTGGGGTGGTGTTGTCGGGTTGTGCGTTGTTGCTGTACTGCATCATCATCGGTTCACAAAATACGCCGCAGTTACTTTTTCCCGGTAAAACGGTAACCGCCAGTTCGTTTGGCGATGCCGGTTTTGCAAGCTATCTGCCCAGCGTGTGGGAGTGGGGGCTTGGTGTTGGCGGGGTGGCGCTGTCGGTGTTGTTATTTGGCCTAATCCTGCGCGTGTTGCCAATTAGCTCCAGAGCTGTTGAGTAGCTAATGAATGAATTACAAGCGTCCGACGCCGAACCGCTGCCCGCTCATACCAGCTACCTGATCTCGGCACCGTGGCGCTCCAGTGGCAAGACGCTGGTTAGCATTGGCCTGGCGCATGAGGCCTTTCGACAACAACGCGTTGTGCAAACCTATAAAAAAGGCCCGGACTACATTGATCCTCTGTGGCTGACCTGCGCCAGTGGCAAGCCTTGCTACAACCTCGACCTGTGGTTTCAGCAACCGGAAGAATTGTGCGCTACCTATGGCAATCACATTGAAGCGGGTGCGCTCGCTTTAGTGGAGGGCACCATGGGGTTGCACGACGGATTGCAAACCGACGGGTCCGACAGTAATGCGGCGGTCGCAAAGCTACTCGGCAGTCAGGTCATTCTGGTGGTGGATTGTCGAGGTATGCACCGCACCATCGCGGCACTGATCAATGGCTTGCAGCAGTTTGATTCGCAGCTGAACTTTGCCGGTGTGATTTTGAATCGTATTCGATCAGCGCGGCACGGCGAAAAAATTCGGGCGGCGCTGCAGCACTATTGTGAAATGCCTGTACTGGGTGAAATACCGGAAACGCGAGGTGTACGGATTGTCGAGAAAGAACTTGGGCTGACTCCGGCACCGGAGTTTGCCAGTCGTTCGAACTGCATCGAAATGATCGCAGACCTGGTTCGTGAAAACTGCGATATTTCATCTCTGATGGCGGATGTTGCTATGCGGTCCTCTCAGGGTGATCCCAGGTCTGCTGAGTCGTTACCGATTGTCACGTCAGCAGTCGGGTCGATAAGGTCTCTGCGGGTGTCCACAGGCCAGGGTCTTAGAATTGGTATCGCAAAGGACGAGGCGTTTCACTTTTACTACCAGGACGACCTCGACCAACTACGCAGCCGAGGTGCTGAGCTGATTGAAGTATCACCGCTGCGCGATGACTTCCCCGATGCGCTGGACGGGATGCTGATTGGCGGTGGGTTCCCTGAGCGCCACGCGAATCTCCTGATGCAAAACGTGTCTTTTCGAGAAGGGTTGCTCAGCGCTATTCAGAGCGGGCTTGCTGTGCATGCCGAGTGCGCCGGGCTGATGTATCTGTGCAAACACTTGCTGGTCGACGGTGAGTCGTTTGATATGGTGGGCGTATTCGATGCCGAAGTTACCATGCAGCGAAAGCCGGTTGGCCGTGGCTATGGGCGGTTACGCCGAGTAAACGATGGTGTGTCAGTGGTAAGCCATGAGTTTCATCATTCCAGCATTCGGTTTAATAAACCAACCGAATTTGTGTATGCTGTTGAGCGAGGTTTCGGCATCGACGGGCATCACGACGGTGTAGTTTATCGCAATGCTTACGCCGGCTATTCGCATTTCAGACATACGCGCGCCACACCGTGGATAGACGGGTTCCTGGCACGCATTGGTACCGAACGGTGCCAGATACAGGCAGATATTCCGGAGGCGCAGTGTTTAAAGTAACCAAGGCCGCTGCAAAGGAGCTTCGGCGCAGCATGGCGCATCACGACTTTGATGACATGCCACTGCGAGTGGCGGCGCGCAAGAATGAAGAAGGCGCCGTGGACTATCAGATGGGGTTTGATGAAGCCGGCCCCGGTGACGCGATGGTGGCGAGCAACGGCATTGATGTGGTGATTGCTAAAGAGCACAAGCCATTGCTTGCTGGTACAGAACTCGACTTTGTGCAACTTGACGACGGCAACATGCACTTTATCTTTCTCAACCCAAACGACCCGACGTTTGTGCCACCCAAAGATGACCCTGCTGATGGAAACCAGTCTGCCGGATAACGACTACACGCATCGGCGTGGCGAACTGTCCACATTTGGCAGGGCGCTCAACGCAGCCAATAAAATTCGGCTGGTACTGGCGCTGTTTGCACTGATTGTCGTGGTGTTGCTCATCAGCCTGTTTATGGTGCCGGTAAGTAGCTTTGTGGTCGTACTGTATGTGTTGATTGTGGGTGCGGGTGTGGCGGTGTTGTGGATGCTGATTCAGCAACATCTTGTTGAGCCTGATCTGGCCACGCGCAAATGGCTGCAGCAGATATGCGACGGTGAGCTCGATTCCACGATCAGCCTGCATCGGAGTCACCCGCATTACAAAGAGCTCGATTTTCATACGCGCAACGTTGGTACGTCCCTGCGGCGTCTTTCCGATGAAATGGAAACGCTTGTTGATACCCAAACGCAGCGACTGGAAAATCAGAATCAGGCACTTGAGTTACTGTTTCAGCTGACCTCTGACGTTGCGCATGAGATCGATCAACAGTCAGTACTGGACAAGGTGTGTAGCTCCTTGTCGCAGTGGCTGGGAGATGCATCTGTGGGCGCTTACCTTAAGGTCGATGACGGTTGCAGGCTACAGACTGCAGTTGGGACGCATGCGTTTATCGAAGACTGCAGTGTGGCCAACCTGGTTAACGAGCTGACAGTGCAGGACGGGGTGGTGAGCATTCCTGTGTTTCGAGGCAGAGAGCCGATGGGCGTTGTTGAAGTGGTTAGCGATGATGCAGGCTTGCTTGAGCGCCGCGACTCACAACAGGTTTTTAAAACTGTGTCTGAGCAGCTGAGTATGTTCGTTGCCAAAAACTATGTGCTGGAGTCGGTACAGCGGGCCCGTGTGATTGAAGAGCGAGCACGACTGGGGGCGGAGATCCACGATTCACTGGCGCAGACGCTGCTGGCTTGTCGCTACCAGGTTCGAATGCTGCGTGAAACGATGCAGCGTGATCCGACGGCCTCAGTGCTGAAAGAAGTTGAGCGGGTCGAAAGTACTATTGATGAGGCCAATGTTGAGGTCAGGGAACTGATAGGCCAGACCCGGCAGACGGTTGGCGATCAACTGTTTGCAGACAACATTCAAAGCACCATCGACGATCTTAACCGAACCGGTGACATACCGGTTTTTTTCCAGAATGATAATCCGCATATGCTGATTTCGGCGCGTGAGTCAACGGTCGTGCAACGCATCGTTCGAGAGTCGTTGATTAATGCCAACAAGTATTCCAAAGCGTCGACTATTCGTGTTTACCTGCATGTTGAACACACCGGTGTGCGCAGTCTGTTAATTGAAGACGACGGTGTGGGTTTTTGCAATGACGCCCCGGCGCAGGAAACCGAAATGCGCGGTGAACACATCGGTTTAGGCATTATGCGCGACCGGGCGCTTAGCATAGGTGCGATTCTAACGATTGACTCCGAGCCGGGCGAGGGTACACGTATCGCTCTGAAACTGCCGCCTCTGGCATCTACGGAAGAGCTGCCATCGTGAGTGCTGAAGCGAAAGCTGTGAGCCTGGTTGTTATTGATGACCATACCCTGTTTCGATCAGGGCTATATGAACTGTTGGTCGGGCGTGGTCTGGATGTTGTTGGAATGACTGGTCAGGCCGATGAAACATTGCCGCTGGTGGAGCGACACCAACCCGATATAGTGTTGCTTGACTTGCGTATGGGGGAAATCGGCGGCCTTGAGATACTGCAACAGATAAAGCGTCAGTATGCAGATATGCGCGTAATTATCCTGACCACCAGCATCGAAAAGGCCGATGTATTACGTGCACTGAAACTTGGTGCATCCGGATATCTGTTAAAGGATATGGATCCGGATCATCTGGTTGAAATGCTGAAGCGTGCGAAAGACGGTGAGACCGTTGTGGCGCAGGAATTTACCGGCTTGCTTGCGCGTGCGGCGGTCGTGAAGGAAGAGATAGGCAACAACAATAACGCCTACAACCTAACACCGCGGGAAATGGACATCCTTAAACACATTGCCCGTGGTGAGAGCAACAAACATATTGCCAGTGAACTGGGTATTGTCGATGGGACTGTAAAGTTGCACGTGCGCGCGGTGCTTAAAAAACTGGGTGTGCAGACGAGAGTACAAGCGGCGCTACT
>CAYMFQ010000108.1:0-17251 GCA_964389335.1 uncultured Granulosicoccaceae bacterium
GTTCGCCGGTGGGAGTTGATCCCCGATCGGCGAACTCTAACACTGGGTACTCGCACAGTAAGCGCTATATACTAGCCATAGTACTACACGCATAAGCGACATGTTCGTTCAACGGAGTTGTACTCCCACCAACGTTCGCACTACGACAATGCTGAACCGACCTTGAGCCTGCGCCGTGCCAACCCCAATAACCCAACTGCTAACCAAAGAGACAGTGCACCACCACCTGAGCTACTGTCTGTCACCTCTTCTTCTCCAGCATCATCTGCGTCTGTGCCATCACCAGTGCCTTCTGTCTCTGTGCCGCCACCATCAGCATCTTCACCACTTACCTCTACACCCAGCGGCACGCAACTTCCTTCAACATCAGCACGACAACCCTGAAATGCCGTACTCCTCGATGTGCCATCCCCGGTCGGAAAGCGTGATATAAAGTTACCGTCTGAATCAAACTTCAGCACTTCGTTAAGAAAAGACACCACATAAAAATCACCATTGCTATCAAACGCAATACCCTGCGGTGTAATACTACGCCCGTCCCCTATATCCGCAGGCAACAGCGTGTTTAACAGATTGCCACTCTGATCAAATTCGTAAATACCCGTATCACCGCCGCCCGATGTTACCCACAATGTATCGTCTTCATTCATCTCACTCATGTTAGGGTCTCGTGCGACTGCCATTAGGCTGGCAATACCTGTCGTGGTGAAGTCGAACAGGAAACTTTCCTGCGCATCGAAGCTACTGACAGAACCGACAACCCCGCCGGAACCACCGAGCCGATTGGAAACAAATAAACTGCCGTCAGCCATAAATGCAGAGCAGTTGGGATCAGACAGATCAGGTCCACTAAAGCGGCGTTGCAACTCACCTGCCTGGTTGAATACCATAATCTCATTGCCATTAGAGTTACTGATATACACCAGCGCATCTGCAGCATCCGCATCAACCGTACGGAAAGTCACGCCAACCGGTTCGTTAAAATCTTCATGCTCCAGCGTACGAAGAAACTGATGTTGATGATCAAATATATAAATGGCATTGCTGAACTCACCAGCAATCCAGATCTCGCCATTGGCCGGGTTAAACGCAATGCCACGCGGCCCATCGAGACCGCTTGCTGTGAAACGTTCAACCGGAGTACCGTCCGGGGTAAATACGGCGATCTCGTCAGAGGTCCACATTGAGACATACAGGTTGCCAGTCTTTGCAAACGGCAACAGTGCCGATGCACCCCCCGAAAATGACAGCAAACCAACTGCCGCTAATACCTGCACATAACTCAGAGCTTTATTCGTTTTCATATTTCCTACAATCATGTGTTAAACCCTATTCGCGCTAACGACGAAACACCGGCATCGGAAAGAACGCCGGCACATCGCGTTGATACTGCACATACTCTTCACCGTAACTTCGGATCAGTTTGCGCTCTTCGAACCTTGCACCAATCATCAGGTACAGGCAGCCCCACAGCGCCGTCCACAGGCCCAATGAATGAACTGCACCACCCCACAGGAACAACAGTGCCCCGGTGTAGAGAGGGTGCCTCATCCACCGGTTAAGCCAGTGGCGTTGCAATGGCTCTCGGATCTGCGCGTTGTCTTCCGCGCTGACTCTTTCACCAGTCAACACCTGGGTGATGCCCGCAAACCGGCCGATATCGTATGGCAGCAGTGCCACTGCCATCACCACCATACCAAGCACTTGCAACGCGGCAGTCGCGACGCCAAACGCGACACTATCGAACATCGCAAAGCGGCTTTGGCTCAGCCAGACACTGCCAATGTAAAAGACGACAGCGAGCTTAAGCGCCGCCAGCAGGTTGTATAGCAGACGGTAGTAACGCCCACAGTAGGTTTCAAATTTTTTCTGCAGCCACGGCCTCGCAAGCAGCGAATGCACCACGGCGAACAACAACCACGAAAAAGCGTAAATGACAGGGCCCATTGTCTCTACTTCACCAAACCCTTATAATTGACATATCAATTTATCAAGTGCCACTGTCACCTGATTCTGCTCCGGCACTGGCACGGCACCGCTTCGTCTCCAGGGGGCCGGCTGCGACGCATTAACCGCATTGTCCGCCCGCCGGTTTTCGCTTAACCTTTGGTCATTACCTGTGAAGGGAACAGGTATCAGCACAATTGTTTCGGAGGAAACGCATGAAGAGCATTAAAGGCCCGGCCCTGTTTCTGGCACAGTTTGCCGACGATAACGCGCCGTTTAACTCGTGGGAGTCTATCACTGCATGGGCTGCCGATTGTGGTTACAAGGGCGTACAGGTGCCAAGCTGGGACGGCCGACTGATCGACCTCGACAAAGCCGCTTCA
Organism: uncultured Granulosicoccaceae bacterium; assembly: GCA_964389335.1. GTDB lineage: Bacteria > Pseudomonadota > Gammaproteobacteria > Granulosicoccales > Granulosicoccaceae. The sequence goes on from CAYMFQ010000108.1 coordinate 2,331, forward strand.
TCCAAAGACTACTGCGATGAGTTCAAAGGCATCGCAGCAGATAACGGCGTGGAAGTCACCGAGCTGTCAACGCATCTGCAGGGACAACTGGTGGCTGTGCACCCGGCCTACGATGATGCCTTTGATGGCTTTGCCGCACCGGAAGTCCGCGGCAACCCGAAAGCGCGTCAGGCCTGGGCCGTTGATCAGGTAATGAAGGCACTGCAGGCATCACAACACATGGGCATCGGTGCTCACGCCACCTTTTCCGGCGCACTGGCATGGCCGTATGTTTACCCGTGGCCGCAACGCCCTGCCGGGCTGATTGAAACTGCCTTTGACGAGCTCGCCAAACGCTGGCGCCCCATTCTCGATAAAGCAGACGAGTGCGGCGTTGATGTGTGTTACGAAATTCACCCTGGTGAAGACCTGCACGACGGCGTCACCTATGAGATGTTTCTCGAACGGCTCAATGGCCACGCTCGCTGCAACATGCTGTACGACCCATCGCACTACGTGCTGCAGCATCTCGACTATCTGGACAACATCGATATCTACCACGATCGCATTCGCATGTTTCACGTTAAGGATGCCGAGCTCAATCCGACCGGCAGGCAAGGGGTATATTCCGGCTATCAAAGCTGGGTCGACCGCGCCGGTCGCTTCAGAAGCCTCGGCGACGGGCAGGTAGACTTCGGCGCCATATTCTCAAAACTGTCAGCCTGTGACTTTGATGGCTGGGCTGTTGTGGAATGGGAATGCTGCCTCAAGCACCCTGAAGACGGTGCACGCGAAGGTGCGGCGTTCGTCAGTGATCACATCATTCGCGTTACCGAAAAAGCTTTTGATGACTTCGCCGATGGCGGCACCGACGAGGCAGCCAATCGCAGAATGCTCGGTATAGAGGACTAGCCAACATGACTGATACAGCAAAGGAACCCCGTATCAAGCTTGGCATGGTTGGCGGTGGACGCGATGCGTTCATCGGCGCGGTGCATCGAATTGCCGCGCGGCTCGACGATCACTATCAACTGGTGGCTGGTGCGTTTTCTTCAACAGAGGAAAAGTCACTGGCGTCAGCCAAAGACCTTGGTATTGCTGATGATCGCGCCTATGCGGATTTTAAGGAAATGGCCAAGCGCGAGGCCCGTATAAAGGATGGCATTGAAGCGGTTGCCATCGTTACACCAAACCATATGCACTATCCGGTTGCGCGAGAGTTTCTGAAACGCGGCATCCATGTCATCTGTGACAAACCGCTTACCTCAACCATGGCCGATGCAAAAAAGCTGGCAAAGAGTGCGGCCGACAGCGGTGCGATATTCGCGTTAACGCATAACTATACCGGCTACCCGATGATACGCCAGGCACGTGACATGGTGCACTCCGGCAAGCTGGGCAAGCTGCGACTGGTACAGGCCGAATACGCACAGGACTGGCTATCGACACGGCTGGAGGAAACCGGTCAGAAGCAGGCTGGCTGGCGCACCGACCCGGAACGCTCCGGTGCCGGCGGCTGCATTGGCGACATAGGCACCCATGCACTAAACCTCGCCACGTTTGTTACCGGCCTTAAACTTGAGTCATTGTGCGCTGACCTCGATAGCTTTGTTGAAGGCAGACAACTCGACGACAACGCGCACATTCTGCTGCGCTTCGATCAGGGCGCCAAAGGCATGCTGTGGTCAAGCCAGGTGGCACCGGGCAACGAGAACGCGTTGCGACTGCGTGTCTACGGCACGGAAGGCGGACTGGAGTGGGCACAGGAAGACCCGAATTATCTTTGGTATACGCCGCTCGGTGAGCCCAAACAACTAATCACCCGTGGTGGCAGCGGCGCCGGCGATGCAGCCAACAATGTATCGCGCATTCCCCCGGGACACCCGGAAGGGTATCTGGAAGGGTTTGCCAATATCTATACCGATGTTGCCCAGGCGATTATCGCCCGCAGGAAAGACAGCAACGCAACCACCGACAGTCTGTTCCCTACCATTCAGGACGGGTTGTCGGGCATGGCGTTTGTGACAGCTGCTGTTAACTCTTCAAAGCGCAACGGCGCGTGGGTGAATGTAGAGTTTTAACACATACCATTCACAGCAATGGGTGCTGATTATGGCTTCGACGGCTGATACAGTTCGCTGTCGAAGCCCATAAAATTCTCCCACGCAAACCAGTAGGCAATATGCCCGGGCAGGCGCGCCCGACGCTCGGTGTCTGATGCACTGCGCAGGAATGCCTCGTCTGCATGCCACTCAATGCCATCAGACACCAGCTGCCCACTGTCGTTTAGGCTAAAGCGCTCATCCGCAGCGCGTTCATAGGCACGCACGGTTTTAGTGCCGGCATCGCCAATAAGCACCACCGGATTTCGCCCTACCTTATCGTTTAGCACCCGGGTATGCTCAAACACCGTCAGCGGCCATGCTTTGCTTGCAGCAAATGCACGAACGCCGAATACAATGTCTTTTTGTTGCAACCCTGTGGTGTTGCCTACGGCTGCTGGAAACATCAGATCAGGGCTGGCAAAGTACTCTCGATACACAAAGCCCGAATCATAGTTGCGGATGTGTCCGGTGTTCAGTGAAAGCACTTGCGTGTCAGGGTAACGACGACGCCATTCGCTCCAGGTGGTGGTGGTCAGTGGTAATACCGATAATTTTACTCCGCTGTCAGCCAGAGGACCTACCACGGGTTCACCGGCAAACTGGTTCCATAAACTGTTGGTTTGGCGATCAAACATGAGTTTGTTGGAGCGATACAGTAGCCCGGAAGATCCAAATACAAACGTTTGATCTCCGGCGCTGGTATCAAACAAAATACCCGCACCACACAGTGTGCAATAAGCCAGAGCAACCGGCACACCACCAATTACATCATTGACCATCTCATGCCAGCCCATAATTCTAAGCGGGTACGCACGTGCGTCGCCATTAATTGAAACACCAAACACCAGGTCTGTATCCAGCAGGTAGGACGCCTCATCGGCAGTAAGCATTGTGGCCGCATCAAGCGAGGGAATATTGTCAAACAGCGCACCTCCCCAGACAATCTCCTCCAGCCTGATACGCATCCGCGCACGTTCATCATAGGGCGGCTGAAACAACGGCAGAAAGTCTTTGTCGGTATTACCGAGGAAGCGAAGTTTTACGTCGCGGTAGGTCAGGTGTGGAATTACTTCCGGGTGGCGCTGCTGCCAGTGATAGGCCTGATGCCACGTCTCGATTTTCTCGCCGGTGAGTGCAGACAGCGCTTTGGCGACATGAATGTTTGACCCGGTCCAGCGCATCGCGAGTACAAAGGTGGGTATCAGGCTCTTATCGTTCAGTGCGGCGAGTTGTTCGACAATGGCAATTTTGTCGTCGCCCTGTACCGCAAACAGGTCAACACTGAGCGCTGCAATTTCAGCATCCGTCAATGGTAACGCCCTGCCATACACTTGTTGCGACCAGCAGTAGTGCCGCCAGCATACGACGGTGTGATGGACCAGTGACATTAGCAAGCATCAGTGTTCTTGTTATCAACTTGCGCTTATTGCAACAGTAGTTGCGCGGCACTGTCGAGCTCGGCGAACGTCGCATTGGTTTTTTTGGCCCCGCGCTTATGGATGAATCGGTAACTCAGCTTTCCATCGCGACTGAACCCGTACACTGTAGGTATTCGACTGATGCCACCAAACAGATCACGTACAGATTCAGAACCGACGAGCGCTGGAAACTGTGGCGCTGTTGCACGGATAAACTGTTGCATACGGACCGCATCGTTATCGTCCCATGCCTCGTACACATTGATGGCTATTATGCGCAGGTCGGTATCACGATATTTATCTGCCAGTTTGTTCAGGTGTGCAAATTCCTCTCGGCACGGCGGACACCAGCTGGCAAAAAACGTAACGATGATCGGCTGATTGTCGAGTGCATCAGGACTGGTTCCGATTGCGTCTTTCACTGTCGGCAGTGCCGCCACAACCGCCCGTGCCTGCTGGTCAAACGTCGGTACAGCTGCGTTACTGCTCGCCGGCAGTGCAACAGTCAGGCAGATAAACAGTAACGCCAAAACAGAGTGGCAGGGTTTCACCTGATGCATGGTTACTCCATCGGATGCGGACTTAGTCAGTTAATACTGAGACCGTCAACCCGGGCGGTAGGTTCAGTGCACTATCGCAAGCCCAGCTTTTGCAGTAAGCGATCACGCTTCATCAGCCACCAGCCCGCCTCGACAGGTGCGAGCTCCTGATTGTCATTATCACCAAGCGCCGTTGCTGCCTGCAGCGGCCAGTTGGGGTTAGATAACAACTCTCTGGCCAACGCGATCATATCGACCTGTCCATCGGCAATTAGGCTTTCGCATACGTGCTCATCCCATAAAAATCCAACGCCCATCACAGGCACGTTTGCACGTTGTTTTACATCAGACGCAAAGGGTATTTGAAAACCCTGATCAATCTTCATGCGACGTGGCCGATCCTTGCCACCGATACCTCCGGTCGACACGTCGATCATATCGACACCCGCTTCCTTGAGCTGCTGTGCGATTATCACAGTGTCATCGATTTCGAGCCCGCCGTCTATCCAGTCAGTGGCTGACAGCCGGAATGCCAGTGGCAGATCATCGGGCCATTGAGCTCTGATCGCCCGCGCAACCTCAACCGCAAAACGCGCGCGGTTTTCTACGCTACCGCCCCAGCTATCAGTGCGTTGGTTGGCCAGTGGCGACAGAAACTGATGCACCAGAAACCCGTGCGCTGCATAGACCTCTATGATTTTGAAGCCAGCGCGGTGCGCACGCGCCGCCGCCTGTGCGAACGCATCGATAACCCGAAGTATGTCATTTTCAGACATTTCGAGCGGCGCCGGCCAGCCATCTGCATAGGGTAATGGCGAGGGCGCGATAGCAGGCCACGGTGCTTCATTGCGTTGTTCGATATCCTCCGCATCGACCGGTGTTTCGTTGTGCCACGGTCTGCGCTCTGACGCCTTGCGACCAGCGTGCCCGAGTTGAATACCTGGCACACACCCTTCAGCGGCAAGAAACTCGGCAACAGGCTTTAGCTGCTCGATCTGCTCGTCGTTCCACAGACCGAGATCACCGTGTGTTCTGCGACCATCGCGTTCAACGGCCGTGGCCTCTGCATACACCAGGCCGGCGCCGCCAAGTGCAAAACGGCCGAGGTGCACCAGATGCCAGTGGTTGGCAACACCATCGTACGCTCGGTACTGGCTCATTGGAGAAACCGCGATTCGGTTTTTAAACGTCACCCCGCGCAGGGTGAATGGCGAGAATAATTTGGACACGATTTTCACTGTGCATTAGCGGTATCATGAGTCTGCCACAGATGTTATCCCCCGCCAATCGAGCACCAGGACATGCGCAAACTAATCACTTCAGGCTCAACCTTCGAGAACGACATTGCCTACTCGCGGGCCGTTGTCGACGGACGCTGGGTGTTCGTGTCAGGTACAACCGGCTACGACTACTCGACCATGACAATTTCAGACAACCTGGCTGAACAGACTGAGCAGTGTTTGAAAAATATTGAAGCCGCACTGACTGAGGCTGAGGCCACACTGGCCGACGTGGTTCGCGTTATGTACATCCTGCCAGTTGCAGAAAACTTTCCCGAGTGCTGGCCCATTCTCAAACAGTACTTCGATAACGTAAGACCGGCTGCCACCATGATATCCGCAAATCTGGCAGACCCGAAAATGCAAATAGAGATTCAGGTTACCGCTCTAAAACCGGAATAACCAATATCCGTAAAATAAACGACGGCAATGATTTGACGCGTCAGTATCAACAACCGCGCTCGTTACAATGTGCACTGTGGGTCATAACTAAGGTGCCTGTCTGGCAATACACTCATCAACACGCTTTCTACTCTCTGATAATGCGAATTACCGCAGCATAAACCCTTTATTTGACTCGCCAGTTCGACGTTAACAAAGTTACACATTTGTTATCACGGACAACCGCACACAGTAAAGCCGTTGGGTGCAAACGTTCTTTATTCGGGTTACAGGAGTAGACGATATGAAACGTTTTTTCGTACTTGCGTTTATTTTAATAGCTGTTGCCTTAGCCGGCTGTGAAGGCGATGTTGCTGTAGATTCTTCATCAGGCCCACCCGCCTCAGATAACACATCCCGCCAGCTTCTTCTGCTGGCAGACGACGAAACGGAACCCGAGACCGACGATGCACTGTTCAAAGGGCAGATTGGCCTGCAGATCAGCGCCCGCAAAACAGCCGCCTATGGACATAACCCTGCCACTGCCACCATTGAGCTGGTCGACGATGTATTACCCGGCTTTCCAGCGGTGGTGCAACTCGGACCGTACTCAATGATGGGCACACTTAGCCTGCCAGTGGCAGACTTATCCGATGACGAGATCTCTACCTACGCGCGTGGTATCAACCTCAAGATTACGCTGTGGGATGTGGACGGACAATTCATCGTCGACAGAACCATGTCCAGAGTCGTGTTACAGAGCAATCCTGTTCCAATTGAAGTCTTTAATGAAGACCTGGAAGACAAGTTCGCAAAGCTCAAGCTGGATGCATCAACCGAGTACTTTATTCAACGCGTCAAAGGTGACGGAACCCCGGTTGACAGTGGCTGGACTTACAATGGCAACCAATATCGCAAAGCCATAGTCGACACCGCAGGTATTCAAACCGCCATGGCGAGCCCGATGAATGAAAGTGCAAAGCGGTTTCTACACCAGTTCATTGAGTTTGAGAACGACCCTGGCTACTACGCAATCAAAAACGTGGACCAGAACAGCTTTGTTAAGATCTCTAGCATAGAGCAGGCTCAGGGTAACGCCGGCAACGGCAATCGTTATAAATTCCGACAGCTGTTCCTGACAGTATCCGCGGACGCTCCAGACACCAATGCGCCGAACAGCAACTCATGGAATAGATGGAAATTCAAAATCGAAAAGGAGCGCAACGGCGTCTATATCATTAAGGCAAAAATATCAGAACTGAGTGGACAGGGTGATCTGGCACTACGGCACCTGGATGGCTGGCCAGCCCGCTCACCAGCCAGCGCCGCATCTGGCTGGGGCTTTACTACCGACACAGAAGCGCATCTATACTGGTACACCGCAGGTCGCAATCAATACGCGGACAACACCACTGCAACCACACCAACACGCTGGCGAATTGTTTCGACCAACATTGACTGGGAAGTACGAAGCGCTGGTGCAGAAGTTGTTCAAAGTATTATTCCGGCACCACAGATTGGCATTGCGTACGAGTCTGACGAAAGCAACTGCGGCTCGCAAATCCTGGAAACCGAGACAGGCATAGAACGCTCAACCGAGACCACAGTCTATGCAGAATGGTCAGAAAGTTTGTCCACGCTTTCGTCGCAAACTCATACACTCGGCTGGGAGCTTAGTATGTCAATAGACTCACCTGTCGGGCCCAGCTACAGTGCATCGGTATCGGGTGAACACTCTTTCCACACAGAAAACTCCCGCACACAAACAACCACCACGGGACAGTCCACGACAGAAACCGTCACCTTCGCGAGTAGAAAACTGGTCAAAGTACCGCAAAACACAATCGCATATATCAAAGCATCTTACGAAACATACGATGATATCGAAGTCGGTTTTGTGCAACGCCTGCAGTTGCGTGGTGCAGACAGGAAAACCGGTCGCTACCTGACTGGCGACGAGATCCGCTCGCAGCTACAGACAACGAAATTTAATGGCGTGGTAACCTCAGTGGAAGAAGACATGGTCGAGCTCAGCATTCGTGGTACGGCCGTGGTGAGTAACCTGGTAAAAGGCCGAACCAGCGTTGTCGAGCGTCCGCTCGACTGCGAGTAGCAACAATACGCGTCGACAGGATATTATAAAACCAACTAAATCCTGTCGGCGCACCCGCTATTAGCCGTTTTAGCACCTGTACGCACTCGCGCTGCTGCCAGCACACGCAATGAATCGCACTTCACAGCCGGAACCAATCGCTATACCTCCTATAAGAGCAAGCCTATGTTGGCGCTAAGGCACCATTCGTTCATTGCTCAAGCTTCAATCTGCTGACCCGATACAGTGGCTATGTTCAACAGCTCCAGGTAACTCACCCACTATGTTTGGCTCACTATGGAAGGCGTCGCCAGCAGAGGAAGACGATGGACGCATCGAGCGTTACGTCGGACAACTAAAGCAACTAATTCAGCATTTCCCCATTGGCGAAAAAGTCCACTACTACCCCGAGTACCTGGAAAAAATTGACTTTGAAACCGTTATCTTAGGCTACGAAGTTAATAAGAATCCGATCTACAGCAGAGAGCTGGTAGACGGCCTCAGTGACGACACAGTCCGCTTTAAGCTGGAAGAGTCCGGCGATAGTGTAACTGCCGCAGAGATTGCCAGCTTTTCCATCATCGTGCCGGATACCTCTGAGCTGGAAAAAACACTCGATTATTTTAGCCGCGCAGAAATTGGCCAGTCGGGGCAGTTTGTCAAAGGGCACAGCATCACGCTGGTGTCGGCCGCCGATCCAACTCCGCAGGTTATTGATACCGCGGTGCTTCGACGATCAATCGTAAAGACCGGTTACTACAAAGACTACAAGGTAGTCTACCTTGAGCCGCTGCTGGACACCCTGTCGAGCAAAGAGCATCGCAAGCAACTGCGCATGGAACTCTCACTGCAGGCAACGCTGTTTCCTTCGATGAAAACGTCGTCTGGTGTCGGGTGCACGGTAATTGACTGCTCAGAGCAGTATCTTGGTCTTCAACTGGCAAAAAACCTTCCCCGACGGGACACCCACTCACTGGCTGAGGGAAAGTTCATTCGCGTCGTACTTCCGATACCCGCGCTCAACAAGACCTTTGATCTAAAAGGCAATATTTGTGCGGTGCGTGAACAGAACAACGTCGTCGTTGTTGAACTACAGGGTATACGCAAGGGTGATGCGTTTAAGGAGCTTGAACTGGTCGACAAGCTGGACCTTCGTTCGTCTCTGGTCCAGAGCAGCCATGAAATGCAGGCAGTAGCCAGCGACACGGGCGCAACGCAAGCCGACCCGGGAGCAGATCAGAACAGCGAAAATGTCGTTAAGCTGAAAAAGTGTTAACTCCTGGCGCAGTGCCAGAGATTAGTGGCTGCGTAGCACCTCGATAATGGCGTCATCAGTGGCATAATCCAGTGCCAATTTGCCATCACGATTTTCTATGTCTGTCGATGCTCCGGCCTGTACCAGCAATCGGGTGCATTCGACTGCTCTGGCCCGTACTGCTTCGTGTAACGCAGTAGTACCATCGTACCTTTGCGTATCCAGATCCGCACCTGAGCGAATGAGCGACTCCAGCACCTTATTGAATCCGTGTTTGGCGGCCAGCATAAGGTTGCTGCGTCCATTGCCATCATTGGCGTTAACCTCCGCGCCTAACGACAACAGCAATAAACACCCTGTCTCGAACTTTTCGTGTTGCTCCAGCAGGTCGCGGTATTCATCACGCTCCTCCTGCGTATACTTGTCTTTACTGACAATACTAACAGCCGTTTTCAGAATCAGCTCACCCTGCCCTTGTTGCAGCAGAAGTGACAACATCTGACTGTCTGTTTCCGTAGAAACATAATATACGTCAAATCCACCAGACAATTCTTCCTCAGCCACTTCGAGATCGCCATTAGCAATCGCTGTTACTATTTCTGTAAACTTTCGATCATTTTCTTCCTTTTCAGCATCTTGTTTTTCAGACGTATTTTCCGCTTCTTCTTTCCGATCAACGCCTGCGCGGATGACTGCCGAGTCAGTTATCTCCTTTATCTCAGCCATCGTCTTTCTATTTGAGTACGTTCGAAATACCCAATGCGTAATCAGGAGGGCAAACGCCGTAAGAAGCAGGTAGTTATCTCCGAACAATGCTGAAAAAAACAGTGTTAACCAGAACAGTGCGGACAATCCATACACATATTTGAGGCGTGGGGTATCGGCATATAAAAACCGAAATTTGTATAGCAATCTTACGGCGTATAAAAAACCGAGGACAGAAACAACCGCCACCAATAAATCCATATTTTCATTACCCCATAATGCCTGGTCTACCCACAGCAAACACTGAAAACCCATCGACTGCAAACGGCCGTCCCATACCTTTGTGCCGCGACATCAAACGTAACCCACACAACTATGAGTGTGGAAAGCAGCACACTTTTTCACATCGCGAATATTATCGTGGCCGCTTTTGCGTTCACTTCTAACACTGAGTAAGAATCATCAGCAGCGGCAATCGTCGTGCCAGAGGATCTGCGACGATTCCCCCTGACAGACTTGACGCCGGCAGACAACTTGCCCACACTAAGGTTATGTCGATCACCACACACTCAAGTGTCCGCCGTCGCCGCAGCATATCTGCGGTGGCTCGCATGCTCGACTAAACACAAAGCATCCGCCACCCACCCGGGAGGCGGCACGCAATCATCTAATACGGTCCCCTCCCTGCACAGGAGACCAATATGGTTGCCAATACCACACTCATGCCAATCACCGCCCGACCAGAACCAGTCATGGTTCGCGGCAGCGGGTCTTATCTCTGGGACAACACCGGCCAGCGCTATCTGGATTTTATTCAGGGCTGGGCTGTTAATGCACTTGGCCACTGTCCGCAGCAGATCGTTGATGCGCTGGCTACACAAGGCACCCGTCTCATCACTCCCAGCCCGGCGCTACACAACGCACCACAACTGGTGCTGGCTGATAAGCTGGTTCAGCTCAGCGGTTTGCACCAGGCGCACTTTTCAAACTCCGGTTCCGAGGCCAACGAAGTCGCCATCAAACTGGCTCGAAAGTGGGGCCAGATCAACCGTCCAGCCGGCAGCGAAATTATAACCACCCATAACAGTTTTCACGGTCGAACACTGGCAACAATGGCAGCTGGCGGCAAGCCTGGCTGGGACAAACTGTTTCCGCCACAAGTCCCCGGTTTTAAGAAAGTTGAATACGGCAACATAGATGCAATGGCTGATGTAATCACCGAGAATACACTGGCCATAATGCTCGAACCCATTCAGGGCGAAGCCGGTGTTATTGTCCCTTCACCCGAGTACCTCGCGCAGCTTCGTCAACTGGCCGACAGGCATGGCGTGTTATTAATACTCGATGAAATCCAGACAGGCGTCGGTAGAACCGGCTCATTCTTCGCGTTCGAGCAACATCAGATCAAACCGGACATCGTCACGCTCGGCAAAGGACTAGGCGGTGGCGTGCCTATATCAGCAACCATAGCTGCCGAGCACGTATGCTGTTTCGAGCATGGTGATCAGGGCGGCACCTACAATGGCAACCCGTTGATGACCGCCGTTGCACTGGCTGTGGTCGACACTGTGTGCAAGCCCTCTTTCCTGCAGTCAGTACAGGAAACCGGCCAACTACTGCATACACAGCTTATGCAACTTGGCAGCGAAATCGAACTGCAACACGTGCGCGGCGCCGGCCTGTTACAAGCGATTGAACTTGAGCAACCCATCGCAGCAAAACTGCAACAACAAGCCATGGATAAGGGACTAATCATCAACGCACCACGACCCGCAACTATTCGGCTTATGCCGGCGTTGAACGTTACACCGGGCGAGATCGAAGAGGCGACGAAGTTGATGATAGAAGCGATAAGTAATTTACGCTGAACCGCTTTGCGCCAGCCCCTGCCACAAACCATTTTCGAGTCGTGGGGGCTCGGTCTGGATTACATCGACTCGGCTGCCCATCAACGACAAAAACAAAGTCGGTAACACGCTAAAAGTCAGTGTACTATGTCCGAGTTGTGATGGTCGTGTGGCGATGCTTACGTTGCACCAGCAACATCGCAACACGGTCTTTTGTGTCGTATTTTCAGCCACAGAAGCATCAGTCAGGAAACCCCAATCGGGAAATCATTGGAATTTACAGTCAATACGGAGTGACAATAGTAATGTGCCTTTCCCCCTTCATGTTCATTCAACAACCGCGCTTTTTCGCGGTTTTAGTTTTCTTACTTTCATCTGTGTTTACCTTTCCACACGGAATTTTCGCACAAACACTGCCGGCTTGTGAGTTTCTGGCGTCTGACATCGATGGAGACGGAATCGGGCGAGAGTTTAATCAGGATGCCGCAGCGTTTGGTGACTGCCAGGTGACAGAACTCTCCACGCCCATGCCAAATTTCATTAATCAGGAAACCGGTGCCGAGGTAGTACTGCAACGTGCCTTTTGGGACCCGAACGCCGATCTCGCCAATCGTACACTGCAATGCGACCCGTTCATTTTTAACGAGGATACGGGTCAGTACGAAGAAGGCTCGCAGGGGCCAGCGCCGAATACGCCACTCAGAGACGCCGCATACAGCGTATTCCACTATCCACTACCGGCACAGGAACCCCACATTGGTACCGCACTCGGTTTTATTGAGTCAAAGTTAAACCGCTATACACCGATGTGGAGTGTTGACAATGGCGTTTATAACGGCCCCGCTCCAATGGCCAGGAGCCACTATGTTGAGGTTGTGGATCACAATGGCGACACTGAAAACGCGATTCGAATCTGGGGTGCCGGGCTTACCGATTACTATCTTTGCTACGACCCTGATGGCGGTGTAATAAGACCAACCGGCGTTCCGGAGGCGTTTACTGCAGCGCCGGATGCCGAACCTGCAGAGCGCGTTGTGACAATGCTTGAGCGACCGGTTGTGGAGTTTGTTACTTCACCACCACCCTATACCAACCTTGAAACGGGCCTGGAAGTAGAACTGGTTGATCCGCGCTGGAACTACCGGGCCGATCTCGCGCTACGCAGAGTCACCTGCAATAAGTACCGCTGGAACGGAGAAACTTATGTGCACGACGCATTCAGTGATAACGATGTTGACTATATATTTCAACCGTTGAGAGGTGATTCAGCACTGGTCACCAAATCAGTAATCAACACAGGATTTGTTACGCTGGAAAACGACGAATTGGCTGTAGTGGATGGCGTGTTGCAATTCTCCGAATTTGGTCTGGCGGAACTGCTTGATCAGGCAGTGCGTTTCTGGGAAGGCAACTTTAGCTACGATCAATGTACCAGTGTCAGGCTCCTGGGTGTGTCCGAACCGCTCGACGCTATCTACCGTTTTCCAAATGAATTTCGCAGCGATTTTTTCGAAGCGCAAGGTTATACACCTGACGATCCAGTCAGTTTCGGCCCCACCGGCAATGTTGTTGCAGGTAGCTGTGACTACTCACAGGCAGCACTCAATGGCGGCTGGGGATGGGATGCAGCAGCTGGTGAAAGCTGCGCACCAGTTGCCTGCGACTACACGGCAGCAGCAGACAACAACGGCTGGGGCTGGGACCCGGTGGCACAACAGAGTTGCGCGCCGCTACCAGAACCCGTCGTGGATCAGGACGCCGATTGTGACTACAGCAGCGCACCAGATAACAATGGCTGGGGCTGGAATCCGGTAACCCGCCAAAGTTGTGCACCTGTGGCGACAGATAACACCACTGACAACAGCAATTGCGATTACTCCTATGCCAACATCAATGATGGCTGGGGCTGGGATCGCGTTGCCATGCGCAGCTGTGCGCCATTGCAGTGATATATTTGCTGGCACTGCAGCTCGGTTAACCGAACAGAAAAATCTGCCGTGAATACCACTACCGCATGACCAGACATTTGAGCTGGTCATGACCTGAGCATACGTCGTAACAACATCGACGCTTACTGCATACGTTGCCACACTGCCCCCTGCCTCACACACTCGTTTTTAGAACCACTATTTGTATATCATTGGCAGCTGCCCCACCAACCGCCTGCGGATGCTGGAAGCCAACACCCAATTGAGGATACCTCCTTACATGAGTTTCACTCCAACCGGCAAACACCTGATCAATGGCGAATGGGTAGCCACAGAACCCACTTTTGACAGTAGCCCCGCTCATGGTCCGGCACACACCTTTTCAACCGGCAACGCCGATCTGGTGGATCAGGCATGCCGTGCAGCAGAGGAAGCCTTTCTCACCTATGGCTACAGCCCACGCGACAGGCGCGCTTTTTTCCTTGATGCAATAGCCGATGAAATAGAATCTCGTGGCGATGCCATCACCGAGATAGGCACACAGGAAACCGGTCTGCCAGAAGCACGGCTGCAGGGAGAACGCGGACGCACAAGCGGCCAGCTTCGCCTGTTTGCTGAACATATTCGTGCCGGAGATTATCTGGATCTTCATCACGACAAGGCACTGCCGGATCGGACTCCGTTGCCGCGCCCGGACTTGAAACTGGCTGAACGACCGATAGGCCCCGTGGCCGTATTCGGTGCTTCAAATTTTCCGCTGGCGTTTTCAACTGCCGGTGGCGACACAGCCGCAGCACTGGCAGCGGGTTGCCCGGTGGTAGTCAAAGGCCATGAAGCTCACCCGGGCACTGGCGAAATCATCGCCGAAGCCATACATGCCGCCATTGTTAAAACCGGTGAGCACCCCGGTGTTTTCAGTATGATTCACGGCGGCACACAAGCCGTAGGTGCAGCCCTTGTCCAGCACCCTCTCATTCGAGCTGTCGGATTTACCGGCAGCCTTAGAGGTGGACGCGCGCTGTTTGATATGTGCGCACAGAGACCCGAACCGATTCCGTTCTTTGGCGAGCTTGGAAGTGTCAATCCGATGTTTATTTTGCCCGAGGCAGCACGAACACGAGGCGAGGAAATAGGCGCCGGCTGGGCCGCATCCCTGACTATGGGCGCCGGACAGTTCTGTACAAACCCGGGCATCGCGATTGTAGAAAACACTGCAGCGGGTGATGCATTTGTTGCGGCCGCAAAATCAGCACTGGAGAGTACGGCTGCACAAACAATGCTGACCGATGGAATCGCAGCCGCTTTTCAGGCAGGCAAAGAACGGTTCGACAAGCATGCTGACACGGACACGGTATTAACCAATTCAGACTCAGGACGAATGGCCTCTCCATG